>JBAYOH010000022.1:0-24953 GCA_041678455.1 Methanofastidiosum sp.
AATATTTTCGTTAATTATGCCCTGCTTTTTAGTTTCTTCAGTTTGGGCTTCTGGAGGCGCAGTAGACGATTCTGCCATATGTAACAAAGGCAGTACCGTCTTGATTGACGTATTGGCTAATGATACAGGATTGACTCAAATAGGGCCTATTAGCTCACCAAAACACGGTACGGCCATTATCGAAAATGGTAAGATAAGGTATACTCCAGATCCAAATTGGTATGGAATTGACACATTTACATACTCCACCACTACGGATACAGCACTATTTTGTCCGGACACTGGACACTATTATGAATTTGTCTCAGATGTTCTTACATGGGGCGATGCAAACACGGCAGCATCAGATAAGACCTTCTATGGGTTAGAAGGATACCTTGTAACAATAACTTCTAAAGCAGAAAATATTTGTGTTACTTCTTTATTATCTGAAGAAGAAGATTCTGCATGGATAGGAGCTACTGATGGTCAATCTGAAGATCATAATTGGTCTTGGGTTGCAGGTCCAGAAGTAGGTCAAATCTTCAGTCAAGGATTATCTCCTAACGTAATCGAAGTTGGATATGCCAATTGGAATGTTAATGAACCAAATAATTCTGATGAAACTGGGTATTATGGGCAATTGTTATCCGCTGGATATTGGAACGATCTCTCATCTGATGGTGAACTTACAGGGTACATAGTAGAGTACGGTGGAATGCCAAACGATGTTTCAACTCTACCAACAGCAACTGTCAAAATAATTGTGCTCAATAATCCAACATTATCGATACACGCAGAATTGAAAGCTTCATACAATAACAGATTAAAAACAGTCAATAGCTTAGAGTCTCAGATATTAAATAAGCTTCCAGAAGATTGCAAGCAGAGCGGAGTTTCAAGTGCAGGATGCAGTGTTCCTGACAATGTGAAATCAATGTGGACTCAAGCAGAACAGTATATTCAAAACACTAAAAAAACAGGGAACGTCATTAAAGCAGTAAACGACCTTAAAAAAGCAAAAGAACTCTTAGAGCAAATATTAACTAAAATTTAATATTTAATTTTTTATAAGTTTATTTAAATAACTCTACAATCTAAAAGTCCTGTTAACTTCTTCTATCAAAACATCACAGTCGGCTTTGATCTTCTCGAGAGTCTTTATTATTCTCTTCTTTTCAAGTTCAACTGCTTTCATGTTTTCATAAGGCCTTACAGCTTCTCTGAACATCACTTCATCTACTGTGACATATGGGCTGTCATTTAATTTAGTAGAGACATCTTCAAGCATCTTACCTAAAAAGAGATTCATCTCTTCCTTGACCTTCCTTGAAATCATCTTGTCACTATCGAGATGTGTCCTCATGATCCTGACAATAGTACCCATTGGTAAAGGAAATTTTTGAATGTCTTCATTTGTTTCATCGTTGTTAATTTCTTCTTCCATATAATCACCTATAATCAGAATAGACTATAAAACTTATAAGACTTTCCAATATATTGAAAAATGTGGAAAATAAATTTAATATTATAAAAGTTGGAGCAACAAATTGCTATTTTTTGAAATCTAACTCTAGTAATGTTCTAATTGATACCGGTTACAAGGGCAAAACTCAAATTATTTTGGATTTTCTTGAAAATAACGAAATACCTTTCAAAAACATCGGGCTTATTGTTTTGACGCATGCCCACTATGATCATATTGGAAATGCATCGGAATTAAAAAAAATAACAGAAGCCAAAATCCTTCTCCACAAGGATGATATGTCTCTTTTGGATTTGGGAATAACAGATTCAATGAGTACAAAACCTCTAAATATATGGGGTAAAATTCTATTAAGTAAAATTGCATCGATTGATACAAGCTTCAATCATCTAAAGCCAGATATTATTATTGATTCTGATTTTGATCTTAGGGATTATGGGATCAACGGTAGGATTATCCACACCCCTGGCCATTCAAATGGTTCAATATCTGTTATACTAGGTTCAGGTGAGGCTTTCATAGGAGACCTTGCAATGAACGGGCTTCCCCTTAGGGTAGGTGCAGGGGAACCGATATTTGGGGAGAACATAACAGAGATATACCAAAGTTGGAAAAAATTAGTTGAAAATAATGTACACACATTATACCCTTCTCACGGGAATCCCTTCAATATCAAAGTCTTAAAAAGAATACTTTCAAGGAAAGGGTATATTTGATTATATCCAAACAATAGATAAATTGGCAAATCCTAGAGCGTATAATATCATGATTATAACTGGCTGGTGAATCAGATAAATCTTTAGGGAATGTTTTCCTAAAAAAGATAAACTTTTGGAAAGTATATTGCCTGAGATATCAGGAATGTTAAATCTCCTTTTAGATTCTGGGTAGACCAAATTACCCAAGAAAATACCAATCAGGACAACGCCATACCAAGGCAGTATCGGGAAGTAATCAAACGAGAAAAAAGAGTTTGGCTCAAACCCTAGCCACAAGAGATAAGTTGTATCGAATGTGAAATTGCTTAGGTATGCCCCCATTAATATCACTATTAGTCCCAATGCAAGATTTTTGTATTTGTAGTCTAGTAAGGGAAATGATATTATTATAGAAACTCCAATTAGATGAAGTATGCCAAAGAGAATAACACCTTCAGTGAGAAAGATGAAAGTAAATATAGTTATGGTGGCACCCCATGTAAATATCTTGATGCCTCGCTTTAGATTTCTAAAAAAAAGTTCTTTTCTTTGATATTTTGATTTAAGCTTTGAATAACTAATTGTTAGAGATATCCCGACGAGCAGTAAAAATAGAGAAGCAGTTGTTCTTTGGAAGAGAGTCCAAGAGAGGGAGTATATTTTTATTGGAAAATCGCCTAAAAAATAAAGATCGTAGCTTAAATGATATAAAATCATCATTATTATAGCTATCCCCCTCAAGACATCAATCTCCCAAAATCTCTTAGAGGAATTCTCCATAGGCTATTTTTCAATTTTAGGCATATAAGGATAGCCCATATACAATTTGATTATATAACTTTTCGATTTTGAACACTCATAAATTATCCAATTATATTTATTATCTTCTTGTAACTTAATTAAGTGTAGACATACTCTTTGCAACTTTACGTGGTAAATCCAGACGGTACCCTAAAGTGAAAAACAGACTACATAGGGTTAGGATGTTCAGCTCTCCGGCAATCGGTAGTGATGGCACAATCTATGTTGGAACTAATTCAGCTACTAAGGGCGAACTTTATGCCATATACGGTAGCCCAAGATGGACATATGCAACATATGAAAGTTCAATGAGAGCATACGCAGACTCTAATTGGCCAAAGTTTGGTCAGAATAACTATAATCTTCGAAGAGTTGTATCAGCATCACCCCAAGGAGATCCAGAGATAAGTAAATCTCTCCCAATAGCAAAGATAATGAAGATACTAGGACTCTACCCAAAAGAATAAAATTTATTTAACTTTTTTTTTATCATACTACTTTTAAAACATGTCAATTTAACCTTAAAGTTTATATTGGATTATGAAGTCTAGATTTCATGGGTAAGGGGAGAGCAAGGTTTGTTGGGATAATTATCCTAATGGCCGTACTTATTTTATCTTCAGGTTGCAGCAAACCAAAGGAACAACCTCCGCCTGTTATAAAAACTGATCCATGTGAAAATATACAGTGTCCTGATATCTGCAAAGGTGAAGATCTTTGGGGCCAAAAATGCGTAGATGGCCAATGTGTTGATTTTGTAAGAATTGAGCCATGCTCTGAAAAGTGTGGTTGTATAACTGATCTCTGCCAGAGAGTTAAGTGCAGTGACCAGTGTAGAAACAAAGATCTTTGGACTTACAAATGTGTAGATGGATTATGCACACCGGATATTATTAAAGAAAAATGTTCTGTTCAATGTGGTTGTGAGCCAAAATTTTTTTATAAATTAATTCCACAAGCAAGATACCGCCTTAGGGAAGTTGGAATAATTGCAAATGTTTATTCTATCAGAAGTGATCAAGTCATAAGAGCAGTTGTTACTTGTAGAACTTCATTGTGTACAGATCCTCCAACTGTGTACTATACTGAATTTGATGATCCATTTGAGCGAAGTGAAGATGAAACTGTTGATTACTTTGGAACTATTTGGAAGAACTTTGAAATCATGAAAGGATATGAATTAAAGTTTGATAAAAGTGGAACTTATATGATCGGCGTAAGTGATCAATACTATATTGAGGTAGGATTTTTGGGGGATAAATAAGTAAAAATGCTTCATATGTATACTTTATTAACTTTAGACTATCCATTACGTAGGATACACATATCCCTGTTTTATTAATCTTACAGTATACTGCCTCGTTATAATATCTTTAAGTTCTAGATTTTAAATTACGACTAATTACCAATCCAGCCATAAAAATAATAATCGAGGCAGTTAGAAATATAGGTATAAATCCAAATAAGCTTAGTATTTTACCATTTACGAATGTTCCAATGCCCCCACCTATGAACATATTAAACGAGGCAAGGGACATAACCGTACCTCGTTGATTAGGCATTGATTGCTGTGCGGTTTGAATTATTGTAGATTGGATTATTATAAATGCAAATCCAAATCCAATCAAAGATAAAGACATCAGAATCGGATTTTTCCATAAAATCATAGATCCCCAGGAGACGCCTCCAATAATCCCCGCATAAATAAGTAAGTTATTACCAACTTTTTGCCTTAACGTTCCAGCCTTCCTACCGGCGATGGCGGTAGATAGCCCAAATAATGATAACAACGCACCTACAAAAAGGATATTATATCCCATAGTTTCTTGAATAAAATTTCCAGAAAACATGAAGCTTCCAAAAACAGAAAATCCTACAAAAAAGAGAATGCTTACAACTTTTATCAAATTCTCATTGCCAAAGGATTTTTTATACACCTCTATGAAATTCAAACTTGGGATAACTCCGGGATTTCTTTCCAAACTTTTTATCATAATTAATGCTACAATAAGTTCTGCAACTCCGTATATTAGATATAACAGCCGCCATGATCCATAATAAGAAACTATCCCACCAATTCCAGGGGATACAGCTCCACCAAAAAACATCATTCCTATGACAGCACCTAAGGCATTTTGTCTTTTTGAGTCTTCAAAACTATCGCCAACTAATGATACTGCGACTGGTAAAACTGCTGCTGCGAAAGCACCATTAGCTGCCCTAAGCAAACAAAGTGATATTAGGTCAAATGAGTATGCACACAATATGCTAAAAATAGCTGTGCAAAAAGATGCAATATTTAGTACCGTAGCCTTTCCATATCTATCTGCCAATGGCCCAAAAAATAATGTGAAAATGCCAAATGGCAACATATATGCCGTAATAGATAATGCTGCTGATGGAATTGATAGATTCAAGTCTTTCGCTATACTTATAATCAAGGGGGCTGCCGCATAATTATCTCCTTGGGCTAAAAAAGCAATGCTACCAAGAAGGATTAATAATTTTTTTGGATTATTCGAAATCATCTATCCTTACGCCTTTTCAGTAATTTATAAAGATTCCTAATTATTAAAAATTAGTTTTATGAAAAATATTCAGAACAAACTGGGCAATCGTTTTTTCTCTTAAAATTAATAGTTTCAACTTCCATATATTTTAAGTCCACAATCAGTAGTTTTCCTGATAGGATTTCTCCGACCCCAGTAAGTACTTTAATAACTTCCATAGCTTCAATAGATCCAACTACTCCGCATGTTGGTCCAATTATTGGGGATATCTTCTTTTTATCAGGGATATTTGGAAACAGGCATTTTATGCATGGTGTTTTTCCAGGGATAATTGTCGTTATCTGTCCATAATATGCTTCAACAGCAGCATGAACCAATGGAATTCTTTCTCTTAATGAAAATTCATTCAAAAGATACCGTGTGTGAAAATTATCTAGGCAGTCAACTAGTACATCACTCTCTTTGAACATGTCGATATTTTTCTCATCAATTTGTAAAGAAAAAGATTCTATTTCTATTGAACTGTTCAACTGCGCCAGTTTTTCCTTAAGCGATATGGATTTGTCTTTTATCCCCAAGTCCTTCTCAAAATGCATTACCTGTCTGTTAAGATTAGAAATTTCAGGTTTTTGAAAGTCAATTAAATTTATTTTTCCAACTCCACTTGCAGCAAGGTATGTTGCAGTGGGGCATCCAAGACCCCCACAACCAAATACTGTTATTGTAGACCCTTTCAGAATCTTCTGAGATTTTTCCCCAAAATCCTTTATGATCAATTGTCTTTTATATCTTTGAGTTTCTTTTTCTGAAAGTTCAATTATGGGATCACCACATTAATATCATATTATCTTTTTAAGATAGATAAAACTTTACCTTTCTTAAAATATACTTTTGCCTTTTTGTCAATTATTACATTCCTTAATGTTAGAGTTTGGCCCATTTCAACTTTTACATTAAAGAGATTATATCTGCTTCCTTCAATATTTAGATCTTCAACTATCCCAGAAACTGGGATAAGTGATAATTCATGGCCTTGTTTCTCAAGATATTCTTTCTCAAAATTTATTAATTCAATCTCATAAAGCTGGGTAATAAGCTTTGAACTAATCCCGGCTTTGTCAATCTTAAAAAGTAAGAATAGATTCCCCAATGCGTGGTCAAGCTCTTCTTTGAAACTACCAAGGATCACAAGTTCTGTTGAGCCTTCAGAGATGGCATAATCTACCGCAATTTCTCCATCAGTCTTGTCTTTCTCAGTTGGAAATGATAATATCTTAATCCCGTTTGATTCTGCTTCTTTAATCTCTTCAGATGTTATCGAATCAAAATCACCAATAAGAACATCAATAGCCAGATTCATTTCTTTAGCTGTTCTATACCCTCCATCTGCGACCAATATAAGATCAAAACTATCTTCTAAATGACAGGCCTCAGAATCGCTTAGTATTATCAGAGTTTTCTTATTTGAAGGCATCTATTAACTTCTTCTTAGACAGTATATAAATAAATATCGCTGTTACGAAAAGCTCAGGTAGCAAGTAAGAACCGTTATAGATTGCTGAATAATAAGCTGGATTGATACCTTCGGGTGCATACATACCAAAGAAGATAAAACCTGAAAGGAAGTGGCAGATAAATCTCAAGGCAACTCCGATACTTGCTCCAATGAATGGATATCTCTTTATGAATGTGGCAATACCAAGAACCCCAAATGCAAAAGGATAGTCAAAAAGGAATTGTACCGGATGAACGAAGAAAGGCTCTATCATAAATTGAACTAACCCATAAAGAATTGTTCCAGTTAAAGCAACTTTAGGCCTGTTTCTGAGAGCTAAAAATATTATTGGGATCATGCTTCCTGCAGTTATTGATCCTCCTTGGGGCATCTGGAAAACTTTTATGAAACTGAGTACTGTTGAGAGTGCTATGGCAATAGACATCTCAGATATCTCTTTAGCTGTAAATATACTTTTATGTTCCATAATCTAAACCTTTTGATTTATTAGAAAACAGTATTTAACTTTATCGATTAGACTGAGTTTGCCATCTCTTGATAAGAAGTTTCCTTTTTATCAGATTTTATTATTTCAAAAAGTCTTGCCACACCATCAATATCCTTTATCACTTCAGCGGTGGCCTTAGGCACTAGACTCTCCCAGTCTCCTTTGAGTAGGATCCTATTTCTTATCTCTTCTCCAGAGTATAAAGTCCTTTTATAGAATTCAGGTCCTCTTACATCATAGGACGATTCTTTGAATAGTCTGACTGTTACAGGTTCGTTTGCATAGACTACACCGAAAGGGGGCGTGATTGTTTCGACATGCTTTACCCACAATGCATTTCTATAAATATCAGGTACAGGTAAAATATGAACATGTCTCAAGTCAACACCTTCTGTTTCTAATGTTTTTTTAATCATTAGAAATCTTTCACCTGCAGTAAAAGGATTTTGTATCGTGTGAGAAACTTGAGAACTCCCTATGGCTATAATTACTTCTTTAGATGATTCTAGTATGTACTTCACAACATGAAGATGCCCAAGATGAAACGGTTGGAATCTGCCTATGTATAACGCCCTCATAAATCCTAACTTCTCTTGAGATTATTTAAACTTATGCCACCCAAAGATTTATAATTGTTGTTTTTTAGATTCAAGTATAGATAATATTGAGGTGGTATTTTTGCAGAATATTCCGGAAAATATACAACAGGAACTAATGCAATTTCAACAGTTGCAGAGTCAGTATCAGATAATAGTAAACCAATTACAATCTTTGAAATTGGAAAGTAATGAGACAGAGTTAGCATTGGCTGAGCTTTCAAAGACCGAAAATCCAGTTGTTTACAAGAGCATTGGTAGCATTCTTGTCAAATCTGAAAAAGCAGATATGTTGGATGATCTTAACAAAAAGAAGGAGTCCATCAGTATCCGGATTACTACTATCGAGAAACAAGAAGATAGAGTGAAGAAGAAGCTTGAAGAGATGCAGAAAAATCTTCAGAAGGCTTTAGGTGGACAACCTACATCGGGCTAAAGCTTTGATAAATTTGTTGAGAATGAATAAATGTTAAGTAATGTAGAGTATACTAGATTAATGGAAATTTTATTGCGACAAGATCAATATATAATACTTCTTCATCAAAACGCAGATCCTGATGCTATAGGCAGTGCAATTGCTTTGAAGGAATTGCTAAAATCCCAGGGCAAAAATGTAATGATCGGAACTGAAACATTAAATAATTTGTCAAAAAACGTAATTTCTAGTCTTGGAGATTTTATTGTTACAACTCCGACTGATCATAAGAATCTGATAATTCTTGACACATCCACTCCTGTGCAGCTTGGAATTTTTGAGAGCATGATTGAGAATGCCGAAGTAGTAATATCAATTGATCATCACGAAACATTTGAAACGAATAAATTTAGGGGAACAAAATATACATATTTCCTTAACAAGGAAAGGACTTCGACAGCTGAAATTATATTTGATATTATGCTTAAAATGCAAGACGAAGGATTACTCGATAAAGAAAATACAAACTGCGACAAGATAATTCGTGCCATACTTACCGGTATAGTTACTGATACAGGACACATGAGATTTTCTGATGTAAACACTTTGAAAACTTTGATCCATATTTTCAAAAGGGGATATAACATATCTGATGTCGATGAACTGTTAAGAGTTGAAGATGACATGTCTAAGAAGGTAGCCATACTAAAGGCGCACCAAAGAATGAAACTTTATAGCGTTTCTGATTTCATCGTTGCAACTTCTAATGTTTCAAGTTGTGAGGCTCTTGCAGCAAAATCTATCCTCTCAACTGGGGCAGACGTTGCATTTGTCGGTGCGGATAACGGAAGCGAGGTCCGGATAAGTGGCCGGGCTAAAAAATCAGTCATTGACAAAGGAATTAATCTTGCCAAGATAATGTCTCAAGTAGCTCCATTAATTGGTGGTGAAGGCGGTGGCCACAAAGGTGCCGCCGGTGCCAATGGTAAATCTAACATGGAAGAAGGATTAAAGAAATGTGTAGAGATTTTTGTTCAAGACCTTGGGGGTCATGGCGATGGAGAAAGTTTGGAGTATACTGAAGAGGCAGAAATACAGGATTGTTGGGGAACATAGCGCAGTAAAAATCTGCCACTGGGCAAAAAAAAGTTTGACTGAAGGCAGAGTTTGCTATAAACAAAGATTCTACGGAATTGAAAGCCATAGATGCCTTCAGATGACCCCTTCTGTTGCATGGTGCACACACAAGTGTTTATTCTGTTGGCGCCCAGTTGAATATAATGAAGACAATCCTTCTAAATATGATGACCCTGAAAATATTATTGAGGGGTGTATAGAGGCACAAAGAGAGCTCCTCTCAGGTTACCACGGATTTCTTGAAAAGGTCGATATAGATAAACTGAAAGAAGCAGAAGATCCAACAAACGTTGCAATTTCGCTTGCCGGTGAACCTACACTTTACCCTGATATATCTGGATTAATTGATGGATTTAAAAAAAGAAATTTCTCAACATTTCTCGTGACAAATGGAACAACTCCCGAAGTACTTGCTTCAATGGATACTTATCCCGATAATCTTTACATCACATTACCAGCCCCCACAAAAGAAACTTATGAAAGGGTATGTAATCCACAGATTAAGAATGGATGGGAAAAACTAAACGAATCTTTAGAGCTTCTGCCAAAGATTAAAACAAAAAGAAGAATTCTAAGGCTCACTCTTGTTAAAGATTTTAATATGGCAGATATTGGTGAATACTCAAAACTTATAGAAAAGGCAAATCCTGATTTTATCGAGGCTAAAGCTTACATGTTTGTTGGCTATTCAAGAAAGAGGCTTGAAGTAGAAAACATGCCGATGTTTGATGATATATTAGAATTCTCTAAAAAATTGAAAGAAAAATCAGGCTATAGGGCAGTTGATTCTGCACCGGAATCAAGAGTTGTCTTATTATCCAAGGATTGAGTGTATAAGTTAATCTTATATATAATATTTCATACATTGGGCTGGTGTTATGGGGGGCGTAATTTTAACTAGCATCGAGGCCAAAAGATTTATCCGAGTCGATGAAGGGTCGCCATCTGTTAGTATTTCAAGCAACTTGACCTTAACGGATGCTTATGGTAGTAGCAATAATAATATTTTTATAGAATTTGTTTTCTGTTGCAATTACACCCCCAATGTATGTTCCATTAAAATTGAAGGTGTTTTTATTTACGATGGGCCTGAAAAAGAAGAAATATTAAACGAGTGGAAAGAAAAGAAGAGACTAGACACAGGTAAATTTCTATTTATCCACAATTCAATACTTTACAAATGTTTTGTTGAGTCGGTAGGTGTTTCTAGTGATATAAATGTTCCATCTCCTGTTTCAATGCCTTCTGTTTCGCCAAAGAGAGAAATTGATCCTGGAGAGGGGATAGTTTATGGGTAAGCCACATGTTTTAGAAGAAACGATATCTATTATCAGAAATATTTATCTTGATCTTGATTTCGATGAGGTGTTCAATCCTCTTTTCATAACTGACGATGATATGTATAAGCAGTGGGGTTCAGAGACTCCTGCTATATTGGATCGAGTATACTATCTTGCAGGGCTTCCAAGACCAAATGTAGGCCTTTCAAAAGAAGTCAAGGATAAGATATCTCAGTTTGTAGAACTCGATGAAAGAAGGAGTAGGAATCTTGAAAGAACTTTGCAAGATTATAAACGGGGAACAATAGAAGGTGACGATTTTGTCGAGGCAATCTCTACGGGATTGGGGATTGAGTTTGAAGCCGCTGAAAAAGTATTAGATTTTTTCAAGGAGTTTAAAGAGTTAATTCCCGTTCCTACAAATCTCACTTTAAGGTCCCATATGACCTCTGGATGGTTTATCACTTTACAAGCACTTGCCGGTAGAAGTGAACTACCATTGAAGTTATTTTCAATCGATAGATGTTTCAGGCGTGAGCAGCGAGAAGATCAGACTCACCTTCGAAGTCATTTCTCTGCATCATGTGTTGTCATGGATAAAGAAATTTCTCCCGAATTAGGAAAAGAAATAGTCACAAATTTCACAGAAAAACTTGGCTTTGATAAAGTTAAATTCAAGGTCAAAAAGAGAAGTGCAAGTTATTATGAAGCTGGAACTGAACATGAAGCATTTATCAAATTAGGCGACTGGATAGAGGTCGCTGACTTTGGATTATACTCGAAAGATGTTTTGAAGAAATACAAAATCCCATATGATGTTTTGAATATTGGTCAGGGGGCAGAAAGAATGTCTATGATCCGAAGTGGAGTAAATGATATACGTGAACTTATATATCCACAGTTCTACAAGGTTGACTTTTCTGATCAAGATATTGCAAATTCTATCGAGTTTGTTCAGGATATTAAAACATCAGAAGGAGAAAAGTTATTGAAGGCTTTAATTGAAACTGCAAGGCAAAACAGAGATGTACAATCGCCATGCAACTTTATTTCCTACAAAGGAGATTTCCTAGGTAGAAAAATAGAGGTAATTATAGTCGAGCCTGAGGAGAATACTAAATTAATTGGGCCTGCAGGGTTCAATCAGATTTATGTCTTAGAAAAGGCCATGGTCGGAATACCTCCAGACTCTAAAGATGAAAACTCCCTAAATATAATAAAAAATGGTGTCGATACCAAAATTTCTTATCTTGAAGCTTTCTTTAGAAAAGTTGTTTCAAAAATAGAGACAACAAAGGAGCAGGGAGAGTACGAAGAAAGAATCCCTATAGCCAGAAGCATTTCTGATATCAATGTCTCTCTTCCGACATATATTCACCAGTATCTAAGGGGTAAAGGCAAGATAGACATCAGAGGCCCAGTATTTACAACTATAAGATGGAAAGTGCTCCAATAAATTTTTATTTAAAAATATTATAATAGAAAAGTATTAAATGAAATTAAATATTTCTTTCTATTCTTTTTATGAGCTCTTCTTTAGGAACAAAACCGATTATCGTGTCGAATACTTTCCCATCTCTAAATATAGCAATTGTTGGTATGCTCCTAATTCCATATCTCTGGGCTACTGATATACTTTTGTCAACATCTAATTTACCAATCTTCCACTCTGGATGTTCTCCTGCAACCTCTTCAATAATGGGAGCAATCATTTGACATGGGCCACACCAAGTTGCCCAAAAGTCAACAACCACAGGTTTGCTACTCTTTAATACTTCCTGATCAAAATTTGAATCTGTTAGTTCAATTGTATTCTTACCCATTTAATTCACCTAAATCTAAAAGGAAAATAATTACTTAAAAATCTTTGGTGTGATATTTTTTTCATATAATAGTTAAATTAATTTAACAGATTCCTGAAGGTTCTCGTACCATTTATCAATACTTGCCAGTACTTTCTTTCTAATCTCTTCACGTTCTAAAGACTTATACACAAAGTACCGCCCTCTTTTCCCTTGAACGCAGCATTTAGATTCTCTAAAAATTAACTCTTTATCTATTAAAATCTTCAAAGATTTTTGAATAGTCGTTCTATCTTTTTTTAGAATATTTTGAATTTCCTTAACTCTCATCCCTTCAGACGGAAGCATTAGTGTTATATTTACTTCAAGGTCTGTTAGATCAAAGACGCATCTTAGAATTTTTTTTATTTCTGTACTACTTATTATTGTTGGTAATTCTTCCATAGGACCACTAACATACAGAACAACATATTTCTTTTACAATTATATTGGACTCGTTTCTTATAAGTTTAATCATGTTTTTTGTTGGATTTACAATGTTGTCAAAGAGGAGGGCAGTTTCATCAAGCTCTTTTATTCTAGGGCGCATGCATCCCAAGGATAATTTAGCGCCGGGAAAAGAATTTCTTGCATAAAAAAAGAAATCTTTTATTGATTGAGTGTCATAATCAAAACTGTTTTGCTTCTCAAGTTTATTCTTAATGAGTACTAATAAAGTTAGATTTTTTATCGGATATTTTTTCAATATCTCAACCGCATTGTATTCTCCCACAACCTTTCCATAGTCAAGGCCAACGCAGATGTGGGGGATAAAATTGACGCCTTCTTCTGTTAAGACTCTTACAGTGTTTTCATAATCGGAAACTTTGAAAGGAATTTTAAGAATCCTTTCTATTGTGTCATCACTCCCAACAAAATCAACTGAAACGGCGTCAACTCCACTTTTCTTAATTTCCTTTGCATCACTTCTTGTAAGAAATCCAGAATGTAAATTAATTATAAGATTAGTATCCTTTTTTATTTTCTTAAGGATTGAATAGTCAATTGGAAGCTTTCCATTTTGGTCAAATCCACCGCTGACTAACATTCCTTTTGCACCTTTATCGTTTAGTTCGATTGCCTTTTGGTATATATCTTTCTGGTTAACATGCATCATAAATTTCAAATATTTACCTCTGCAATGCATGCATGAAAAGTAGCATTCTTCTCCAGTAATTGAAATACTTGGGAAAGACTCTTTTGAAGGATAGCATATATTTTTACTTTTCATTTATCGCCCTCTTAAAGACTTCTTGCAAATCCTCTTTATTTATGCCATAAAATATAATGTCTGAAGAAAAGAAATCTTCAATCAGTTGTAACAATTCAGACAAACTCTTTTGATTAATTGATTTTTCTAAATTATCAATTCCTTCTTCTGGAAAAACAAAGAAGTCCCCATATATCCTGACCTCTGAAAAAATATCATTTTTATAGTTAAAAGAAACTCCGATTACTTTTCCGCCTTGTCTCTTATGTTCAAAAATATTCATTACTCTTCTACCAATTCCAAATGAAATTATTTACTTAAATAAATATTGTAGTCTATAAATAAATTAATGTTACTTTTATATATAAGTCTCCAATATTTAATTGAAGGATAGAATGGCAAATCATGAATCTTTGAGGCTTAATGATTATTATCTGTGGAAGAAATATCTCACATATTCCGAGTTCCCATGGGATAGACAATATCTTAATGTTGAATTTTTGGAATTTGAAAAGAAAAGAATAAGCAGGGTAGAAGGCTGGTATAAGGAATTTAGTAGAGCTGAAGATGGAAAGTCTTTAGATGAAATATCTCTTTATGTTGTGCCACTGGCCATGGATTCTTCATGGAATGTCGCCATTGAATCTCAAACTAATTCTAAACCAATAGGGCTGTCTGCTCTTTATAATACCCCTATTGCAGTTAGTATTGGATTGATATCCCTTGGGAAGAATATTCCTGAAGATTATGGCCTTATTAGTATTATAAAATCAAAAAAATCATATGTTTATAATGAGAAGCTGAATAAAAGTGAATCTGTTATTTTAATTGAAGAGTGGGAGGATCTCCCCTCAGATTCTATCTATTTGGATGTTCCATATGAAAGAAGAATAATTGAAAACCTATTTGCAGAAAACTTACCTTTAGATAGAGGAATATCAAGGTCATTCCAAGCTCCTATTTTAAGTGCACCTTATGACGGGAAAGTAGGGGGTATATCTCTATCATCGCTTTCATGGAATTCAAAACTTGCCTTAGAGTTACTGAAGATAATTCAGCTAATGGTTCCGCCTGAATATCGGGGTATGGAACCACCAAAAAAAGCAATTAATGGAATTAATTTTGATTCAAATACTATTCAGTACAAACTTGCAGAAAAACCTAAAGTTGGGCAGAATATCATCTCTAAAATATATTCGAATAATTATAGCAAACTGCATCAATCGCTAGTTGAACGAAAAAATTTTGAAGGAGAGTATTCACTTTTCTCATCAATAAAAATTAATGTGGGAACAAGAAGACAGATGATCCTCGAAACTTTCAGGAATTTTACCCAGACTGAAATTACTTTATCAGACATCGACCAGTTGTTAACAGAAGATGATATGTATATCAAACCTTTACTTAAAACGATTGATGAAAATTTATGGATTCAGATTGTTCATGCGCATCACAATAATCCTAAAGAAGGAAAAAATTACGATAAAGAATATCGGCACATAATAGAATTATTATCTAAAGACTTTGATGTCCTTTTAGTTGACAAATTTAAACAAGATAAAACAAGAGAATTGATAATTCGTTCTATGCTGGATAGAACTAGCTACAATATCAAAAAATTGGCACAGTCATTTGCAAGAGCAGATGATAAAACGGAAATAGCAAATAAATTCTTAAAAGATTCAAGGAGAACTATACTTGATAATTTCGAACAGTTATTAGATGACCCCTTGATTAAAAAAGAAATAGATTCAATAAAAAATTATGAATCAAATGAAAGGTATAACGTTGTTCAAGCTACCCTGATTAATACTCCAAATCTAACTGTAGTTGAAATATTCTGTGAAATTAAGTCAACTGATTTATTTAAAGATGAATATGATCTGCAAAATATATTGGATTGGATGCACAAAAAGGGACATGTAATCAGAGATTCACAAAACCGCTATTCATTTATTTTCTTTTGAGATTCAGATTAACGAAAAATCGTATTTCCAATAAAAACACTTAAATACTTATTTTCTTAAATCTCAATTCCGGTGAGGCATTGTCAAAGTTGCTATTAAAAAAACTAGAATACTATGATGGAAAAAGATTAGTGATATCAATTGATGGCAGCATCTTTAAAGGGAAATTACTTGACTTCGATGAAGATTTAATTTGTCTTGGTGATGTGACGGATATCGCTGGTTCCTCGGGCAAGGAACTAGTTGTAAGTCTTAGCAACGTGGTCTGGATTATATTGGCTGAGGATGGAAAATAAATGAAAAATCAATACACCATAACATTTATAAATCCTATATTATACTGCCAATACGGCATAAATAGCGTAATAAAAACGTTACGAATTACAGACGGGGATAGAGTGAAAGCGACTTTATTCCTCAATTCTTGACTAATAGTACAATAATAAAATTTGGAGATTTGGGCTGATAGGCCTGATACTCTTTATTTAAAGCCGGAGGCTTAAAAATGGGCGGTAGTGGACGAAATAAAAGACCCCGTAGAGGTTCCTTGGGATACAGCCCCAGAAAGAGGGCTTCAAAGATAGTGCCAACTTTGAGCAGTTGGCCAGAAGTGGATGATGTTAAGATCTTAGACTTTCCCGGCTATAAGGTAGGGATGTCCCACATTTTAAGGATAGATGATAGAAAGTACACACTTACAAAAGGAAAAGAAATGGCGGTACCTGTAACTTTGGTAGAAACTCCACCAGTTTATGTTTGTGGTGTTAGGGCATACAAGAAGACCCCGTATGGGCTGAAAACTGTCACAGAATGCTGGGCAGAAGGCCCTAAAGAACTTTCACGATCAAAAACTGTTCCAAAAAATCATGTAAAAGATCTTTCTAAGATCCAATCACTTATAGAAAGTGGAAAGGTAGATGATTTAAGAGCTATTGTTTGTACTCAACCAAAACTCATTAATCTGAAAAAGAAACCAGAGATCATGGAAAGCGGGATTGGCGGATTAGATGTTAACGCCAAATTGGAATACCTAATGGGTGTTTTTGGGAAAGAACTAAAGGTAAAAGATGTTTTAGACGAAGGAGAATTCGTCGATGTTATTTCAGTTACAAAAGGAAAGGGATTCCAGGGCGTAATTAAAAGATGGGGAGTAAAAATACAGACCAGAAAAGCCAATGATACAAGAAGACATGTGGGTTCAATAGGCCCATGGCATCCACCAAAAGTTATGTGGACTGTACCATTTGCAGGACAGATGGGATTCCACACGAGAACGGAACTTAACAAAAGAATATTTAGGATAACAAATCCAAAAGATCTCAATATTACTCCAAAAGAAGGATTTAAGAATTATGGGTTAGTAACATCTGACTATGCTATGCTAAAAGGTAGCGTAGGAGGATCCACAAAGAGAATCTTAAGACTTAGAAAGTCCGTAAGGGTGCCAGTAAGAAGAACTGGGGGGGTACCAAATATTACCTACCTCTACAGAGCTTCTGCAGAGGAGGCATAAACAATGAAATCCAATGTATATTCAATAACTGGAGAGAAGTTGAAAGCAATAGACCTTCCCTCAGTGTTTTCTTATGAGTACAGACCTGATTTAATCAAGAGGGCTGTATTGGCTTCTATAACTCATAGAATTCAACCATGGGGGGTAAGTCCAATTGCTGGAAGAATGACATCTGCACATCCAAGAAGAAAAAACCTTGGAATATCAAGAGTACCTAGAATGAAATCTGGCCCAAGAAGGGCTGCTTTTGCACCCCATGTTGTAGGAGGATTTGTAGCTCATCCACCCAAACCTTGGAAAGTTATTAGTGAGAAGATAAATAATAAAGAAAGGACTGTAGCGATAAAATCAGCTATATCAATAACAGCTAACAAGGAAATGGTGATGTCAAGAGGCCACAGATTTTTAGATAATGTCGAATTCCCAATAATTGTTGAAAATAAGATTCAAACAGTAAAAAAGACAAAGGATACAAGAGAGATATTTAAGAGCCTTGGAGATTGGGATGACATAATCAGATCAAAATCTAGAACAATAAGAGCTGGAAGAGGAAAGATGAGGGGAAGAAAATATAAAAACAAAATAGGCCCGTTAATAGTTATTGGAAAGGACGCAGGCATAATGAAGGCTGCAAGAAATCACCCTGGTGTAGATATTGTAATGGTCGATAAGCTTAGTGCTGAACATCTTGCCCCAGGTACGCATGCAGGAAGGCTCACAATATGGACTGAAGATGCAATAAAGTATCTTTCAAAAAGCGAGGTGTTCAAGTGAAAAATCCACATGACGTGATTGTCCATCCACTTATTACAGAAAAGACTGTAGCTACTATGGAAAGGGACAACATACTGACCTTTATTGTTACCATGGGTAGCAACAAACAGGATATATACAATGCTGTAGAAGAACTTTACGAAGTTGAAGTAGAAAAAGTAAGCACGACTGTTTTGTCTACTGGGAAGAAAAAGGCATACGTTAAACTAAAAGAAGAGTATCCTGCTGACGAAGTCGCAACAAAAATAGGTGTATTTTAAGGGTGATATGATTGGGTAAAAAAATTATTTCACAGAGAAGAGGAAGAGGAACACATACATACAAGGCCCCTTCACACAGATACAATGGAAGAATTAAACACAGAAACTATGATAACGTGGAGAGGGACGGAGTAACACGTGGTGTTGTTAGAGAGCTATTCAATGATCCTGCTAGAACTTCACCAGTAGCAACGATTCTTTTCGATAATAAAGAACAAGAATTATTTCTCGTACCAGAAGGACTTCGAGTAGGCGGTAATATAGCTACGGGGACAATGGCCGAAGTTGAAATAGGGAATACACTTCCTTTGAAGAATATCCCAGAGGGAACTTATATTTATAATATAGAATCAAAGCCTGGAGACGGGGGCAAATTTGTCAGATCTTCAGGTACTTATGCTACATTAATAGCTCATGATAGTAAAAAAACAGTAATACTGCTTCCTTCAGGTGTAATGAAGACTTTGAATTCAGAATGCAGGTGTACAATCGGAGTAGTGGCTGGCGGAGGAAGGAAAGAAAAGCCTTTGGTAAAAGCAGGAAATAACTTCCACAAACTTAGAAGTAAAGCCACAATATACCCAAAGGTAAGAGGAGTTGCAATGAACCACAACGATCACCCATTTGGTGGGGGAAATCACAAACATCCGGGTAAAGGTACAACTTGTTCAAGAAATGCTCCAGCAGGTAGAAAAGTTGGGCACATAGCAGCAAGAAGAACTGGTAGGAGGCGTTAAACTTGGCTAAAAAAGAATTTAGTTTCATGGGTTTTACCGTTGATGAAATGGAAAAAATGTCTATGGACAAGTTAATTGAACTCTTGCCATCAAGGCAGAGAAGATCTCTTAAGAGGGGACTTCCTGTAAGGCAGAAAAAATTACTTAAGAATATACGAGAATCAAAAAAAGGAATGGAAACTGGAAACAATTATACCGTAAAAACGCACTGCCGTGATATGGTAATACTCCCTGAGATGCTCGGAGTTACTATAGGAATTTACAATGGTAAAGAATTTGTCCCTGTAGAAATAACTCCCGAGATGATGGGACATTATTTAGGAGAATTTGCACCTTCAAGAAGAAGAGTTTCACACGGTGCCCCTGGAGTGGGCTCTACAAAGTCTTCCCAGTATGTGCCATTGAGGTGATCTGATGCCCTATTCAAAAACAGATATAGATGAAACAAAAACTGCAAAAGTTTATGGAAAGAATATGAATATATCCCCAAAACATAGTAGGGAGATATGCAATACAATTAAAGGTATGAAGATCGAAAGGGCAAAGGAATTACTAGAAAGTACAATTAAACTAGAAACCCCTATACCATTCAAAAGATATTACAAAAAAATTGGTCATAAGAAAGGACTTTCAAAATGGTTTGCTGGAAGATACCCCGTAAAAGCATCAACAAATTTCTTAAAACTTCTTAAGGAAGCCGAATCAAATGCAGAATATAAAGGATTGAACACAACAAAACTAAGAATAATTCATGCATCTGCTTACAGAGGTAGAGTAATCCCCGGTTTTATTCCAAGAGCTTTTGGGAGAGCTTCACCATATAACAAGGAGCTTACAAATGTCGAGATAGTAGTGGAGGAGAGATAATGGCCATTGAGAGAAAGTTTATAGAAGAGAGTGTTTCCAATTTAACAATTGATGAATTCCTTGGGGATTCACTAAAGAGAGCTGGCTATGCAGGGATGGACATAAAGAGAAATCCTCTTGGAACTCGAGTTACAGTTTTCGTACAAAAGCCCGGAATTGTTATAGGAAAAAGAGGAAGGGCCATTAAAGATTTGACAGACCAACTTGAAAGATCTCCTTTTAATCTTGAAAATCCTCAGATTGAAGTACAGCAAATTGAGAATCCTGATCTTAATGCTAATGTAATGGCATTCCAGCTTGCCAGTGCTATTGAGAGGGGAGAACATTATAGAAGGGCAGCTTACAATTATCTTAGAAGAATAATGAGGTCTGGGGCAAAAGGTGCTGAAATTAAAATTTCAGGAAAACTAAGCGGAGAAAGAGCTCGTTCAATGAGATTTGCTGAAGGATATCTAAAGAAATGTGGAGATCCAGCCATTGAGCATGTGAGTGTTGGATATTCACCTGCAAAAAAGAAACTTGGTATAATCGGAATTGTAATCAAGATAATGCCTCAAGATGTATCACTGCCAGATGAAATAAAGTTTAAGTAATAGGTGTGTAATAATGGCAATATATAGAGTAGACGATATAAGAGACCTTTCAGTTGAAGAAATTGAAAATAACATAGATGAGCTAAAAAGCGAATTATCAAAAGAAAGGTCTTTGCTTGCTACAGGTAGCGCACCCGAAAATCCTGGAAGGATACGGGAGCTTAGAAGGACTATAGCGAGATTAAAAACAATAAAGGTTGAAAAGGAGAAGCTAAATGAGTGAGATTTGTGCAGTTTGTGGTCTTCCCAAAGATCTTTGCGTCTGCGAAGAAATCGCTAGGGAAGAACAACAAATACGCATTTTCACCGAAAGAAGACGATTTGGAAAACTTATGACGGTCATCGAAGGAATCGATTCATCAAATATAGACATCAAAGATCTGTGTACAACTCTAAAGACAAAATGTGCATGCGGTGGAACTTCAAAAGACGGAAAGATTGAACTTCAAGGGGCCCACAAGGACAAGGTTAAAAAAATACTAATTGACCTTGGATTTAGTAAGGATATGATTGTAGTTTCATGAATCACATAATACTCTTGGGAAAACAAGTCGAGGTAATCCAAAGCTCAAATAGGTATGAAGTCGGCATTAAAGGACTGGTCATTGAGGATACAAAAAATACGATAAAAGTAAGGACAAAGAATGGAGTAAAAATCTTAATAAAAAATAGTATAATCCTGACGATTAACGATAAAAAAATTGATGGTAATTTACTTATAGGGAAGGAAGAAGAAAGAATCAAGAGGATGTGATGTGATGATCGGCATCGATGTAAAAGAACCTAAAAAAAGTTGTAATAATGAAAAATGTCCATTTCACGGAACTTTACCTGTCAGAGGCAAATTAATGGAAGGGAAGATTGTAAGCGATAAGATGAATAAAACAGTCGTCGTTAAAAAAGAGTTTATGACAAAACTTGACAAATACGAGAGATTTGAAAAAAGAAGTACAAGAATTTCAGCACATATCCCTGACTGTATTAACGCTAAAACAGGCGACAATGTGAAAATAATGGAATGCAGACCATTAAGTAAGACAAAAAAGTTCGTTGTCGTTGAGGTGATTTAATGGCGAAGGGTGCGGGTGCAACTCGTGGAAGGTCAACCGTAAGACCTGGCAGATTTCACACAACTAAAACAAGATTGGTATGTGCGGACAATACTGGCGCAAAAGAACTTGAAATTGTTGCAGTAATTAATTACAAAGGTACCGCTAGGAGATATCCAAAAGCAGGTGTTGGGGATATGGTAATGGTATCTGTTAAAAAGGGCAGACCAGATGTCAAAAAGAAGGTATTACCGGCCGTCATAATAAGGCAGAGAAAGGAATACAGGAGGATAGACGGCACAAGAATTAAATTTGAGGATAATGCAGCCGTTATTACCGGTGACGACGGTGTTCCTAAAGGCTCTGAAGTGAGGGGCCCTGTTGCAAAAGAAGCAGTTGAAAAATGGGTAAGAATTGCCAACGTTTCAAGTATTATAGTCTAGAGGGAGATAAGAATGTTTAAGAAATACTCAGGAAAACCATCAAAGCAGAGAAAAAGGCACTTTAATGCGCCACTTCATAAAAAACATAGTTTAATGTCTTCTCACTTAGCCATAAGCCTTAGAAATAAGGTAGGTGCAAGATCACTGCCGTTAAGAAAAGGTGACAAGGTTAGAATAATGAGAGGGGATTTCAAAGATTATGAAGGTGAAATAACAAAGGTAGATCTCAAAGCAATTAAGGTATACGTAGAAGGTGCAGTTATAGAGAAGGCAGATGGAACGAATGTTGAGTATCCTATACACCCTTCAAATTTAGAAATTATTGATGTTGACAGAAAGGATGAGATGAGGGATAAAGCTATTGGGAGAAAGGGAGAATAAGGTGGTAATGTGGGGAGAAAAGGACAGAGAAGATCATTAAAAAGATTTTTTGCTCCAAAAAATTGGAGAATCGAGAGAAAAGTCAAGGAATGGACAGTAAAACCTATTCCAGGTCCTCATTCTAAGGAGGTATCAATTCCGATTACAATCTTACTTAGAGATTATCTTGGGCATGTCACAAATATGAAAGAGATAAACTTTATCTTAAACAACGGAGATGTTCTTGTAAACGGAAGAGCCGTAAAAGACTCCAGATTTCCTGTGGGAATTATGGACGTTATAGAAATCCCTAAAACTAAGGAATATTTCCGCGTATTGTTTGACAATAAAGGGTCTGTAAATCTTCTTAAGATAGATGAATCTGAAAAGAATACTAAGCTCTTTAAATTGATTAATAAGACAATGATTACAGGAAATAAACTTCAATTAAATCTCCATGACGGAACAAACTTATTATCTGAAGAAGGTTATAAAACATCTTCAACATTAGTAATGAAAGTTCCAGATATGAAGATTGTAGATTCGCTTGAATTTAAAGAAGGTTACATTGGACTAGTCATTAAAGGCAAAAACGTTTCAAGAATAGGTAAGATTTCAAAGATAGCCCCATTTGGGATATATAAAGACGCAGTAATATTAGAATCAGGAAATGACAAATTTCAGACTTTGAAGGATTATGTGCTTGTCGTTGGAAAAGATTCCCCCATAATTAAACTTGAGTGAGGCTGGAAAAAATGGAAGAGATATTAAAAAATTGGGAAAATCCTATGAGGAAACCATACCTATCAAAAGTAACTGTCAATATGGGGGTAGGGGAATCAGGAGAAAAACTAGAAAAAGCTAGGGCACTTCTTGAATTTCTTACTGGTCAGGCACCTATTAAAAATAATGCTAGACAAACCAATAAAGAATTTGCAATTAGAAAAAGTGAACCTATTGCAGTTTCGGTTACTCTTAGAAGGGAAAAGGCTAGTAAATTCCTCATGAGAACCCTTGAAGCAGTAGAATTTAATCTAAAGGAAAGAAGTTTTGATAATCACGGTAATTTCTCTTTTGGCATAAAAGAACACATAGATCTTCCTGATGTTCAATACGATCCTGAAGTCGGAATCTTCGGGATGGATGTCTGTGTTAATTTTCAAAAGAGAGGATTTAGAGTTAAAGAGAGAAGAATTAAAAAGAGCCACGTACCCATAAAGCATCAGTTGACCAAGGAAGAAGGGATACTGTTTGCTAAACAGGAGTTTGGGGTGAAAATTATATGAATAAAAAGTTTGGAGTAGGCTCAAGAGCATGCAGGCGCTGTGGTACGCACCGTGCAATAATAAGAAGATATGATCTTATGGTTTGCAGGCGCTGCTTTAGAGAAGTTGCCAGAAAAATTGGCTTCAAGAAATATCATTAGGTGATTAAAGATGAAAATAGATCCTTTGGCCGACGCACTTTCTAATATTTATAATTATGAAAATGCTAGAAAGCCCGATTGTGTTATCCCCGCATCAAAACTTATGGGCAATATCCTAAGAATTATGCAGAAATGGGGATACATAGGAGCATTTGAATTTATAGACGATGGTAAGAACGGCCTATTTAAAGTTGAATTAATGGGGGCCATAAATAAGTGTGGAGTTATAAAGCCAAGAACCCCCACAAAGAATAATGAACTTGAGAATTGGGAAATGAGGTACCTCCCTGCAAAGGAGTTTGGAATATTAATAATGTCGACTCCAAATGGGGTAATGTCCCATAAGAAGGCCAAAGAGCAAAACATTGGAGGCATTCTATTAGCTTATGTCTACTAGGTGATATTTATGGTACAACATGTCGAATGGTTTATTGATATCCCAGAATCTGTAAAAGTTACAATAGATGGGGCAAGAGTTAGTGTAGAGGGGCCAAAAGGTAAGTTGGAGAGAGATTTTCTCTTAAAAAACCTTAGCATGGAGAAGATTGAAGGCGATAAACAAATTAGGGTCGCAATGCTTCATGCGTACAAGAAAGAAAAGGCTATGATAGGTACCATCAGTTCGCATCTAAGAAATATGATAAAAGGAGTATCAGAAGGATTTGAATATAAGATGAAAATTATATATGCACATTTTCCAATAAACGTTAAATTAGATGGAAAGCAGCTAGTGATTTCAAATTTTCTTGGTGAAAAGAGCCCTAGAAAAGCAAATATTTTTGGTAATGTAGTAGTTAAAGTTTCCGGTGAATTCGTGACTGTAAATGGTATTAACTTAGAAGAAGTTGGTCAAACTACGGCCAATATAGAGCTTGCTACAAAGGTGAGAAAGAGAGATCCAAGAGTATTTCAGGATGGTATTTATTTATTTGAAAGGGATGGGGTCCCAATATAGGTGAGATAAATGAGTTTACGATTATTAAGACTGAGAAAGAAGCTTAATGGCAA
>JBAYOH010000023.1:0-24551 GCA_041678455.1 Methanofastidiosum sp.
AATCTATAGATTTTTAATGAACAGAAGGCAGTAGTTCTGATTAATTACATTAGTAAAAACAGTTAAAATAGACGGCAACAATTAAAATATGCAAAACTAAGAAAGTTTTGCACATACCTCATATTATATATTAAAAATTTATATCATCTTCTTTAGAAAACATAGTTGCAATCATTAGTCCTATAGTGATTAAAACAAATCCTACGGCAAAAATCCCTCCACTCTTTAATAAGGGAATCTCTATTTTGTAGCCAACTATATCAGAAAGTAACAATATAAGTCCTATTACCGCTAATATCACTCCAATAATTCTATTTATTTTTTGTCCCATGCGCCTTAAAGGGGGAGTCCATTTAAAAGATTTATTGTCATTTAGTGCACATGTTTTAGTATTATGAGATTTACTAGGACATAAGAAAGAATCTTTTTCTATAAATCTTTCTTAATATTTTGTGAAATGTAACTTTATAATATATCTTATTTTTATATTAGAATTTCTCACATCAATACTTTTGCATTTTCAAATTGTAGGGTGTAATTAAATTTAAAAACTATTGTCTTGTTAATTTATTGGGGCTCGTAGCTCAGTTGGTATGAGCGCGGCATTCGCAATGCCGAGGCCGCGGGTTCAAATCCCGCCGAGTCCATAAATAGATAACTTTTTTAAACTTTTAATATTATTACAAACTGGGCCCATGGTCTAGTTGGTCATGACGTCACCCTCACACGGTGGAGGTCCTGGGTTCGAACCCCAGTGGGCCCATTAAATAATATAGTTTCAGTCATTATTTGTGGGTGAAAACTTGAAATACACTAGAGAAGATTTCTTCAAGGCATTTGGTAATAAAATATGGATATCGCCATTTGAAAAGATTGTTGTTCTTGCAGATCAAGAAAATAAAATAATTGAGATATATGAAAAACATCCGAGAGGCATGGCTACATCTTCATGGGTAACTTACCACTATCCAAAAGCTTCTTCCTTGATTACTCAAGCGAGTGGAGAAGGAAGTTACAGTTTTTTTAAGGCTAAAGAGGGCAAGTGTGATTTGGACTTAAAAGCAGGAATTTCTGCAGCAGGCATTGAAGAAGTAAAGATCTGTGAAGATAAAGTTAATATTACTTATGCTGGTTTAGGTGGTGGAGGTGTTGGGGCTGTACTCAATAGAGGCCTTGCTGAAGGTGTCCGCTCTGTCGAGATACTTGATTATGGCGGTGGCGGAGGTCTAAGTAGAGCTAGGCTCACATTCAATTTAAAACATAAGATCGTGGTAGGTGTTGACGACACAGATACAAAAGAAGAAGGGGCAACGTGGTCTTTGGCAAACGAACTAGCATATAGAATTGAAAAAGAAGGATTAGCCGATTATCTTAGGCATACTTTGGTGCAGCTTTATCCTAAAAATCCGCACAAGACTCAGAATTGTGTTAGCACCGCCCTGACTTTTGGGGTAGGCCCACAAAATATTCCAATGTTCAAAGAGAGAATTTTTGAATTATTCGATAAGCATACTCTTTCAAAAGAAACTGGATTAGTTCTTTTATCAGGTATAGGAATCGATAAAAAACTTCGAGATTATTCTCATAATGTTAAATTTTCCATGGTATCAATTCAAGAGGCAATTGATTTCTCCAAAAAATTAAAGAACTTAGAAGTTTTAATGGATAATTTGGGATTAATAGGAGCAATTGCCGCTTTAGGATATTCTGAAGATCCCAACGAGGCTGTGAAATTATGAAATCATTTGTTAGCCCTTATAATTTTGTGGGAGATGTTAATCTAAAAGAAGATCCAAAAAATATTATTGTCTATGACACTACTTTAAGGGATGGAGAACAGACCCCTGGAATTTGTTTCACACCTGACGAGAAACTAGAAATTGCTATTAAGCTAGATGAGCTAGGCGTTCCACAAATAGAAGCAGGGTTCCCTGTTGTATCTGATGGTGAAAGAAGGGCAATAAGAAATATAACGAAACAGTCCTTAGATTCAGAGATACTTGCCCTCACTAGAACAATGAAGAGTGACATAGACATTGCTTTATCCTGCGATGTTGATGGGATTATTACCTTCATTGGAACGTCAGATCTTCATTTAAAATATAAACTAAAAATGACCAGAGAGCAGGCACTCTCAAAGGCGATTGAGGCTGTCGATTACGGAAAAAGCCATGGAATTTTTGTTGCCTTCACGGCAGAAGATTCTACTAGGACGGATTTAGATTTTCTAGTTGAACTTTTCAAAGCTGCAACTGATGCGGGTGCAGACAGAGTTCACATCGCCGATACTACTGGTTCAATAAGACCTATGGGAACGAAGTATCTAGTTAGCCAGATAAAAAATAATATAGACAATACAATAGGAATCCATTGTCATGATGATTTTGGTCTTGCAGTTGCTAATTCTCTTGCAGCGTTTGAAGCAGGAGCCAGAGCTATATCTACAACTGTCAATGGAATAGGCGAAAGGGCAGGAAATGCATCATTGGAAGAAGTAATAATGAGTCTTCGATTATTGTATGGAATAGAGATGCCTTTCAAATATGAAGTGCTATACGAACTTTCGAGATTAGTTGAAAAGTATACTACAATGCCTGTGCCGAAAAATAAAGCCATTGTAGGAGATAACATATTTTCTCATGAGTCAGGCATTCATGTTGCTGCCGTCAGGGCAGAGCCTTTAACATATGAGCCCTACACTCCTGAATTTGTAGGCCAAAAAAGAAGAATAATACTAGGAAAACATTGTGGTATTAGTTGTGTTGAATATAAACTTGAAGAATTAGGTTTATCGGTATCTGAAAATGAAAAAATAATTCTTATCCTCAAGATAAAAGAAATGGCAGAAAGGGGGGCGAAAGTAGGGGATAAGGAATTTAAAAATATGGTTCAAGAGATTCTTTCAAAAGGTTAGATAATGAAAAATTCATATTCCGGAGCGGAATTAATATCCAAAGCGATTAAGGATTCGGGAGTTGAAACACTTTTCTGGTATCCTGGAAGGGAAATATTACCACTTTACCATGAACTGGAAGAGAGCGGTATTTCTATTATTAGGTCTTCTCATGAGCAGTGTGCAGTTCACAGCGCTGATGGATATTATCGGGCTAGTGGTAGAATATCTTCCGCACTCACATCAACTGGCCCTGGGTCAGTCAATGCAATGATGGGTCTGGCATGTGCCTATAAAGATGGCTCATCGTTAGTACTAATTACTGGCCAAGTTCCTACCGATAAGCTAGGAACTGACGCTTTTGAGGAAGTTGATTTGATTTCAATGACCTCTGCCATAACAAAGAAGAGTATTAGATTAAAAGATGACTTATATCAAGAAATAAGGGATTCATTTAGTCAGGCAATGTCTGACCGGCCAAGACCAGTTCATGTCGAAGTTCCAACAGACCTATTTGAACAACAATACTTTTCTGACTTTGAATACACTGAAAATAAAACAAAAACTAAACTTGACATCGACAAAATTAGACTTGCCATTAAGTTGATTAACGAGTCTGAAAGACCTTTGATTCTTTCTGGTTATGGCGCTATTAATTCTAGTTTAGGAAGTCCTATTTGCTCCCTATCTGTTAAAATTGGGGCGCCAATAGTTACAACACTTCCTGGGAGAGGGATAATAGATGAAGACGATAATCGCGCATTTGGAACTCTTGGCGTAAGGGGTACAAATAATTCCAAAATGGCATTTGAAAAGTCAGATCTATTGATATCTTTTGGAGTCAAATTTTCTGATAGAACTTCTTATAATATATTAGGTAGTTCAAAAAAAATAATAGATGTAAATCTAGAGAAAAATAAAAAAAATATCGTGTTTGACCTATCTCTTATAGGAGATTTAAATGAAATAATTAACAATATAACGATTGGCGTTTCTAGAAAATCTGATCTTTGGATTAATAAAAATCCTATGAGAGAGTTAGATGGAATCTCATCTTCCTCTAAACCTTTGAAGCCGCAAGCTGCTATTTTTGAAATATTTGAAAAACTAAACAAAGATGATATTGTTGTTACAGATACGGGCTCAATAACAGTATGGGCTCATTTGCTGAAAAAAGTTCACATTCCTCGGGCATTTATTTGTTCACACTCATTTGGTGCAATGGGATTTGGATTGCCCGCCTCAATAGGGGCCAAATTATCAAATCCTGAAAAGAGAGTAATATTAATAACTGGTGACGGCGGACTTTTAATGGTATTGGGGGAGTTATTAACTCTATCCGAAAATAATATCGATGTGAAAATATTCCTTATAGATAACGGTGTATTGGGAACAATTAAGCAGTATGAAGATACAAAATTTGGGGGGAAATACTCCTTTACACTAGGTAAAAAAGACTTTGTAGCTGTATCAAAAGGTCTTGGAGTTCCAGCTCTTAGAGTTGAAGACAAATGGGAAATTAAGGAAGGAATCAAAGAAATGCTGAATTCAGAAGGTCCAATGCTTTTAGATATCGTAACAAATCCAAATGAGAAAGTTCCATCAGGTGGAATTTAGGATATTCTCTCCTAATTTTTTTCCTAAAGCCATTAGTGTAAGTATTGGGGGGGCACCCGGAGACTCTGGAAGGACACTTGCATCGCATACATAAAAACCTATTTTTGTCTTAAATTGATTATCTACAGTAATACCTATGGGTGCTGTTCCTCCTGGATGTGCCCCACTAGCTTCTGTTGAGACTATTTTATCCACTCCGGATTTTTTTAATATCCTCGAGGCGATAGCAACTCCATTTGAAATCTTCTGGACATCTTTTCCGGTGCAGTATTTTTCGATAAAACATTTGTCAACATAACCAAAAGAGTCATCTTTGATTTTAATCATTAAACCGATTATATTTTCTCTCTTAGAGTCTATTTTTCTCTCACCGAGCATTTTGATAATTCTTTCAGAATAATAAGGAGAAATTAGAAAATCATCGAAGGGTATGTAAGCTGCCATATTTATCTCATCTTTGAAAGATTGATTACTTCTACCACCTATTGTAACAAATATATCTACAAAAAGCTTCTTTGGGGTCATTATACCTGAATTATTAAGAATCTTAGGAGTATCAAGAGCGCCGGCACTTAAGATAACATTTTTTGCAGAAATACTACTAGTATTTTCTTTTTCAACGCCTTGAACTGTGAAGTAATTGTTTCTTTTATTTATTTTTAAAGCTTTAAAATTAGTCTTTAGCTCAGCACCTTTAGAAATAGCTTTTTCGATATAGTAAAGTGAAGTTTTTTTTGCCTGGAATTGGCATCCCATATTGCATTTTCCGCATTTTTTACATTTTTTAAAGTCAATCATTTTTGGCATTATCTTTGGTTCGTAACCTAATTCCTTTGATTTTTCAATGAATAGAGTTGTTCTGCCACCCAACATGTTTTCAGGGGTAGGCGATACTTCAAAATCTCTTTCAACCTCATCAAGTTCTTTTTCTATATCTATACCTAGTTTTTTCAGTTCTTTTTCTTGAGCTCTTACGCCGTTTGCTATTGCCAATAATGATGTTCCTCCAACACCCATGCCACTTAAGATTTCTATTTTTCCATGTTCTCCAAAATCTTTGCAAGAAGAGGCCCTGAAGTAGCCCTTGTAGGCTTCGTTTAATGCAAGATACTCACCCTTTTCTAGTATGAGAACTTCATAATCAGAAGATATCTTTTCGGCTACTGCAGCACCGCTAGCACCACTTCCGATTATTATGTAATCGTATTTCTCCATAATATCCCTGGACACTAAATCTTGGCTAATTTTTCTATTTTCTTAATAAATAGTTCTTTTTTAGATAGCATTTCTTTTTCTTCTTCTTTTATTATCTTTTCTATTTTATCAAGCCCAAGATTTCCCGTAGCACCTGTATGTGTCTTTGATTTTATATTTTTAACCGAGTCTTTATTTTTTAATGATTCTAGATTTGTTCCAACTTCTCTGTAGGCATCTCTAAATGGGACTCCTTCTTTTACAAGTTCTAATACTCTGTCTGTTGCATAGACTTCAGGAGAAAACGATTCAATTAATATTTCTTCGTTTACCTTTATTTTTGGAATGAAATATCCTAAGATGCACAGTGTCTGCTGGGTAATATCAAAACTTTCCATTAAAGGACCTTTGGTCAGTTGGAAGTCTCTATTGTATCCTGAATAAAGGGAAGTTATTATTCCTGTTACTCTAAAGTATAGAGAGTTTACAACGTTTGCTTTAGCCCTTGTAAGTTCAAGTAAAGCAGGATTTCTTTTTTGAGGCATAAGGCTTGAGCCACCACAAAATTCTTCCGGTAAGGTAAAATAATTAAATTCAGGTATCGAAAATAAGATTAAATCATTAGCAAACTTTGAAAGATCCATCATTATCTGTGATAGAGCAAATATAATTATGGATTCTATTTTTCCCCTGCTATTATTTGCATACAGGACGTTATTCTGCACTTTTTCAAATCCTAGGAGAGTTGCAACATATTCTCTATCAATATTAATATTAACGCCATAACTTGCAGCACTTCCTAGAGGGGATTGATCATTAATCTTGAAAGCACTTTTCAATAAATAAAAATCATCAAGGAGACTTTCTAGGATAGCGCTTGTCCAAAGTCCTACTGAGGAGGGCATAGCTCTCTGAGTATGAGTTCTCCCTGGCATGGGCACGAATTCATTTTCTTTTGAGAACTTTAAGAGTATCTTGCAGATATTTAGAACGCTTTCCATTATCTCAAATAATCTTTCTTTTGAATATAGTCTGATATCCAAGTTAATCTGGTCGTTTCTACTCCTTGCAGTATGAATCTTTTTACCAACATCGCCTAATCTATCCGTCAAGAAGTTTTCTACAGCAGTATGTATGTCTTCGTCTTCTTTATTTATTATAAATTTATCTTGTTCGTTAAGGTCTAAAATATCAATTAGATTCTTTTTAATTTTTAGAAGCTCTTCTTCAGAAAGAATTCCTATTTTTTGAAGCATTGTTGAATGAGCGATGTTTCCTATGGCATCAGCTTTCACTAGCTTCATATCCCAGATATAATCATCTCCAACTGTAAAATCTTCAACTGCTTTGTCAAGTTCATATTTTTTTTTCCAAAGTTTTGCCATTTAGTTACTCCCTCAACATTATAAATAATAAAAATTTAAATATTTATCTGGGCCGTTTGGCCAAAACTTCGTACATAAGGCCCATAACTTTAGCCGCGTCCTTTGAAATTCTTTGATCCATGCCTCCAACTTTTATTGACCTTATTTCAGGGGCAAATAGCGATGAAGCCGACTCTCTCTTTACTATCTCGACATTACCTTTGAACAATTTCACTTTATAGTTTCCATTAATATACTCTTGACTCTTGATGATATAGCTGTCAAGAGAATCTTTTAATGGATGGAACCATCCTCCGTGGTATACTAGGTAACCCCATTTCTGTTCTACTGTCTTCTTAAACAGGATTTCTTCCTTTGTAAGACACATCTGTTCTAGGTCTTTGTGAAGTTTTAGAATAATTGTTGCCGCTGGGGCTTCATAAATCTCTCTGCTTTTGAGATTCATTATACCTTCTTCAAATATGTCTATTTTACCAATACCGTGCATTCCCCCGACAGTATTAAGCTCTGCCAAGAGCGCTAACAATCCAATTTTTCTTCCGTTTAGAGATACCGGAACACCCTTTTCAAAAGTAATATCTACAAAAGTAGGAACATCAGGTGTACTTTCAATGGGCCTTGTCCACATCCATAGATTATCCGGAAGCTCTTGATCAAGATCAATTGCTCCGCTTGCAATAGATCTGCACCATAGAGTTTTGTCATCTCCTCCAGTAATCTTTTCTGTGACATATATCCCCCATAATTCACAAAGTTTTTCTTCTTCTTTTCTTGTAAGATCAAAATCTCTTACTGGCACCAATACATTTAGTTCAGGGGCAAACAACTTGAATACATTATGCATTCTATACTGATCATTACCCTTGCCGCTTGAACCTTCCATTAGAGCATCACAGCCCAATTCTTTGCCTTTGAGGGCAACTATATTGGCTATTAATTGCCTCGTCATTGACGTGCTCACCGGATAGCCCATGTAGTCTGAGTTTGCCATTATTGCCATAGGTATCCATTTTTTTACAAAATCTTCTTTTGCGTCTATAACAACTGGCTCTATTTTTAGTATTTTTGCCTTCTCAAATGCAATGTCGATTTCTTCTTTCCCTTGGCCGACATCGATCATTATAGGTACAATCTCTTTTGCGTTGTATACCCTTTTCAGAAGCTCTATGCATAGACAAGAATCAACTCCTCCAGAGTAAGCAACTGCAACTTTTTTTACAGAGGGTATGTCAATCCCTTCAAATTTTGTTAGTATTTCTTCCATAGGTAAAACCTTTCCACGAATAATTGGGCCGGTTATAAGGATTGTGGCTTATTTGTATCAAAAATGAGCTATTATGTATAATTATATACTTGTCCAGACATTAACTAAACTAAATCTTTTTTACCACTATAATTTATATCTGAGACCAATAATAATATAAAATGTAGTACTAAAAGAGGAGTATACTTACTAGTTAGGGGAGGATATATGGTCTATATAATAAAAAAAAATGTTAAGGGAGAAACTTATTACTATGCCAATCATTCTGTAAGATTGGGGGGCAGAGTAAAGACCGTTTCTTATTATCTGGGAAAAGGCCCATTTACTCCGTCCGAAATGGAATTATTAGTGAAAGAAAAGTCTCAAATGATACTACTCGAAGCAGAGTTTTTGAAGATATTTTCTAAAAAGCTAGAATATGAAGAACATATTCTTCCAACATCATTTATTAATATAATCGAGAGGCTAAAAGAAATAAATAGGATAATGGCCCCATTTAACAAAAGTTATTTTGAAAAATTTGAAGAAAATCTTAGATTGAGGTATGTTCATGGGTCGACAGCAATTGAAGGCAATACAACATCCTTAAGGGATGCACAACTTATACTCGAAGAAGATACTCCAGCAGGCAATACTCTAAGAGAAATGTATGAGATATTGAACTATAATCAACTTTTCAAATTCCTTAGAAGCTATGGCGGAGATATCACTCTAAAATTTATTCTAATGATTCATGAGACACTCATGAAAAATATAGATGATGAAAATGCAGGGTCATTAAGAAATATTGATATTTCAATATCTGGATCAGATTATGATCCTACACCTTTTCCAGTCTTAGAAGATGAGCTTAACAACTTGATAGAGTGGTATAACGAAAAAAAATTAACAATGTTTCCTGTTGAACTAGCTTGTCACTTTCACCAAAAATTTGTTGAAATTCACCCCTTTATTGACGGAAATGGTAGAGTCTCTAGAGAACTACTAAATTTCATTCTCATTAGGAATAATTATCCAAGGCTTGTTATACCATTTGAGCGAAGAGGAGTTTATCTTAGGTGCATAGATATTGGGAATTCAGGAGAACTAACACCTTTTATTATTTTTATTTCAGGACTTTTGATCGAGGACTCATTTAGGCCTGTAGACACATTTTTTAAACAATTGAAGGAAAAGATAAAGGAAGAAAAATATTCTAGTGACATTTCAAAAGAGTTGGACAATACAATGAGCGACTATAAAGAGATTCTGGAAATAATTAAGGGGATGGAAGGCAGAATAGAAAATTTGAACTTGAATGAATTAAGAAAGGGCGAATGGAAATAATTTCAGAATATCACAACATGCACATAAAGCATAATATTTAAATAGTGCTTATGGTGAATATTTTCATGAAAAAAATTAGTCTATTTTTGATCCTAATATTATTTAATATTTCTATAATGAATGTTTTTGCAGATGAGCTAACTTGGAGCTATGAAACAGATGATGATATCGCCTCAGTTGTAGCATCTTCTGACGGAAATTACATTGTAATTGGATCCTATGATAATTATGTATACCTTTTCAATAAAAATGGAACACAGTTATGGAAATTTCAGACAGGCAGCAATGTAGAATCGGTTGCAATATCTGCCAATGGCCAATATATAGTAGCAGGCTCTTGGGATAAGAGAGTTTATTTATTAAACAAATCAGGACAGAAGATTTGGGATAAAGTTACATCTGGTGAAGTTCATAAAGTTAATATAACTCTAGATGGGTCATATATTACAGCCATCACGAAGGATAATAGTGTTTTCGTATATGATAAAGCCGGAAGTCAAATTACAACATATGATTCAAGGAGTAGATTAGCTACATCTTCAGTTTCTCCTGACGGGTCTTACATAGTTAATGGAACAAATGATAGTAATATTTTCATGCTTTCAAGATCTGGTGACCGTTTATGGGAATACAAGACGGGAGGTAATGTTCAATCAATTTCTCTAACTCCCGATGCATCTTCTATCGTTGCAGGAGCATTTGATAGCAAAGTTTATCTTTTTGATAGAAAAGGCTCTCTACTTTGGTCCAAAGCAACTGTAGCTGCAACACATTTGGTGTCGATCACTAAAGACGGTTCTAAAATATTTGTTGCTGACTTAAATGATAATATTTACTTATTTGACTCTTCTGGCAAACAATTGTTCAAAAGAAAGTTAAATGGCAAAGCAAATGCTGTATCTATGTCCTCTAATGGAGATTATATTGCCGTAAGTTCACTTGATAGAGTTATAAGCTTAATAGATAGTAGTTCCGGAAGATTATTGTGGAGTAAGGGGAATGAACGTGCCTTTAATTCATTATTCCTAACTGTCGATGGAAAATTAGTGGTAGGCTCAAAAGATAACAAAGTCTACTTATATGATTTGAGTTCATTTATTATTTCAGGAAAATCACAAGTACAGAAAGAATCGATATCAGAAGAAGACCTCCAAGTACCTGTTTCTGATACTAAAACACCTCTAACAACTGATAACAATCTTCCTCCTGCAACAGCGCCCGATACAATACCTACAACTTCTTCTAGTTTCCCGTATATCTACTTAGTTCCTATAGTAGTATTAATCGCGATAGTGGCAATAGTATTCATGAAAAAAGGAAAAACATCAACTGTTTCTAAAGTGCCAAAAGAATCAAAAGAAATTCCAATTAACGATGAGTTCAAATGTCCATCATGCGGATCACCTATTGAAAAAGAAGCTAAATTCTGTGGAAGTTGTGGAAACGATATTAAAGAAAAAATAGAAGAATTAAGATGTCCTAACTGCGGTGCATCAATCGGAAAAGAGGGTAGTTTTTGTCCTGAATGTGGTCAAAAAATTTAAAATATAAAAATTAATTATTTACATTTTAAAGCTTTAATGACCTCTTCGGCGATCATAATCCCGGCCCTCTTTTGGGCTTCACGGGTTGACGCCCCTATATGCTGAGTTAGAACTACATTATCAAACTCTAGAAGCTTGCTATTCATCGGTGGCTCTTCCTCGAATACATCAAGACCTGCGCCTAAAATTTTACCCGATGACAATGCTCTGCAAAGAGCATCTTCGTCAATTATTCCGCCTCTAGAAGTATTGATTATAATTGCATTAGTTTTCATTTTTTCAAATTCTTTGTCCGAAATCATGTGTCGTGTTGAGTCAATCAAAGGCACGTGTAGTGTAATAACGTCGCTTCTTTCGATTAGTTTTTTGAGAGTAACTGGTTCGGCGTCACAACTTTTAACTTGTTCGTCTGTTAGTAGAGGATCATAAGTAATTAGGCTCATTCCGCATGCTTTGGCCATCCTACCAATATTTCTCCCAATTCTTCCAAATCCCACGATTCCTAAAGTTTTACCATTGAGTTCGTAACCCATAAGGGATTTTTTTTCCCATCTCTTTTCTCTTGTCAGCCTATCTGCTCTTGCAATATTTCTAGAAACGGCCAACATTAATCCAAAAGCAAGCTCGGCCACAGAATCAGAGCTTGCCTGCGGCGAGTTTACAACTTTTACTCCTAGCCCTTGGCAGCAATTGACATCTACATTGTCAAGTCCGACACCGGCTCTAGCCACAACCTTCAGATTTTTACCTTTTTTTATTATGTCTTCAGTTATATTAGGTTTACTTCTAACAATTACTCCATCATAGTTTTCTATGATGGATAAAATCTCTTCTTTAGAAATACCCTTTTTTACATCAACTTCAAACTCTTTTCTAAGTTTGGATATGCCTTCTTCTGCAATATCAGACGCGATAAGAATCTTCATATTAATCACTAAAAATGGTCTATAAAAATACTTAAATATCTTTGTATGGCTTTAATAAATATGATAGATAAAAAGCTTCTTGATATCTTAGCATGTCCCGTTTGCAAAGGCGATATATTCGAGGATAAAGAAGAACTTGTGTGTGTGAAATGTAAAAGGAGATACCCTGTTAGAGAAGGTATTCCTATAATGCTCGAGGAAGAAGCCAGAATAGAGTGAAGTAATGGACAATTGAAGTAAAATAATAATATTTTCTTTAGTTGGATTTTGTATTAATCTCTCATATATTGCGGGCAATCTATTTCTCTCAAATTTCACCGACTTTCTCGGCGCTTCAAAATCCTTTATAGGTATAATAAATGCGATAACGCCATTCTTTTCTATCTGCACCTCTATTTGCTGGAAGGGCTGCAAAAATAAAAAAAACTACCTATAATCCAGATAGATTTTGTAATTGGAACTTTCTTTTCAAATGATAAACTTGTTCTATTTTTTCTTAGAATAGGAATGAGTGTACTTTTTGGTGCAACAACAGTTTTAACAAACTTCCTTACAACAGAAATAGATTCAAAAAGAAGGGTAAATATTTTGGGATATACAGTGGAGCGTGCTCTTTTGGATGGACAATAGGATCGATTCTTACAGAATTAATAATTTCCAATACATATAACATTGCGTTTCTGCTCTCTGTAGTTTTTCCTTATAATCGGATTTAGTGCAACATTTTTTGCAGAAGAAAAATACACCTCTTCGGATTATTTTGGAATTGATTTTGAAACATTTAAAAAATTCTTTCCATATTGCAGGACATTATTACTAAGACATTAGGTAGCCACGGCGATTTGGGCATTTTTACCAGTTTACCTTGAAGCATCTTTAGGTGTTGAAAGATTTATTATTGGATTTATCTATTTCATTAATAATTTTCTGCAACTACTAACGATGTCGTTAGCTGGCCATTTATCTGGTATAATTAAGAGAAAGTATATAATTCTTATCGAGATGATTGGATCTATAGTATTTTTACTTAATATTCATAACAATTAAATTGCCAATTGATTTTATGTTGTTACAGATTCTTCTTGCTTTTTCATGGGCTTTTGTATGCATGGGGGCATCGTCTATTATTGCCGATTCTTCTACATGGGATGGGGGAGGAGAAGCGATGGCAGAACTTATTATGGCCCTGAATCTATCGAATATAATTGGGCCAATAATAGGCAGAATTATATATAGGCTATCTGATTTTTCTACGATGATATATCTGTTGTTGCCACTCTGTTGATTGCATCTATATCTTCTATCTCCTTAAAAAAAAGGAAGAAATTTCCCACAATATTTATAAATAAATTTTTTATTTGAGTTTTATGGCAAAAAAGAAAAGTAAGAAAGGCCTGAAAGTACCTAAAGTATCTAAAAAAACATTAAGCGTTGTTTTGTTGTTGACCATCATAGGGGTGTCAATGGCCTCTCTCTATTATGTTAATTATTTAGGAAATCATGCATTTGATATAAAAGGTACACCCACAATGATTTTATATAATACGGATAATGACCAATCAATTAAAGTAACTTCATACGTTGAAGGAGATCCACTTATTGTAATGCGTAGAATGTTTACTGAAGATGAAGTCAAAAGTGTTTATTTGCTCTTCAAGGCAATGCCGGGTTCAGTACCTGAAAATTCTTATCTTGTTAGAGGCGTTGCTTCAATAAGTGAAGGGGTGGGTAGGACCAAAGGGCCGATAATCCTTGCTAGAGAATTGACACCCTGGCACAAATATATGATGGGAGTTAAATTGATAGGTTCAAAGACAAAACCATTAGTATATATGAAAACTCCAAATTTGGGCGGCACTGAAAATAAAATCATCATACTGAACGAAGGAGTTTTAATTATCGAGAACAGCACTTTTGATGACACTATGCTACTATCAGACTTTCTTAGGACAGTAATCATTGGCGTCTTTTAGGAGTTTAAATGAGAAGATTAAACCTTTTTGACCTGGCAATAATTGTGTTGTTGGTGGCTTCAATAATTTCATTTTCCACCAAGTATTTTGAAAAAGAGCCAATTGATGAATATTCTTATACTGGCTCACAAATATACAGCGCTGTTCGATTTTTTGATTTGTCAGATGGAAAGGGGTTTAGGTATCTTGTTAAAGTCGACGGTTCTTATATCAGCGATTACTCTCCTTTTAGCGAAGAGGGATTTGTTGTTGGGACATCACAAGGCACCTTTTTATTGAAATTAAAAGACGGAAGGATTTTAACTGTTGGGGGGAGAACATCATTTAAAGAAGATATAGCTTCACACAACATTAAAGTCACAATGTTAAATGGATCTACAGTCCATTATATGCAAAAAAGATTTTTTGTCAATGATCTACTCAAAGCAAAAAACAAAATTGATAATACTTCAAAATTTTTAGATAATTATAATATAATTGATACAACTATTTCGGGAGATATTGTAATTGATGGTACATTCCCTAACAATATTACGTTTGAGAAAGATTTATCTGATAAAATAGCAAGAGAGATTTTTTACTTAAAAGATGTAAAGGTTAAGTCATCTGAAAATGGAATTACTTTGAGTGTTGTTGGGATTGGTACAAACGATTTTGAAATATTGCAATCTATTCTTTCTTCCTATAGCCCAACAAAATATTATTTTCCTGATTTTAGAACATTCGTGCTTACAGAGAATATCTCAAATGTCGACATATCTCTCATTCAAAATAGCATTGTAGAAGGGATAATTGGAGATATTCATGTGAGGATTTAGATGAAGTACTTAAATGATATCTTCCCTTTTTTAGAAAAAGAATTTTCAAATAGTTTAGTTAATAAGTCCGCTCTAAAGTTTTTTAAGATTATCCAAAAATTTCCGTCTTTTCCTTTAGAGATAGATAGATTCGATGATTATCTTAAAAACTCGACATTCTTGAAATTTTCACCATTAATTGTTATAGTGTCAATATTACTATTCTTTAGTTTTTCTGATCATCCCCTTTCTCCAATTGGAACCTTAGTTGTCATTTTGGGAACAGTTTCATTTTACATTGGCTCATTAGTCAAAATACCAAATATAAGAAAAATTAACAAAAAATATTTTTTTCCTCTTTTCTCTATTTTCTTAATATTTTTCTTGCTCAGCATGATACAAATCGAATCTTTTGGATTTTATATAAAACTGAGTCTTATACCGCTTCTTCTTATAGGGATGAATGAAAGAGAAAATAAGGACTTTTTTGTATCTCTTTTGATGGTAAGTATAGTTATATTACTAAAAGGATTCTGGGCCTTATCGTTTCCTTTTATTTTTTTCAGCTTAATCTATCTGTTTCTTAATTATCAGGGCGGATTAATAAAATACTTGGAAGACAATACATATAATTTAATTTTTATTCTTTTATCACTAGGCCTCTTTTTTTACATACTTGATTTGATTATAGCTGGGGGAATACCATTATTTAATGTTCAAGCAAGAAACTCCTTAGACCCTTTCTTTACAATGATTTCCCATCTTTTTCCGATGGGATCAATACTTTTAATTTCATACGTTGGCCTTACAAAGGAATATTCTTATAAAAAAGCAAGATTTATCTCCATTTTTTTTACACTCCTCTCTCTTTTCTTAATGGCGTTGTTAGGCTATAGAACTCAAGTCATTTTTATTTTATTGGGGACATTAATCTGTGGTTCAATGGTCGGCATGTGGAAAAAATCTGAACTAATTATAATTGGTGTAGGGGCTCTGATTTCATTATTGGCTTTAACAATGGTGCGTGACATCCTATTGGGGGTCAATCTTTCCCTTTTTGAGTCACTTAGAACAAGGATAAGTCTTACTACTGATGTTATGGATATACTATCCAATATGGGGGGGGGATTTGGATTGACCAATGGAGCAATTCATATTGCAACTCACCCGTATCTTGCTAGATTGATGCCTGGTATAGCATACTCGCCAAGAAGGATGATAGCAGTACTTGTTGGAGAAAGATCAGTTTCTGTAACTTCGACAATATTTGGGCCTTTAGTTGTCGACTTTGGTCTAATTGGAATTATCCTTGGAATGGCCTTTTTAGGATTTTTCTTATCAAATCTTTATAAATCTGCAGATCGTGAAAAAGGAGAAAGAAAGATTATAGCGGTAGGACTGTACAGCATGGTATTAAGTTACACCATAATAGGTATTGAAACAGGTATACTTGACCTAGAAGTTATACTGCTATTTATGATTTCATTATCTTATCTTCTTTTTATAATTAATATAAAAATTATTTAATAAAAAAGTTCCGAAAGATTTAAATATTTTAAAGAATTTATAAAAATAGTGATAATAATGAAAATGAACAAAAAAGGAATTAAAATTCTAAGGTCTCTTCTTGCAATCAAAGGATTCCCTCAAAAAAACAAGATTGCTGAAGAAACGGGGCTATCCATACAGACAGTAACACCTTTCATTAACAAAATGATAGACGATGGCGTGGTAAAAGGATTTACGGCCATAATAGAACCCGACAAATTAGGATACCACCAGGTTCATTTTCTCTTGAATATACAAAAAGGTACAAATGACGAAGCTATTAATTTCTTAAAGAATATGGACAGAGTTCTTTATGTAACCTCCGGATTTGGAAATTCAGACTGCCAGTTAGTTGTGGCAATACCTGCAGACAGAACAGATCTAATCCCAAGTTACATGGAGTCTATGAGACAGTCTGGAATATTCAAGAGTGAAATGAGCATTCACGTAGTTACAAAGAGCCATTTCCCATTACCTGATTTTCTTAGAAATGAAGACTTAGGATAATGGTGCAAAAAATGCAAAAAAGTTTGGTTTTAACTTTAACATTAATTTTAATTTTTGCTAACTTCAGTCAAATTACTTCTGAAGACTTAATTAAATGGCGCCATCATACTAATGATGAAGTCAAAGGAGTTGCTTTAGGCGATGTCGATGGCGATGGCAGATTTGATGTAATTGTGGGAAGTGGAGATTATATTTATGCCCTTGATGTTTCTGGCCAAGAAATATGGAAAAGGAAAACTATTAATTTTGTGAATAGCGTATCTGCAGGGGACTTAGATGGCGATGGAAGAAGTGATGTGGCGGTTGGCCTTATCAATAATGGCATAGAAATTTTTAACTCAGACGGAGAAAAGCTTTGGGAATATTGGATGCGCACTCCAATTCAGAAGATAATTATCAAAGATATTGATTCAGACGGATATGGCGAAATAATTGCTATATCACATAATAGAACATTTATTGATAATGCTTGGGTGATAATTAATCATGATGGATGTGTCAGATTCCAAAGCAAAGATTTATTTTTCCCAGATTTTGAATTAAAAGGTTATTATAGTGGAACTTCAAAAAAATGGGAAGCTGACAACGAACTTAGATTTCTTATTGCAGAGGATATAAATGGAGATGGCTATACTGAATTCATCGCATCTACGCGATTAAATGATATAATAGTTTTCGATTACAATAGGAATCCTCTGTGGGGGTACCATTTTGATTATGCTATAACTTCTCTGTCTGTGGGGGATGTGGAAGGGGATGGATTCAAAGAGATATTATTGGGCGTTAACAAAAAACTCATTATCTTGACAAAAGATGGATTTAATTTGAAAGAATATTCTTTTGACAATGATATCAAAGCCGCAACTGCATTTAAAGATGAATTCAATACTTCATTCGTTATGGTGGGTAAAGATAATATTCTTTATGCATATGATTGGGATAAAGAAATATTTAATCATACGTTTGATGAAAATATTAACTTAATTTACTATGATAATCTTGATTATAAAAATGAAATAGAGATCATAACAGGAACTAATGAAGGGGTATACGTATTAAGTACTAAAGGAAAGAGACTTTTTACATATAGGACTTATTCGTCTGTAATGGAAGTATTTACTATTAATCTAAATTATAAAGGTGAGAAGGAATTAATCATAGCTTCAACTGATATAGACGCAATTACCTATCAAGAACTAAAAGAAATTCAGATTACAGATTCCCAAACAAATCAACAACAAAGAGAGGAGACTATACGAGGAGCAAATGCTATTTTTAATACGGGTAAAGCACTCTATGATGTTGGAGAATATCAAGCAGCTATTAATAAGTTTAGCGAAGCACGTACCATATATCAATCAGTATTATATAACGAAGGAATAAATAGTTCTGGAACTTTCATTTCAAATGCTACTTTACATATTCAAGCAAAATCATTAGAGGATCAAGCTCTTTCTCTAAAAAATGAAAAGAAATACGAAGAAGCCAAGTCAACCTATGGGGCTGCAAAAGATCTTTATTCAGTAACTAACGACACAGTTAAAACTCAGCAGATGGATCAAAAAATAGCTGAAATTGATGATTTAATTACTGCTGGATCTTTTTCTAGATTTGTAATTACTTTTGCTATTATCGTGGCCATAGTAGCTGCAATAGGGATAATATTCTTCTTCATCAGAAAAAGAAAAAAATCTGAACAAGGTGCTTAATTGTTAAGGGATGAGATTAAGAAAAGAGTCGAAAAACTTGAAAAAATAGCCATTAATTATGAGAATGAGGGTTACTATCAAGATGCTGCGGACAGTTATGCAGAAGCTGCAAATTTTTTAGTTGAAGAAAAAGATTTCTTCTGGGGGGCCGAAGACTTTAAAAAAGCTGCTGAGCTTTATTGGGATTCTGGAGATACTGAGCGAGCTGAAAATCTTTTTAATACAGCCATAAATTATTATCTTTTGGATGCAGAATACTATCTAAAACGAGATGGATACTTTTGGGCTGTAAGAGACTACAAATTGGCAGTGCAATGCTATGAAAAGTGGCTTTCAATGGTCGGGAGAATTTAGATCAAATTGTGGGCCCGAAGGGATTTGAACCCTTGGCCGCCCGGTTATGAGCCGGGCGCTCTACCAGGCTAAGCTACGGGCCCAAAAGCGCCGCCAGCAGGACTCGAACCTGCGACCATTCGATTAACAGTCGAGCGCTCTACCTACTGAGCTATGGCGGCATGAAGATTCCGAATTCAGAATCATATATAAAACTTTCTATCCATTAAAATTTTCTCTAATTATTTTTAAAAAATAATTAGTAAATACAAAAGTGGAATTATTGTGAATCATAAGATGTATGATAATACCATCTGAAGTAATTTGTCAATTTTTTTTTGTTTAGTATCTTATTAGTTTGGAATACATTTTAATTATAGATATTTCTACTCTCATAAATACCTATAAATTAGCTTTACCAAAAATTTTTTATGTATAAAAAAATAATCTAAATAGATTCTCTGTGAGGATTATAGTAATTGGTGATTTTATGTTTGATACAAGCTTAATTGAGAAACTCGTTTCTTCTGAAAACTATTTTAAAAAAAGAAAAGATGTGGAAAAATTAAGACACAAAGCAATTAAAATGTCGCACAAATACCATTTTGAAAATAATTAATTTTATCATGATTATTGTAAATTGAAAGGACTAAGCGGAGACATAAAGTTTGAAGACTTTCATAAAATAGTAATTCCCGATACGGTATTCAAGTCTTATCAGATGGAATCACCTGAAAAGAGCCCTCAAGAATTTAAAAAATGGATTTATAGGATCTCTTCAGTTCCTATTAACTTTACTCCAAGAGCACGGGGCACTTAAAAGCTTTCTTCAAGAATTTTATTCAAATGGTATGTTATTGAGTTTTAGTAGTGGCACTTCTGGAAAACTGACATTTTTATCAAGAGATCCCTTTACCCAATCCTTGATAATCAGATCATATGCTGAAGCAATCGATGCAACTCTAAAACTTGACAAAGGTAAAGAGAGATCTATTCTTGGAATACAAAAATAAACATTTTTACAAGTCGGCTTCAATGGAAAAGTTGTAGCTAATTACATATCCCATGGAAAGGCTTTCCACGCATTTGAAGAATTGAAAGCCGATATAATAAGACTTAGAATGAGGGCCAAGATCGTCAAAAGAAAAAATCTGAACTACTTTATTAAGCAAATGCTACATTGACTTGAGAAAAATGCCATAAGAAACATAGTAACTACAATTGAAGAAAACAAAGGAAAAAAAGTTGTTTTTATAGGGCCACCTTTTTTGATAATTGATACGGCTAAATATATTTTGGAAAATGGGATTAACGCGAAGATAGAAGCAGATGGCTTTTTGGCTTCAACTGGAGGATTCAAAGACAGGTCGATTGTAAGCAGAGATAAAAAGAAATATTTAAATACTTTGCACGTTAATATATTATAGGTGCTTTAATGGTATATGCATATGTTTTGATAACAGTTTCAATAGGAAAAATAAAGGAAGTAATTGAAGATGTAAAGAAGATTGAAGGTGTACTAGAAGCCGATGTTATAACTGGTCCATATGATGCCATTGCAAAAATAAAAGCAAATGATCTAGGCGAACTCACAAAAACAGTAATTCAACAGATTCATTATATTGAAGGTGTTATTGATACAACAACTGCGATAGTAATTTCCGTATAATAATATTATTCATTTTTTGGTGGTTTCTTGAATAAAAGTACGGCTATATGTGATGTATCTCTTTTTGTTTCAAAAAGTAAATATTCTCAGGCTGAATCATTGATGAAATCCTTGCGTATTGAAGAGGTAATAATGCCTGAAGAACTGGTGGATATCCTTATGAAGGTTCATAGGGGTGAAGAGCTCTTGGGCGAACAAGTTCGAGTTTTATCCTATTGGGCAAAGGGGCCAGTTCCCAAGGATGAAGAAATAAGAACTTTTTATGAAACACTTATCGAAAAGGGAATTAAAATTAGAACAATAAAAGAGTATGTTCTGAAAAAAGAAGTTGAATTGGGGTATACAAAATTAAGAGAGGGTATGGAAAAAGACGAGATGGAAGTCTATAATAAAAGTTGGAGAAATTTATACAATAAATTTTCTGAAACGATGCCTGATCAAACAGCAATCATATGCTCAAAAATCTTATCTTTGTCTCTTGTATTTAATGAGAAAATAGTCGCAGTTAATAGAAAACTATTGAGGTTTCTATTTGACTCGGGACTAGAAGTATCAAAAGTTACCTCTAAGATTGAAGTAGATAAAAATATGGTCGAACATAATATTATTTTCCTTAATGTTTACGGCCCAAAGACTTTTGAGCCTTTGTTTTACGAAATAAAAAATTCTATAAAGGAGAGTACAGAGATACAGATAGAACTAGAAAAAGATGTTGGTTCAATCGTAATGTTTAACTTATAAATACTAAAAATATTCTTATTTTTATTATCTATTAAAGTTTGTAAGTTCTATTTTATATATTCCTTAAACAGAAAGCTTTTTATATCACTTCAAATACATCTAAAACTAGCAATATTTTTAAAGAGGTGTATTTATGGCAGAAATTAGACAACCAATGAGTGTCCAACCCGAAGGCGCTCAGAGATTTATGGGCAGAGATGCTCAAAGAATGAATATTCTTGCTGGAAGAATAGTAGCAGAAACAGTAAAGACGACACTAGGTCCAAGAGGGATGGACAAAATGCTCGTTGACTCACTAGGAGACGTAGTCATCACAAATGATGGTGCTACAATACTTAGCGAGATGGATATAGCTCATCCAGCAGCAAAAATGATTGTAGAAGTTGCAAAGACACAAGATGAGGAAGTTGGAGACGGTACAACAACAGCCGTTGTTATTGCCGGAGAGCTTCTAAAGAGGGCCGAAGATCTTCTCGATCAAGAAGTACACGCAACAGTTGTTGCATCTGGTTACAAACTTGCGGCTGAAAAAGCCGATGAGATATTGAAAGATATTGGTGACAAGATTACAATTAATGATGATGAAATCCTTCTTGAAATTGCAAAAACTGCAATGACTGGGAAGGGTGCAGAAAAATCAAAGGATACATTAGCACCTTTGGCACTTAAAGCAGTGAAGCAGGTAGCCGTAAAAGAAAATGGAAACTACACAGTTGAAACTGAAGACATTAAGGTAGAGAAGAAAGAAGGTGGAAGTGTAGAAGATTCAAAACTCATCCAGGGACTTATTATTGATAAGGAAAGAGTTCACGACGGTATGCCAAAGAAACTAAAGGATGCAAAAATAGCTTTACTTGACTGTGCAATTGAAGTAAAAGAAACTGAAACTGATGCAGAAATTAGAATTACATCTCCTGACCAGCTTCAAGCATTCTTGGATCAAGAAGAAGCAATGCTAAAGAAGATGGTTGATCAGATAGAGGCATCTGGGGCAACTGTTGTATTCTGTCAAAAGGGAATTGATGATTTAGCTCAGCATTATCTTGCTAAGAGCGGAATATACGCTGCAAGGAGAGTAAAAAAGAGCGATATGAAGAAACTATCTAAAGCAACAGGCGCAAGAGTTGTAAACAAAATAGCTGACCTTGAATCAAAGGATCTTGGTAATGCAGGCTCTGTCGAAGAGAAAAAGATTGGCGGAGACGAAATGACATTTGTCGAAGGATGCAAGGATCCAAAAGCAGTAAGCTTATTGTTAAGAGGCGGAACAGAGCACTTTTTAGAGGAAGTAGAAAGAGCTCTTGAAGATGCTATAGGTGTCATATCCACAGCAATCGAAGATGGAACTATTTGTGCTGGCGGTGGAGCTGCAGAAATGGAACTATCCAAGAGACTCAATGAATACGCAGAAAAGATTAGTGGCAGAGAACAGTTGGCCGTTAAAGCATTCGCGCAAGCAATGGAAATAATTCCAAGAACTTTAGCCGAAAATGCAGGTATAGATCCAATTGATACCATCGTTGCACTCAAAGCTTCACATGAAACAAAAGATCACAAGAGATACGGAATTGACGTCTTTGACGGTAAAGTTAAAGACATGATGAAGGCCGGAGTTGTCGAACCACTAAGAATAAAAGAGCAAGCAATAAAGAGCGCTTCCGAATCAGCCATAATGATATTAAGAATCGATGACGTTATAGCCGCAAGTGGAATTGGTAAGAGAAGAGGAATGGGTGGCGATGACGACATGGATATGGGTGGCATGGGCGGAATGCCTGGTGGCATGCCTGGAATGATGTAATATACAAATAATTTTTTCTTTTATTTAATATTTTTATTAAATTTTTCTTAGATAATCTTATTAATTTAGTCGAATCCTTTCTTATATGGAATGTCACTCCGTTATAGAAAAATTAAAGTCTATTTCTGACCCTAAAACTTTAGAGGGAATGTCAAGATATGGAATTAAGACAGATAAGGCATTTGGCGTTTCAATCCCGAAGATAAGACTTTTAGCAAAACAGATAGGAAAAGATCATAATCTAGCTTTGGAATTATGGAAATCAGGTTTTCATGAAACAAGATTTCTTGCCAGTATGATTGACGATCCAAGAAAACTCACAAATGAGCAAATGGAGGATTGGATTAATGATTTTGATTCTTGGGATATATGCGATCAAGTTTGCAATAACCTTTTCAGAAAGAGTCCTTTGGCTTTTGATAAAGTCTTTGAATGGTCCAAAAGGGATAAAGAATTTGTTAAAAGGGCAGGATATGTCCTAATGGCAGTTTTGGTAGTTCATGATAAAACTAGAAAAGATGAAGATTTCTTCAAGTTTATGCCTATAATTTTTAATGGGTCCATAGATGAGCGAATATATGTCAAAAAAGCTGTAAACTGGTCTTTAAGGCAAATAGGCAAGAAAAATCTTGTTTTAAATAAAAAAGCAATTGAATGTGCGCTAAATATTCAAAAAATTAATTCCAAATCTGCAAAGTGGATAGCTTCTGATGCATTAAGAGAATTACAAAATCCCAAAATTTTAGAACGAATTAAAAATAAAAATCCATAACTAATTTAAAGAGTTTTTATTTATCCTAATTAGACGTAGTCTTGAGGTGTAAAAATGTTAGATATAGAAGGATTAAGTACTGAGGCAAAGATTGGGAAAATATTGATTTTAGTATCCCTTATATTGGGCATAGTTGGGGTCCTGGGATTGCTTGCTGGTTTTAGTTTTGGGGTATTATCTCCTTGGAGGTACATGAGAGGATTTTCTCTGTTTGCTGGATTATTCATGGTATTTGCAACAGTTATTAAGATTTTAGGATTGATAGTTGGTTTCATAGCATTATCTTCGACAAATCTGAAAAATTTCAACAAAGCGGGCATATACGCTATAATCTCAAGCTTGTTACCCCCTCTTGACATAATAATGCTCATAGGTGGTATTTTATGTCTTATTAGCAAAGAAGCAAAATAATATAATTCTTTTATTTTATGCTTTGTTGAATAATTCCTCTCAAATGAACCGCAAAGCTTAAACTCTTTACAAATCCTAATTATTCATGCAAATGGATTGGACCAAATATAATAAACAGTTAGTGGAGAGGGGCTAATTTTA
>JBAYOH010000024.1:0-24179 GCA_041678455.1 Methanofastidiosum sp.
TACAACTCTGATCCGTCTTCTGACCGCTTCAGTTGTCAGCATGGGATACTAGTAACCCTAAGCTTTATAAGTCTTTCTATGTATAGACCAAACATGTCACGTAACGTAGAAGCTATAGTGAATGGTCCGTTTAATTTTGGCGAAGCAGTTGTTCAGATTTATGAGCGAAAAGTCACTGCTTATAGCAATAATGCCAAAGTTGATGCACAGAAGAAATACATAGGCTATCGAGCCTATGTGATTATTGTAAAAGACTAGTGTTTGGCCGAATTATGTCCCACAGCCGAAAAAAACCATAAGTTTAAATAATATATTCACTTATAAATATTATATTTTAATGATTAAAGAGGGGTATTTATGGATTTAATGTCCGGTACTGAAGGCCAGTTTACTAATAAACTATTAGTAGATATTTCTGGTACGATAAAAGGATTTGTAAAGAATGTTGATATTGAGATGATTGAAGGTAAAATTCTTATTCATATGAAACTTGGGCAGAGTGCCGAGAGTTATGGCCTTTCCCGTTCAGAATCAAAACTTTTGAGATTTGAAACAAAGATAACGATAGTAGCAGATGAAATAGTGTCTGTAGGAAAAGATTGTATAGTGGTATCAAAGGGGAAACTTCCACCATTAGAAGAAATAAAAAAAGCAAAAATGTACAAAGCAGAAAATGATAGTCTGAAAATAAAGCTCAACGAGTTAAATAATGAAGTTGAAAACTCGTTGAGAAAACTGAAAGTTTTAAAAGAAGATAAATCTGAACTTGAATTCAAATTGAATAAAATGCTTAAGATGGAAGAAGAATTCAGCGAATTAAGACTGAAATGTGCAAAACAAGAGGGAGAATTAGAGGCATCTAAAAGATTTATTCAAAAACTTGATACTCAAGATTCCGTAATAAACCCTTCTCCATTTGTTGCTTCTGAATCATCGTATAAATCAATCGAAGATGAGATTGAAGAAACGTTCAATCAAGATAAGCAAAATAAATTTAATGAGATTATGAAGGATGAATTTGCTCTTTTTGGAGAAGAAGAGAAGTTAGAAAATGAACCGAGAGGATTAGATACCAAAGAAGAAAGAAATATTCCGGCAAACGAAACTTCTACCGAGGACAATGAATGTGTATCTAGCAAGTCATTTGGAAAAGAAAATCCATTTAGAAAATTTAATAAAGAATATACAAAAGAGGACGATCTATAAAATATATTAAAAACCTAATAGTTCTGCCCCAAAAATCTGTAATAGTATGCCGACCACTATGACGAAAACACAGATCACGACTACTACTTCAGGACGGATTTTTAATCCTCCTTCGTCTTCATCAAAATATCTGATGAGTCCAGCACCAGTTGCGGGCATTGCGCCCCCAACAGCCTGTGGTTTTCTCTTTACCATATAATCACTAACAAAAAAAGTTTATTCATTATATAAATTTATCGTAATGAGGGAGTAAAATGACTTTAGATGAGATTATAATAAGGGATTTCTTAAAATTCAGTATACCTAGTGATAGGGCTCTTGCAATAGAAACAATGAAGAAAAATGATATATCGGAGCTAATCGCATTTAAAGAAGGTACTGACACATTCCTTGGTATTATATATATCAATGATATACTTTCAAAACCAGAAGAAGAACAATTGGCTTTAATAATGAGGAGGGAAATCCCAGTTATAAATAAGAAAGATAACATTGAGAAAGTCATTTCATTATTTTTAAGTGGAGATTTTTATTATCTGCCCATAGTTGATAATGTCAATGTTATTGGTATTATCTCTTTAAAACAACTACTTCCTTTAGTCAATAAAAAGTATAAACTTAAAAAATCAATTGCCGAGTATATAAATCACAATCATTTTATGAGTGTTTGGGAAAAAACTCCCACATATATTGCTTCTAAAGTAATGTTAAACTTTAAAGTTTCATTTCTTGGCGTTCTTGACGATAAAGGAAAATTTGTAGGATTATTAGATACCACAGATATGATACATTCAGGAGAAATAATAAGTGGAATAACTGAATCAGATGCTACAAAAGGTGAGTCTGGAGATGATTGGGATTGGAACTGGAAAGCCTCAGTGCTAATCGGCACAAGTAATTTCTATTTGCCAAATAAGCCAGTTTCAAACTACTTGAAAAAGGAGTATTCAACAATTAATCAAAATTTATCAATATCCCAAGCAATCGAAACGCTTCAAAAAGATGGAACAAGGTATATCGCCGTAATTGGAGAAGATAATGTGCTTATTGGTATTCTAAGAGATGTTGATATTCTCAAGGCTTTTAAAGGCTTAATCTAGCCAGATTATAAGAGAAACATTTATATGCAATCTTAAGACAACAACTTTAAATTTTGAAGGGGTAAAAATGGTAGAAACCATTATCAATGACAGCATTATAGAGAGAGTTTCAGAAATTGCTAGATTAAAGCTTTCTGATAAAGAAAAAGAAAAATTCCGTGAGGAATTCAAGAAAATTCTTGAAGAATTTTCAATTATTGATGAAATTAAAGTTGGTGAAAAAGAGCTTTATTATGTCGTGGAAAATGTGAATGTTTTGAGAAAAGATTCAGAACCAAAACCCTTCAGTAATATTAACAGAATTAGAACTAACTTTAACAAAATAGAAGACGATTTTATAGTCGTTCCAAGAAATCTTTGATTTAGTGATATCATGTTTACTAGAGATCTTATTGAGGATTTATTATCCAAATCAGTAGAAGAACATCTTCATAATAAAATTGAAGAGATTGATAAAAGGAATAAGGAAATAAATGCTTTTATTACCTTGAGTACCGAGGAAGCTGAAAAATCTTCAAAGGAAATCCAGAAAAAAATAAATGATGGGATTCAGGGAAAGCTTTCTGGCCTTGTTATTTCTATTAAAGATAACATTGCAGTCTCTAATACTAGAATGACTTGTGGTTCAAAAGTATTGGAAAATTATATAGCGCCATACGATGCAACGGTTATTAACTTGATTAAGAAGGAAGATGGAATTATAATTGGTAAGTGTAACATGGATGAATTTGCATGTGGCTCAGATGGGACTTCTTCTTATTTTGGTCCAACTAAAAATCCTAGAAATATTGATTATGTACCAGGAGGAAGTTCTTCAGGAAGTGCAGCTTCAGTTGCCGCAGATTTTTCTGACTTTTCTATAGGTAGCGATACAGGTGGTTCAATAAGAGGTCCTGCAAGTTTTTGTGGTGTATATGGATTCAAACCAAGCTATGGATTAGTTTCTCGATATGGTCTTTCTGATATGGCCATGAGCCTAGAAGGTCCTGGGCCTTTTGCAAAAGATACTTATGGAATAGCGCTTTTACTTGATGTCATTTCTGGAAAAGACCCTAGGGATACGGTAACCGTTCAAAGTAATAACTCATATCTCAAAATAGTTGAAAACTTCAAAGATGGTGATATCAAAAACATGAATATTGCCTATGCTAAAGAGTTCTTTGAAGGTGTAGATGAAAATATAAAAAACATGATACTTGACAAAATTGGGATGCTCGAATCCCAAGGTGCAAAAATAGAAGAAGTTTCACTTCCCAACATAAAATACTCTATACCTATATATTATTTAGTTGTTTTCAGTGAGTTCTCATCAGCGATGTCGAAATTTGATGGATTTAAATACGGCCATTACACCGGAGGGCAAGATATAGTAGAAGCCGTTTCCAATACAAGGGAAACTTCAATGGGAACTGAAGTCAAGAGAAGAGTTCTACTTGGAACTTTTATTACTATGGAAGAGTTTAAAGGAAGATGGTACACAAAAGCTCTGAAGGCAAGAAGCGCAATTAAAGAGGACTTTAAAAGAATTTTTAATTCATATGATTTACTCATTGGTCCAACTATGCCTACACTCCCTTGGAAAATAGGAGAAAAAATCTCCGATCCACTCGCTATGTATTCTTCAGACATACTTACTGCAAGTGCAAATCTTGCAGGTACTTGTGCCTCAAGTCAGCCTGTTGGTTATGTAAAAGGCCTTCCTGTGGGATTACAACTTCACGCTGATAGTTTATCTGAGTCTAAATTAATCAAAGGCATGAGGGCAGTAGAAATAGTCTGCGGGGGAATGTAATTGCAGCTTCACGAAGATAAATACAAAGATTTGAACTTAAAAATTGGACTTGAAATACATGTTCAATTGAAAACTAATCAAAAGATTTTTTGTGAATGCTCCTCAGACTATATTAATTCCCCCCCGAACAATAATATTTGCCCTATATGCACTTCACAACCTGGATCAAAACCGATGGGGATAAATGAAACGGCACTAGAGAATCTCTTAAAAATAGGTTTATTCTTAGGTTGCAAAGCATACAAAAAACCTTTCTATATCCAAAGAAAACATTATTTTTATCCCGACCTGCCTTCAAATTATCAGAGAACATCACAGCCTATTTTAGGGAACGGGATATTTATGGGTGTTGGGATCTGGGAGATACATATTGAAGAAGATCCAGGCAGATATGATCTCAGAGAAGGTAAAGTTGACTTTAACAGATCCGGTGTACCTCTAGCAGAAATAGTAACTGCGCCCGAAATAAAATCTCCTGAGTATGCAAGAGAATTTTTGAGGGACCTTTTGTTATCCCTTGAATATTTAGGTGTGATAAGAGGAGAATCAGGATCTATTAGGGCGGATGTTAACATCTCGATAATGGGTGGAAACAGAATTGAAATAAAAAATGTTAACTCTGTGAAGGGAATCTACAAAGCCTTGAAATATGAGATTGTTAGGCAGAAGGCTGTTCTACAGCGAGGTGGAGCAATAACGATGGAGACAAGGCATTTTGATGAAGCAAGCATGATAACTAAAACTTTGAGAAAAAAAGAAACAGTTGCTGACTATAGGTACATCCCTGATCCTGATCTAGTTCCAGTTTATATTGGCCCGGAGATGCTAAATGAAATTGAGTCTGTACTCCCAGAATTCCCCCATGCGAAAAAGAAGAGATTTATAGAAGAATACTCCTTAGGAGAAGAAATAGTTGATTCTTTGATATCTGATCTTTATCTATCTGATTTATTTGAAGAGTCTGCAAAAAATTCAAATCCTCTTGAAGCGGGTAAGTGGTGCGCAACTGAACTTAAACGAAGATTAAATGAAAAAAACTTGTCAGTTTCAACATCAAAAATTAATCCAAAACACATATCGGATATGGTAGGTTTCATTGAAAGAGGAGAGCTTTCTGTAAAAAATGCTAAATGGATTATCGAAGATGCTGTTGATACGGGTGAAGAAATCCCAGTTCTCATGAGTAAAAAGAACTTTTATCAGATTAGTACTGAGGACACATTAGTTAGAATAATAGAAAAGATTATAGCCGAGAATCCAAAAGCTGTTTTAGACTTTAAATCTGGAAATCAAAATGCATTACACTTTTTATTTGGCAAAGTTGTCAATGAAACAGAAGGTAGGGCAGAACCTTCAAAAACAATAAAATTACTTAAAGATAAACTATGTGCGGTGGCCTAAATGATTAAAAGAACATGTTATTCAAATAATTTAAAAGATGGCGAAGAAGTTATACTCGCTGGATGGGTTCATGAGAGGAGGGACCTTGGCGGGATTAAATTCATTTTGTTAAGAGATAGAGAGGGAATTGCCCAGATTACTGCTCCCAAAAAGAAAGTTTCTGATGAGATTTTTAAATTAATGGATTCTTTAGGAAGAGAATGGGTTATTGCAGTTAAAGGAAATACAAAAGCATCTCCTCAAGCTCCAGGGGGGCTTGAAGTGATACCTAGCGAAATAGAAATAATAAGTATGGCAGAAGCAAATCTACCACTTGATCCATCTGAAAAAGTTGATGCGGACATCGACACAAGACTAGACAACAGATTTATGGATATACGAAAACCAAGAGTAACCGCTATCTTTAAGATTAGAAGTGAAATCTTAAGCGCTGCAAGAGAGTACCTTTTGAGCCAAGCTTTTGTAGAAATTCAAACCCCAAAGATAAGCGCTTCAGGTACTGAAGGTGGAACTGAACTTTTTCCGCTTTCATATTTTGAAAGAGAAGCTTTTCTAGCACAGTCTCCCCAGCTATACAAACAGACTATGATGGCTACCGGAATGGATAGAGTTTTTGAGATGGCTCACTACTTCAGAGCTGAAGAGTCCAACACACGAAGACACCTTTCAGAATCTGATGCTGTAGATATAGAAATGTCATTTATTGAAAACGAAGATGATGTTATTTATATTCTTGAGAATCTAGTTTCTCACATCTTGAAATGTGTTAACGATAATAAAAAGAACGAACTCAAGTTATTGGGGGTCGAAGTAAATACACCTTCTACACCTTTTAGAAGAATAAAATATGAAGAGGCAATCTCTCTTCTCCAAGAAAGTGGATTTAATGTTCACTACGGTGAAGATTTAGGTACCGAATCAGAAAAAGCCTTAGGAAACGTTGTCAAGAAAAAATATGGTGATGATCTCTACTTCTTGACAAAATATCCCCTATCCATTAAACCATTTTATACTAATTTTGATGGCGAGACAGCAAGGGCATTTGATTTGGACTATAAAGGTGTTGAAATAAGTTCTGGCGGCCAGAGGATTCATAATGTAGAAGTTCTTAAAACAAGAATAAAAGAAAAAGGGCTTTCTGTATCGTCATTTGAAGCATATCTCAAGCCTTTTAGATATGGAATGCCGCCACATGGTGGGTTTGGTCTTGGTATAGATAGGCTCATAATGCAAATGTTAAATTTAGAGAATATACGAGAGGGAGTGTTATTCCCTCATGATAGAAGAAGACTTGAACCATAGAAAATATTTTATTTATTTTTTTAAGATTGTTTTTTCATATTTATGCCAAATAAAGATTCAAATTCATATTTATTAAAAAATATTATTGAACAAAGTTTATAAATTCTATAGAATAAGCATACTTTATGGGCGGAATTAAATATTATAGTACTAATCGGAATATCAATGAAGCCGGATTTATACCCTTTAAGGGGCTTGTGAGTTTTAAAGATGCACTTATGATGGGGCAGGCTCCTGACGCAGGATTATTCATGCCCGGAAGAATCCCCAATATTTCAAAAGGGGAGCTTGAAGATCTAAGAGAAAAGAGATATTTTGAAGTAGCCCACACAATTTTAGAAAAATTCCTTTATGCTGACATCGAATCTGATCATCTGTTAAAATTATGTAAAGAAGCATACAATTTTAGAGTGCCAATTGAAAAAGTACACGATAGAAGGTATGTTCTAAGACTTGACCAGGGCCCAACTGCTTCCTTTAAAGATTTTGCCGCTAGAATGATGGCACGACTCATGGGCGCACTAAAAGATGAAAAAAAATCATTGAATATTCTTGTTGCAACTTCTGGGGACACAGGCAGTGCAGTCGGCGAAGCGTTCAAAGGAGTAAAAGGGATAAATGTATTTATTTTATATCCCGAGGGGGAAGTATCAGACAGACAGAAAAAACAACTTGATACGATAGGGGATAATGTAACAACACTTGCAGTTGATGGTAAATTTGACGATTGCCAGAATCTTGTAAAAATGGCATTTCAGGACAAAGACTTGTCCAATTTGAACCTAACCTCTGCAAATTCAATAAACATAGGAAGAATTCTCCCACAAATGATTTATTATTTTTACGCATATCTTGAAAAATCTGAAGAAGGGGAAAAAGTTCTAATTTCCGTTCCATCAGGAAACTTTGGGAATTCCCTTGGGTGCGAATTTGGGAGGAGAATGGGATTGCCCCTTCATAAACTCGTAATGGCAGTAAACGAAAATGACGAGTTTCCTATATATCTAAACAATGGAAATTATCAAAAACTTTCTCCTTCAAAGGCATGTATATCTAGTGCAATGAATGTAGGACACCCCTCAAATTTAGCAAGATTCTTTGATCTTTATGGGGGAACTGTTGACAAATCAGGTAAAGTTTTCAAATATCCTGACTTGAAAAAAATGCAAACAAATTTATTTTCGGTAAGCATATCTGACCAGAAAACAAGGGATACAATAAAAAATGTCTATGAAAAATACAATGTAGTCCTAGAACCTCATGGGGCTGTGGGCTGGGCTGGACTTGAATCATATTGCCACAATAATGGAGATTACCCATTATCAATTTCTTTAGAAACAGCACATCCTGCAAAATTTCCTGAAGAAATTAAGTCACTCTTAGGATTTGAACCAGAATTACCAGAATCGATGAAAGATGTAGATATGAGGCAAGGTTGTCCGATAAGAATAGAAAATGACTATTTAAAATTAAAGAAATTCTTGGAATCTAGAATAGAAAACAAGTAATATCCGACTATTTTTATTCTTATTGTATAAAAATCAAAAATTTTATTTTTTTATTACCGCAATATTTAAATGTATACAAATATAATGAATATATATTATGGGGGAATAATATGGAAAGCAAAGGGGAGAGGCTTGTAAACCTTGATCCAACAACTAGGCATGAAGGGCATGCAAAACTTGTTCTTCATGTAGATGAGGAAGGGATAGTTGAAAGAGCATATTATATCTCAACGACAATGGTAAGAAGCTTCGAATCATTGACTTTGGGTAGGACTTATGAGTTTACTCCAAGAGCTTCAATGAGGATATGTGGATTATGTCCAGTATCTCATGCGGAAGCATCATGCCAAGCCATCGAAGAGGCATTTGGGCTTGAAATATCCCAAGATGCATTAATATTGAGAGAGATTCTAGGTCTTGCAAGTAAGATGCAAGATCATGCACTTCACCAATTTCTAATTCTTGATGACCTAATATATGACGAAAAAATTAAAAAGGAGTCCATAGGGAGGATTCAAGAACTTAGAAGAATCGGGCAAAAAATGAAGGATATTGTAGGTGGAGAAGCAATTCATCCTTCAAATTACTGTGTAGGTGGATTTAATACAAATATAAGCCAGAGAGCAGCTGCAAGTTTGTATCGGCTTGTAAGAAAGTATGAGAAGAATGCACACCTACAAAAAGATTTGTTTGTTGAAACAATTGAAAAGAAACTTGAAAATTTACCAAATAATATCGGTATATCTAATTCTAGTATTTTAGCCACACACATGACTTACGGGGATCGAAAAGAAATTAATCTCGAAGCAATAAGAGAAGTAATCCCCTCTAGATTTTATGGAAAAGAGGAAGAAGGCAGAACAACAAATACAATGATTCCTCTTTATTACGGGGAAACAGTTGAAACAGGCCCGAGAGCAAGATTTATCAAATTTAAGAGATTTTCTGGGGATTCAGCTCTATATATCAACGTTGCAAGAGCAAGAGAAATGCTAGTTATGGTGTATAGAGCTGAAGAACTTTTGGATCAGTTGGATGTTAATGGCAAAACAAAACCAGATCACATTACAGTTAAAGAAGGGAAAGGGGTAGGCGTTTACGAAGCCCCAAGAGGAACTTTAATACATATGGCGAAAACGGACCACAACGGCATAATGAGAGATTACAGGATAATATCTCCTACAACTTGGAATATCCCAACTATAGGCAAGGCCATAGAAGGTTCGCCTCAGGAATATGCTGAACTCATTATGAGATCATATGATCCATGTCTTGATTGTGCAACGCATTGTATAATTGTTAAGGATACAGATGGCAAGGTCATCGAAAGGAGGTATTTGTAATGAACTATCTGATAAAAGAAAATCTTATATTGGGTTGCGGCAATCCTCTTTTTGGTGATGACGGATTTGGGCCTGAATTTGTCAGAAAAATCAAAAATGAAAAAATTGAAGATAAGTTTAACAATCTCGCTGTGATAGATTGTGGTTCTACAATATCGCCCTTTTTAAATCTAATCAACTCTTCAAAACACAAAATTAAAAATCTGTATATAATTGACTGTGGAGATTTCAAGGGAAAAGTTGGGGATTTATTGATTTTGGATGGAAAAGAGATAGCCCCTCAAGATTTCGTAAAATCTTCCCATTGTATGAATGTTCCGCATGAAATAAACAGATTTTCTTCTAATGTCAAGTTAATATTAGTTCAGGGAAACGTAGACCCAAACAGCATGGGCCTTGAAATGAATGAAGAAGTTCGGAACGCTATTGATAAAGTTCAAAATATTATTATTAGTTTTATGGAGGGAGTGCAGTGAAACCAAAAGTTGGCGTATTTCAGCTAGCATCATGTTCGGGATGCCTTTTGTCCCATCTAGATACTGGAAAAATTACAGAATTTCTTGATGAATACGATGTAAAATATTACCCGCTAGTTATGGATGCTCGAAAAATTCCTGAAGAATTAGATCTGGCCGTATTTGAAGGGGCAGTAGGAACGATTGAAAAAGGGCACATGAAGCTTGTAACAGAAATAAGACAAAAATCAAAAAAAGTTGCAGCTTTAGGTGCATGTGCTGTAACTACCGGAATACTAATGCATTCGGCAGGAAATCAAATGCCTATGCCAGAAACAGATGCATTTTTACCAATTAGTGAACTTGTAAAAGTAGATTATGCCATACCTGGATGTCCACCCAGTCCTGAAATTATTGAAAGATTTTTTGATGCATTTCTACGAAACGATGAAAAATATCTCCAGGCTTTCACAAATATTGAAGAGAATTCGGAGATTAACATTAGATACATAACTCAAAGAGCACTTTGTATTTCGTGTGGGCTTTGTACTGCAGTATGCCCTACTTTGGCTTTATCAGATGTAGAAGGAAAGCCAGTTTTAAGAGACGAAATATGTGTAAAATGTGGGGAATGCAGGTTCCAATGTCCAAGAAGTTACATGCCTTTAGAATACATAAATGAAACGGTTTTTAAAGATGAAAGCACCTCCATTGATGAATATCTTGGGAGATACAAAGCAATCTATACCGTAAGGGCTACTAATCAAGAGATATTAAAAACTGCACAAAGTGGGGGAACGACAACAGCTCTTATGAATTATTGTCTTGACTCTAGAATAATTGACGGTATTTTAACAGGCGGCAAAGACAAAGAGAAGTACTGGCTTGCAAGGTCTGCACTTGTAACTGATTACGATGAACTTCTTGAAACAACCGGGACAACATACAATCTCTGCCCAACATTAAACATACTTAAACATGCAGCAACTTCAAATTATCTCAAAAATATAGCTATAGTTGGCCTTCCATGTGTTCATCAGGCAGTAAGAAAACTTGAGATATATCCTCTGTCTCTTAGAAGTGTAATTGACAAAATTTCCCTTAGAGTTGGATTGTTTTGTACACATAATTTCAGGTACAATGCTATGCTAAAAATGATGGAAGAGTTAGGTGAAATACGGGCTGAAGATACCTATAAAGTAGATATAGGTGCAGGTAATTACGTTATTTACTCTGTTTCTGGGGATATCCAGAAGATACCTATTGACATTGTCAGGGAGTATGAACAAGAAAGTTGTTCAATCTGCCCAGATTTTACTGCAGAACTATCAGATATATCCATTGGTTCAATTGGTGCGGCAGAAGGGTGGAATACTGTCATTGTAAGAACTAAAACTGGTCAGAAAGCGTTTGAAGCAGCGGTTCAAGAAGGGTACCTTGAGATAGGAAAAGAAGCTAAGATGTCAGTCGATATAGAGCTTGTAAAAAAACTTTCAAAGATTAAAAAGAACAGAAGTAAAAAGAAAATAGAGAAAAGAAAGATGTACAATCTAAAAGTTCCATTCTAACGATAAAATCTCTATGAACGACCAACCTGGACCTTCTAAATCTTTAAAAAAATTAGTTTTTTATTTTTATTATTGTTTAGCAATATCTAATTTCTAATATTTACATTGTTTACTTTTTTTAGCGAAAACTTTATATATTAGTATAGCAATAATAATTAATATTAATGATATTATAGGGTATCATTAGCTAAAAAATAGAGGGCATTAACATATGAATATGGCCAAAATAAAATTTTTAAATATTCAAAAATCAAAAGTCATTCCTATATTTTTTATAGCCTTGATACTCATATCTGTAGTTTCTGCCAATGAAATGTCTGTGAAATTCACAAACAAGCCGAAAGGCGATATGATAATGTCAATGAGATTAATTGATCATTCTCAAGATTCCGTGGGGAAACTTCTTGTCACAACTGGATTCAAAAGAGGAGAATCCTACGAAAATGGGTATATCTATCTCTTCAATTATAATGGCCAAATAATCTGGAATAAGGAAATAGGAAATGTTGACACTACAATGGCTTCAATAAGGGATTCACTTATTGATCCCCCTAATATAAATTCTTCAAGATTTTATCCAAAAGACGCATATGGCATAGATTTTAATGGTAATGGACAAAAGGATATTTTATTATTAACCGAATCACATTTTTATATTCTCACTGAACAAGGCATATCTAAAAAATATTTTAAATCTGTCCCTGTAAGTGAAATAAAATCGGGAGATATATTTGGTGACGGTAAAGAGGTGGCCCTTTTAGCCGGTGTCAATGCAAGCATGATTAGCTATAATGGTTATGATTATGTTTTTTCTACAATTACAAAACCATCAAAACCTATAAATAGTATCACCTCTGCGAATCTAGATTCTGACATTGAAAGAGAGATTATCATCGGAGGAGAAAATAGCTCAGGTGAAGGAAACATATCTGTTTATGATTATAACTCTTCAACTTCAAAGTGGACTAAAACTTACTCTTACAGTACCGGTGTGGGCATGCCTATTAAGAAGGTCATAGCTGTTAATCTTGATGATGGCAGTGAATATCAAGTAGGCGATGAAAAAATAGAGATCATTGCATTATCTGAAAAATATGTATATTGTTTTCACCTAAAAGAATCTGAAACTCTTAATCTTTTGTGGCTTTACCCAATAAAACAAGGGAACGATCTTATGGTGTCCAATGTTTTAGGTGATGGAAATCTAGAAATAATTGCGGCAGGCGAAAAGGTATATGTTTTAGATAAAACAGGGACAAGGATATGGGAAAGCAATCTAGGCAAGACGATATCTAACGTACATTCTTCTGATATTAATGAAGATGGATATGGAGAAATTGTTGCAGGCTCTTCATACACCTTTAGATTTAATAAAGCATATGGAGAGATATTTTTGTTAGATGGGCTTGGTCATCTCTTATGGCACTCTACTGATAATTATATGACTGAGTATGTCATTATCAAAGATATGGATCACAACGGAACTCTTGATTTAGTCTTAGCCGATTATTCCAACGTTATTTCAGGCTATGAAAACATGATGGGCGTAAATAAGGCCGATATGTATTTCAGTCAGGCATTGGATTCCTTCAACAATGAAAATTATAGAGACGCTCTTGTATATTTCAAAATAGCAAGAGAAGAGTATAAAAAAGATAAAAATACTAACAAAACTTTAGAAGCAGACGATTATATTCAAAAATGTGAACTTTTTTTGAATACTGGTTCATCTTATGAAATGGGGGTATATTTCTTTGACATGGGAGAATACCAGAAGTCAATACTTTATTTTGAAGAGGCAAAAAAAGCATCAATTAACAAACAAGACTTTGATGCGGCATTAAAAGCAGATGAGATGAGTGAAAAGGCAAATAGGTATCTGGAAGCCAAGAATTATATGGATGAGGCCAATAAATATGTTTCTGAAGAAAATTTTGACAAAGCATATTCAACCTACAATAATGCGCTTGTTATTTACCAAAAGTTAGGAGATAATCAAAAAATTACTCTTATTCAGAATTACATGTTAAAAATTGATAATTATAAGAAAGCTTTGAAATACTTCGACATGGGAAAGAGCTATTTTTCTTCAGAAGACTACCAAAATGCAAAATCATACTTCCAAAAAGCAAGCGCTGAATTCAATAATCTTAGTGATGTGGGGAAAGTATCTTCATGCGAAGATTATATATCAAAATGCAACAAACTTCTCGAATCCTCCAAAGGTATAAGTTCTGTTAATAACATGCTTCTCTATGGGGGTATCCTTATAGGGTTCTTACTTTTGATAGTATTGCTACTATTTTTCCTACTGCTTAAGTGACCAAAACGTTTTTTAATCAATATCCTACTCTCTCATTATGCCCAAACTTTCATTAAAAGAAGTTTTTTCTGTTTCAAGCCAGAGCCTTCATATTCAGATATTCCTGCCCTTCTTACTTCCAACGCTTTTCTATATCCTAACTACGTCTTATCTTTTTCAATATCTCGGCGACGGCCTACTATTATTCCAAAAAGGTGGCGATGTACTAGCATTTGTCTACCAATGGACCATATTTATTTTAATTGCATTATTGATTTATTTAATTCTCATGATATTTGCATTTAATCTTTCTTCAATTTTATTAAGGGACTTTGCAACTAACGGTAAAAAGAACTATATTAATTCAATAAAAGAGGCATATTCTAAGATTTTTAAAGTTTTGATTGTTAATACAATGGCCTTTATTATATTTTTAACAGGCATTTTATTCTACACTGTCCACCCTATTCTTATAATAATGGGATTCTTTTTGGCACCTTTCTTATGTTTTGTATCACCTTCAGTAATAATAGATAATTTATCTCCCTTTAAAGCGATAAAAAATAGCATATTGTTAGCTTTACATTATACAACACCTTCTTTTTTCTTTTTCGTCTTCTCATTTTTTGTATTAGTTGCAATCCCTATATCTATTTCATCTCTCCTGTACTACTTCTTTTCATCTGATTTATTAGGAAAATTTATTATATATGGAATCCCCATATTAGAAATGGTATTTACAACATATATTGCCATGTTGGTAACAGTTGCATATCTCAACTACAGAGGGTATTAAATGCTCTACAAAGAGCTTGTAGATGTATATGAAAAATTAACTTCAACTAACTCTAAACTTGAGAAGAGGGATATTTTATCTGATTTCTTTTTAGTAGTGCCTGATGAGATTTTACCTTTTGTTACAGGTCTATTGGCAGGATATGTTTTCCCCAAATGGACTGAAAAGGAGCTGGGTATAGGTCCAAAACTTTTATTGAAAGTAATATCTAAGATAACAGGAATAGTTGAAGAAAAAGTTGAAGAATTTGTATATGCTTCTGGGGACTTTGGAGAAGGGATTGAAAAGGCCATAGGGCAAAAAAAACAACAAACATTTTTTGTCATTAAAATTGAAATAACATACTTAATGGATCTTTTTGAAAAAGTTTCTGCATGTGGGGGAAAGGGCTCACAAGACAAAAAAATAAAGTATCTTTCTGAACTATTTTCGGCAGCATCACCAGTTGAGGCGAGATATCTATCCAAGACAATTCTTGAACAGATGAGGACCGGGGCGGCAGAAGGAATAATTATTGATGCAATATCTAAGTTTTCAGGAATTCCAAAAAAAGATGTTGAAAAAGCTTATCTGTTGACAAATGATTTAGGATTAATAGCTCTCTACTCTAAAAAGGGTATAGATCGACTCTCTAAATTGGACGTAACTGTTGGAAGGCCCTTAAAACCAATGCTTGCCCAGATAGGAGGTTCTATCGAGTTAGCCCTTAAAGACATAGATGAGCCAGAAATGGAAGTAAAATATGATGGGGCTAGAATCCAAGTACACAAATCTGGAGATAAAATAAAAATATTCTCTAGGCGTTTAGAAAATATTACAGATGCACTGCCTGAAGTTTTGTCTGAACTAAAACAGGCGTTAATCCCAGAGACAATTATATGTGAAGGCGAGGTAGTCGCATATAAAGATGGAAAGATAGCACCATTTCAATATGTTTTAAGAAGACTCAGAAGAAAATATCAGATTTCAGAACTATCTGAAAAAATACCATTGAAACTTTTCCTTTTTGATTGTCTTTTAATTGACAAAAGATCTCTAATCGATTTAACATTAAAAGAAAGAAGAGATATTTTAGTTTCCTCAATAAAAGAATCAGAACTTGTAAAAATTGCCGAAAATAAGATATCAAAAGATCCTTTAGAGATTAAAGATTTCTACAATAAATCTATCAATGATGGGCATGAAGGCATTATGATAAAAGACTACTTATCCCAGTACCAACCTGGTGCAAGAGGTAAAAAATGGCTAAAAATTAAACGTACCTTAGAAACACTGGATTTAGTTATAATCGGGGCTGAGTGGGGAGAAGGACGAAGAAAAAAATGGCTTTCGTCTTTACTCCTTGGTATAAGGGATGAAGAAGGTAAATTCTTAACAATAGGGAAAGTAGCAACAGGGCTTTCAGATGAACTTTTCACTGAGATCACAGAACAACTAACTCCCTTGATTTTGGAAGAAAAAGGCAAAATAGTAACCATAGTTCCAAAAATTGTCGTTGAAGTTCTTTATGATGAAATGCAGCATTCTCCTAAATACGAAAGTGGATTTGCATTGAGATTCCCTCGGGTATTAAGAATAAGGGATGACAAAGATGCCTATGATTCTGATACAATATCTCGTGCATTTGAAATATATGAAGCACAAGAGAAAACTTTTTAAATAGATTGTAAACTAATAAAATATTTAAGTTTACAATAGGTGTATTAATGCTAAAATCAAAAGAACTTTCTCTTGTTGCATTGTTTGCATCACTTACTGCGATTGGAGGATTTATTTCAATTCCTTTTTATCCTGTACCTTTGACTCTTCAAGTATTTTTTGTCTTACTCTCTGGTGCAATTTTAGGTAAAAAATTAGGTGCGTTAAGTCAGATAATATACCTTGGGCTAGGTGCAGTAGGGGCACCAGTTTTCCACAATTTCACAAGCGGAATCGGAATTTTGTTTGGCCCAACTGGTGGTTTTATTATTGGCTTTGTGCCAGGTTCTTACTTGGCTGGTTTATTTTATGAAAAATTTAACAACAATAAAATCCATTTTTCCGGACTTGTACTATCTATAGTTCCAATATATGCAATAGGGGTACTCTGGCTTTCGTTTATTACTGGGATGTCGCTAGAAAAAGCTATTCTTGTGGGAGGAATTCCCTTTATTTTTGGAGATTTTGTGAAATCAATTATAGTATTTCTAGTCGAAAAAAAAGTCAAAAAATATATCAAATTCAATATTTGATTTATATTTTTTCAATTTATATCCCCAATTTTGGAGGAACGGCTATATTACACAACTTTTATAAATACATTTATAAATTACTCCTTATAAATTATATTATAATCTTGGAGGTATTCTTTGTCTGAATCTAAATTGGGTAAGTATAAAATGACGGTTCAAAATGTCGTTACTTCTGCTAACTTATTTAACAGAATTGACCTTGTTAAAGCCGCAAGTTCTTTAGATAACATCGAATATGAGCCAGAACAGTTTCCTGGGATGGTAGTCAGGCTTGATGAACCAAAGACCGCCACTTTAGTTTTTGGTAGTGGCAAACTTGTTTGCACAGGGGCTAAATCTCCAGAAGAATCAAGAAGAGCCATATTCAAAATAATTGAAATTTTGAGGGATTATGGCACTCCAATGGAAAAAGAACCAGATATTGTTGTACAGAATATCGTGGCGTCTGGCGATCTCGAAATGAAACTAAACCTTGACGATATTATATTAACACTCCCAAATTGTGAATATGAACCTGAGCAATTTCCAGGGCTAATTTATAGATTAAAAGAACCAAAGGTAGTTCTACTACTTTTTGGTAGTGGCAAAGTTGTATGTACAGGTGCAAAAACTGAAGGAGACGTTATTAAAGCAATTGAACGTGTTAAAAAATCTTTGATTGAGGAAGGTTTAGCATAATTCTTATTGCCGCTATTATTTTATTTTATGCCCACTATTTACAAAAAATAATTATTTTGGCATAAAGAATCCAAGTAAACATCAAAAAATATATAAATAATTTTTTCTCAACTAAAGTAAGTTATAAGATAGTGATTTCATGGAAAAAGTAGAGATTCTCTTAGAAATAAAAAAAGCAGAGGAAACTGCAAAGAAAATCATAACAGATGCTGAAGAAAATTACAAAAAACGTTTAGTTGAACTGAATGTAGAAATGGAAAAGCTTCTCGAGAAAAAGAAAAGTGACATTGATTTAGAAATTGAGAAACAACTTAGAACTGAAACAGATAGAATATTCATGGAAAAACAAAGGGTGATTTCTGAAGGTGTAAGGGAGATAGAGAAAGTTAGAGAAGAAGCATTAGAAAAAAAAGATGAAGCTATTAATTTTATTCTTGATAAATTCATGAGGTACATTGATGAGCTCCAACGAAAGGATGACTAAAATAACTTTAGTTGGAACTAAAGATACCATGAAAGAGACTATTGGGATCCTTCATTCATTAAAGATAATCCATATTGTAGATTTTAAAGAACAAGATGAGAGCTTTCAGATAGGAAAGTCATTAGGTGACGTCTCAAAGTTTTCTGAGCTCCTGCTTTCTATTAGGGCATTTTTGAGTAAGTTTGATATCCGACCCGACAATATTAAAACAACCTATGTCAAAAGAGAAGTATCAAGAGAATTAGAAAAAGAAGTTTTTGAAGCGGAAAATGTTATCAAATCTTACAACGAGAAAATATCTAAAATAAATCTTATACTAAACGAGATAGAAAAAATTAAGTCAATTGGTAACGTAGGGGATATAGGAATACAAAAAAAAATAGTTGCCTCACTTGATGATTTAGTATCTTCAAAATCAGAACTTGAAAAACAAAGAAATATATTCAAAGATCAGATGGAGTTCACGATAAAAGAAAAATCAGCATATCTTTTGCAATATGAAGACTTTTTATCAAGTGAAATAGAAAAAATGGAGGCTCCTTTAAGATTCACAACTACCAAAAATACTTTCATAGTTGAAGGGTGGGTACCTGAAAAAAAATACCAAGAGTTAGAAAGTATTTTAATGAAAAGATTTGGCGATAGAGTAAATCTTGATAAGATTAAATATAGTGATGAGGAGCCAGTACCTGTTGAATTTAAACATCCAAGTCCAGTCAAACCTTTCGAGTTACTATTAGAGTTATTCGAATACCCTAAGACTAGAGAAATTGATCCTACTTTTGCAATTTTTATAACCTTTCCTCTTTTCTATGGAATAATGTTAGGAGATATTGGTTATGGATTAGTTATATTTTTTGCTTCTTTATTCATGAAAACAAAATTTAAAACTGAAGGCTGGAAAATGATACTTGGTATTTTAGAATATTCAAGTATTTATACAATGGCATTTGGTTTTATTTATGGTGAGTTTTTTGGATTTAATATATTTCATCTTTTGACTATTGAAGAAATACTTGGTTTGCCTATGCCTATTCTAGATAGAATTGTAGATTTCATGCCAATAATGATTCTGTCTATCTCAATTGGGGTCATACATGTTCTATTAGGTCTTGTATTTGGATTTATCAATGTGTGTAGGGTGCACAACTTAAAAGAAGCCATATTAAAAAAAGGTGGATGGATTGTACTCATATTCTCAATAGTATTTCTAGCAAGCAGTATCTATTTCCCAGGTATATTACTATATTTTGGAGTGGGTCTACTCCTAGTTTCAATAGTTTTATTGGTGGTTGGAGATGGATTTATAGGATTAATAGAGATATTTGGTATAATGAGTAATATCCTATCATATGTGAGACTAATGGCCATAGGGCTATCTTCTGTAGGCATAGCAATTGTAATAAATAGCATTGTTGTGGATATAATTTTCCCAATGGGCGGTGTTTTTGTATTATTGGGATATTCAGTGTTAATAGTGGGGCACATAGGAAACATCTTATTGGGCATTCTAGCCTGTTTCTTACATGCTTTGAGATTACATTATGTTGAATTTTTCACAAAATTCTATGAAGGGGGAGGTATTAAGTATAAACCGTTTGGTATATAATCTTAAAGAGGTGATATGATGGCAGAATTAGCAGTAATAGTGGTGGTATTGAGCTCTGTTGCTTCAGTCATATTAACAGGACTGGCTGCAGCATGGGCAGAGAAACATATAGGATCTGCTGCAATTGGGGCAATGACAGAAAAAGAGGAGCTTTTCAGTAAGGGATTAGTTCTCACTGTAATACCAGAAACAATTGTTATTTTTGGGCTTACAGTATCACTAGTTCTTCTCTTTGTTGTACTGCCTCAACTCCTTTAAGGGGGGGTAAAATGGGGAAAAGTACAGTAGCAGATACAGTGATAGAGGATGCTAAAAAAATAGCAAAAGAATATGGCGAGCAGCTTGAAGAAAAAAAGAAGAGTAAATTACACGATATCGATAATAATGTAGATAAACTAAAGATAAAAAAACAATATTTTCTTAAAGAAAAGATATCTTTACTAGCTAGAACTGAGGCTTCTGGGGTCAATCTTGAAATTAAAAGAAAAAGGCTAAGAATGGAGCAAGAAGTACTCGAAAAGATATTTGCAATCACTAAAACTAAGCTAGAGAATATCGAACCAAAAAAACGAGAGATTATCCTTAAGAAATTAATATCAGTGGCAGAGCTTGAATACATATTTTCAAATAAAAACGATGAAAAATATGCGAGAAAATTAGTTGGGGAAAAATACAAAGGCAACATTAATACTATAGGCGGTATTTCAACTGAAGATCCAACAGGAAAAATAAAAGAAGACTTTACTTTTGAAGCTACCCTAAACTATGTTTTTGAGAATAATCTCAAAGAGATAAGAGATATTTTATTTGGTGAGGCCGAGTATGGATTCAAATGTAGTATCCTCTGAAAACTGGCTTGGAGAAACTAATTATAGTTACCTTAACACTAGGGTAAGGGCCATGGAAAGTAAATTATTCAAGAGTGATGCATATATTAAACTCTTGAACATGGAAGTTTCTCAAATAGCTAGATTTTTGGGCGAAGGAAACTACAAAGAAGAAATTGACTCTTTATCAAGAACTTATCGGGGTGTAGAGTTAATAGAACATTCACTTAATAAAAATCTAGGGAATACTTACCATAAGCTAATAAAAATGAGTGGTAAAAAAGCTTCAGTATATGCTTTTGCAATATTGACTAGATGGGACATCCATAACATAATCTCTATTTTGAGGGGTAAATACTCAAAAGCAACTGATTATGAAATAGAAAAGACCCTGATCCCGATAGGGGAGATACCTTTTAGTTTTATACTGTCCCTTCTAAAAAACTATAGCTATGAAGATGTTATCAAGAAATTAAAAAAGTTAGAACAATTTAATTTTTTAGATGAAACAAAAGAAATAGCCGATATAGAATCAGAACTTTTCAAAATGTACTTCAAGAATACTATTGATACTTTTAAGAAGGAAAAAAAATCTCTATTTGTTGAATTTATTCGTACAGAGATTGATATCACAAATATAAAAAATACAATGAGAATGAGAAGATACGGATTTGCTCCAGAAGAAGAACAAAAAAATATGATCGAAGGGGGATTATTTTTTGGCATTGATGATCTAGACTATCTCTTAAGATCCTCTGATAATGATTTTTTAAAGAAAGTGAAAAAAACTCCTTATGGGATTATTATAGAAAAACACTGGCAAGAAAAAACCCTCTTTTATCTAGAAGAATCTCTTGAAAAATATCTAATGAAATCTGCAAAAGAACAGTTTATAGGAGATCCTTTTACCATAATGCCTGTTCTCCACTACATTATCTCCAAAAAAATTGAAGTTGAGAATATCCGAAAAATATCTAGGGGAAAAGCCTCTAATCTTGAAAAGAAAACAATTGAGGATAGCTTGGTGATCTGATGGAATTTGGAGTAATTGGCGATGAGGAGTTTGTTATGGGATTTAAGTTATTAGGAATTAAAAAAAGTGAGAGAATAGTAAACGATCAAGAATTTGAAGATCATCTTAATGATATGTTTAAGGATAAAGAAGTAGGGATTATAATTATTCAACCCGAATATTACAAAAATCTTTCAAGTAAAAGTAAATTAAAGGTCGACATTTCAGTCAAACCAACAGTAATTGTATTGGGAGAAAAATTAAGCGATATTTTGAGAGACAAAATAAAACATGTAATTGGAGTTGACCTGTGGGGTAATTAATTTGAAAAATAAAGGTACAATTTACAGAGTATCTGGGCCTGTAGTCGTGGCAACAAATATAGATGCTAAGATGAATGAGCTAGTTCGAGTTGGAAAAGAAGAACTGTTTGGAGAAGTAATAGAAATTGATTACGATAAAACAATTATCCAAGTATACGAGGATACATCTCTTCTTAAACCAGGTGATGAGGTCACTATAACTGGAATGCCATTATCAGTTGATTTGGGACCGGGGTTATTAGGCTCCATATATGATGGAGTTCAAAGGCCATTACCAAAACTCTCACAGTTAATGGGAGAATTCATTAAGAGGGGTGCCGAAGCCCCTGGAATCGACAGAGAGAAGAAGTGGGAATTCTTCCCATCAAAGAAAAAAGGCGATAAAGTAAATTTTGGAGAGATAATCGGTTATGTCAACGAGAATGAATACACAAAACATTTCATAATGTCACCGCCAAACATATCTGGAGAAATTGTTGAGATTTTAGAAAAAGGAGAATATCCTGTTGAGGAAATACTGTGTAGATTAGATAACGGTGCAGTAATTAAGATGTATCAACGATGGCCTGTTAAAGTTCCAAGACCTTTCAAAGATAAAATGATTCCAAATGTTCCTTTGGTCACAGGCAAGAGGATTATCGATGTTTTATTTCCTTTGGCCAAAGGCGGCACCGCTGCAATTCCCGGGCCTTTTGGTAGCGGTAAAACTGTAACACAACAACAGCTTGCAAAATGGAGCGATACCAAAGTTGTTGTTTATATCGGGTGTGGTGAAAGAGGAAATGAAATGATTGATGTTCTTACAGAATTTCCTAAATTAGTGGATCCTGTAACAGGCGGCCCATTGATGAATAGAACTGTACTTATAGCAAATACTTCAAATATGCCTGTGGCCGCAAGAGAAGCTTCAATTTATACCGGGATCACCATCGCCGAATATTATAGGGATATGGGCTATGACGTTGCGCTCATGGCAGATTCCACATCCAGATGGGCAGAAGCCATGAGAGAAATATCTTCAAGATTAGAGGAAATGCCCGGTGAAGAAGGCTATCCTGCGTATCTTTCTTCTAGACTATCAAGTTTTTATGAGAGGGCTGGAATCGTAGTTACCCTGGGGGGCAAAATAGGTTCAGTAACCGTTATAGGTGCTGTTTCACCCCCTGGAGGAGATTTTTCAGAGCCAGTAGTCCAAAATACTCTTAGAATAACAAAAACTTTCTGGGCATTAGATTCAAACCTTTCACAAAAAAGGCATTTCCCTTCGATTAATTGGCTTGAATCTTATTCACTTTACTATGATTCTTTAAAAGAATGGTTCGAAAGTAAAATATCTGTCGATTGGGATAGAACGAGAGCCGAAGCAATGGAAATATTACAGAAGGAATCAGAGTTGCAAGAAATTGTACAGCTAGTAGGTGCAGATGCACTGCCTCCAGATCAACAATTTTTATTGGAAATCGCTCGAATGTTAAGGGAGATATTCTTACAACAGGATTCTTACCATGAAGTGGATGAATTTCACTCATTAAAGAGACAATTTTCACTATTAAATGCAATTATCCGATTTTCCAGATTAGGAAATAACGCAATTGAAAACGGTGTTGAAATTGATAAGATACTAAAACTTGAGTCCAGAGCAGAAATATCCAAAGTAAGATATAGGAAAGATTTTGAGGGTAAAATAGGCTCAATTAACGAAACAATGTCTAAAGAATTCAAGTTACTTCTAGGGGGGAATGATTAGATGAAAGAGTACAAAACTATCACTTCAGTAACTGGGCCTCTTATTTTTCTAGAGAATACTGAGAATATAGGATACGGAGAATACGTCAATATAACTCTTTCCGATGGAAGTAATAAAAGAGGCCAAGTATTAGATACATCAGAGAGTAAAGTAGTTGTCCAAGTTTTTGAAGGAACTAGAAATATTGACAGAAATGCTTATGTTAAGTTTTCAGGCGATGTATTAAAAGTTCCAGTTTCACCTGATATGCTTGGAAGGATATTTTCTGGTTCAGGGGACCCACTCGATGGTGGGCCAAAAGTTATACCTGAAGTCAGATTGGATATCAATGGGCTTCCAATAAATCCTTACAAAAGAGCACCCCCTCATGAATTCATTCAGACTGGTGTGTCTGCTATTGATGGAATGAACTCACTAATCAGGGGGCAAAAACTTCCTATATTTTCAGGATCCGGATTACCGCACAATCAACTAGCTTTGCAGATAGCAAGGCAA
>JBAYOH010000025.1:0-22315 GCA_041678455.1 Methanofastidiosum sp.
TCCAGGAAAATTTAGAATCCTCTAGAATGAATGCCCCCGATTTTGTAGCTTTTACCTGTATCTCTTTTGATACTTCACTTCCCCCTTTTATTTCTCCAATGAGTATTTCCTTATCACCTGAAAGCATATCAAATCCTTGGGGAAGGATTTCAACTAATTTAACTTCGTAAATATCGTCTTTTCCCCAGTTTTTGATGTTATAAGTTATCGTTACTGCTTCTCCTTCTTCAATCTCATTTGTAGATATAGTTCTAGAAATTGAAGGCCCCCATACTGTGACTAGAGTTGGAGATAAAGATTTAGTTCCTTTGACACCCCATTCATCTTCATATGTTGATAAAGTTTGGCCAATTTGATATTCTCCGCCTTGAGAGGGTATTAAAGTATATCTTAAAGTCACTCTCTCCTCTGGTTTTAATTGACCTCCCCAATAATTAATACCCGTTGTTACTTGAAGGTTTGAAGGTATTCTGTCTTCAACCCTTACGTTTTTAGCATCACCATCACCTGTGTTTGTAATTATTGTGACCACAGGAATGATATGACCAATTCTAATTATGTCAGACTTATACTCAGATTCTTGTCTTAGCAAAGTTATATTTGGAGTCCTTCCACCTATTGTTATATCTGTTGATACTTCCGATTTAGATTTCTTTCCAGCTATATCTTCAAATTCTGAAGAGGTATTAATTGTAAATATTTTATCCTTATTTTCTTGAAGAACTCTAACAGTGAATTTAGTAGTTTTTGAATCGCCCTGTTTTAGAGTATCGACAAATCCCCCCAATTCTCCGTCAACTATTTTTATATCTCCTGAAATAGCATTGATGAAACTTATTTTCTTTGCAAGACCATCTCCTGTATTCGTTAAAGTTAGTATAACGTCTACATATTTATAATCAGCAAAAGAATATTCTTCATTGAAGTATTGAATATTGGAGATTGTTATTTTGGGCTCACCATTTACTCTTACAGATGTGCCTGATGCAATATGTTCAAAACTGTGACCCTCTAGATCATAATACAATAATTTTGTATCGCCAATTTTGTATTCTCCCGGGTATGATGCAGTTATAATATACTTAAACATTTTTTCCTGTTCTGGTTTTAGTTCAGAGATTGTATATTCTATTCTCTTTGTTTTAGGATCGTCAATTAGTCTGAATCCTTCTGGAACAAAATCAAGAACTTGTACATCTCTTGCAATTTTATTTCCAGTATTTCTCACAACTAAAACTACGATAACGGAATCTCCCCTAGATATAGTTACTCTGTCCAATTTTTTAAGGATCTCAAGCCTTGGAAATTCCTTGCTTACGGTAACTGGTTCAAGTTTTGAAGTTGTTTTGTAATTTTTTCCGGCTTCGTCTTGAAAAAGTAATTGAGTTTTAAATTCAAATTCTCCCATCTCGAGAGCCTTTACTTTATAGATTAGAGTGAATGTTTCATTTTTTGCCATTTTATCGATGTTCATTGTTGCGCTGCCATCGATTAGTTCAAACCCATCAGGGATATAATCAATTAATTTTATTTTTGTAGCGGTTATATCTCCTGTATTCTTTATTCTGATTTCAATATCGGTTGTTTCTCCAACAAAAAGTTTTTCTTTAACTATATTTCTTATAATTTGAAATTCTGGTTGTTTGGGTACTATTGTAATTAAAGTTTTATCACTTTTTGAGTAATCCTGAATCACTTCCTGTTCCTTTTCATTGAAATAGCCCATTTGGTATGACAAATCAATTTGAATAGGTGATACTTTTAGGTAATCAGTTTGAGGTGCTTTAAATTTGAATATGATTAGCCTTTTTTCATCAGGTTCCATAGATTTTATTTCAAGACATGCTTCATTATCCGAGCCACAATAGCAGTTATTACCGGTCAAAAAAGTGAAATCTTTAGCTGTTATATGTATTTTAATATTTTTTGCAGGTATATCTCCGGTATTCTGAATTTCAGTTACATACCAAAATGTAGTATCTGACTGAGGCTTCTCAATTTCATTTTCAGTTTCAAATTCAAAATCCTCTGGCCTCATTATTGAATGTATTATTGGCGCCCAAATTACTGTGCCCCTACCCATCTCATAAATTGTTAATTGCCTAATATTTTTACAAGTGCTATCTTTTCCTATAGTAATGATATCTCCTTGGCGCAAATCACCAAGTTGGACAAATGAACCGTTAACTTCTTTAAAATTATAGACATATTGAATATTTCCATTTATTGCAGAGACCTTGAAATTATAAGTATTATCGTCAAATTCAACAGATCCCGAACTTGCGTTGGTATCGATATCGCCTAGAAGAACTGTTTTAATTCCTTCTTTACTTCCTCTCAAGAAAGTTCTATCTTTATCATCTATTTCTCCGATATATAGTGTTGCCAAATTAATAGATAGTTCAGGCTCTTTTCTTTTAGATACAGTTATGTTAAGTTTGTATCTACCAAAATAATTGGCATTTTCATGATCATTAATCTCATTTACCTTTATTTTGAGAATTTCATCTATGTACAAGGTATCCCCAGGAACTACAACCTGTTGGATTACCATTGTGCCTTTTCTATATACCTCTAAAATACCTCTTTCCGGGGGCATTACTGGATGCCTTCTCTGGAGATCTTTTAGCAGTATGGTGTAATCTCCCACAACTGTCAAATCACCAATTTCTATCCAGCCCATAAATACTGCATCCGGATCATAATAAGGCCCAGGTAAAAGAACAAAATCTTGGATTACTACTCCTAAAGGGTGAGGCACAGTTATACTTATTTTTTTAGGCAGCCATCCTGCTCCTGAAGCTTCAACGTCGTATACCCCTCCAACATTAGAAAGAGTATAATTGCCATCAGCAGAGGTTAAAGAACTTGCTAATATATTCTCTGTCCCGGGATAATAAGCATTTACAGTTGCACCTTCAATAGGGGTGATTCCATCTGGTTGAAAAACGTGCCCGATAATGCTACCATTTGTATCGTGAAGTGTTAAATTATAATCCGGGGAACAAGAAGTAATACAAGTATCAGCCAATGTAGAATTTGATGTGTAACCAGGTGCATACGCCCTTATTATATATTTACCATGTTCTAAAGGATATATGTAATATGTACCATTGACATCAGTTGTTGACATTCCTTTTATTGCCGGGCAGGCGCTGGTATCGTTTGCGCTATAAGCATCTACTATGGCGCCACTAATCCCTTGTGGCGTTGCGTTATCATCAGTTACCTTCCCAGATATTACACCTTGTGCTAAAACTGGAGTTGCAACAATGCCTATTATAGATATCGATAATAAAAATATATTTAGTAAATATAAATAATTGGATTTTTGCATTGTTCCACCTAGTTATGAATATCCACTACCAATTATGATTTGATAAATATATAAAGCTTTTGGTATTATTGCTTAACAATAAGTATTTTTAATATTTAGAATTAGTGATTAATTCTTGTAACTATAAAATAGAAAAGTATAATTTTAAGGATAATCTTAAAATTATTTGGAAAGTTTTTTTATTCTAGCAAGTCGAGCCCTTAATATTTCAAGCTCCTCCCTAGATAACCTGCCGCCACGTAATCTTTGAAGTTCTTCTCCTTGCATATAAACCCTAACGCCCAAAATCACGTTAATAATTATACTAACTATGGCGATAATAAAAATTATAATCCAGCTATTAACCAGTATATCTAATAATGACATGCAATCATCTCCCAAATAGGCCTCCCATTAATCTATTCATTGATTTGTCGGAAGGTTGAAATTCCGTCTTCTTTCCTGCAATCTTTTTTGCAATATCCTTAATAGCTAGTGAAGCCGGAGATTTTGGATCCAATAATACAAAAGGTTTACCTAGTGTTGTTGATTTCTTTACTATTTGATCTTCTGGAACATTACCAATTATCCTAAGTTCCAATATTGCTTCAATTTCAGGCCCAGAAATTTCTGTTGGATCTCCTCTAACTCTATTTACTATAACCCCAGTTATTCTTGTTCCTAATTTTTCTGCTATAAGTTTTATCTTCAATGCATCAGATAAGGAAGTTATTTCAGGATTTACTATTAGGAGCATATTATTTGAAGCGGCGATAGAAGTTACAGCATCTACTTCAAGACCAGGCGGCCCATCAATTATTAACAAATCAACTTTTTCAACAAAGAATTTAAATATTTCATTAATTTTATCGGGATCAGATTTTTTTAATCTTCTTAAAGAAAGGCCTGCCGGGACAACTTTTACTCCACCTGGGCCTTCATATACTATATCTTCAGGCCTTGCCTTATCTTCCAATACATCCTGTATAGTCTTTGGCAATCCCTCCATCCCAAATATGAGTTCAAGATTAGCCATAGTTATGTCTGCGTCAAAAATTAGAACATTGAGTCCAACTTCAGAAAGAGCTATGCCTAAATTAGCAGCGATAGTAGTTTTGCCCACTCCCCCCTTTCCAGATGATACTACTAGTGACTCTCCCAATAAAACTCCTCCGTTGTTTATATAATTAAAAGTAAATTAATATATAAAATTATCCCTGAATGTTACGAAATCTACAAAATTAATAAGGAAAAACTTAAAACTACCTCTATTATTGAAAAATAAATGATAAAAGATAAGATAATTGAGAAATATGGGGAGGATAATTATGTTAAGTTCTTATTTTTTATTAAGGGAACTATTGTATCCATATTTCTTTATGTTATAAGTGATTATACTCCAATTAGGATATTCACAGCTGAAGCTGTTAAGGAAGGGATAGCATTGTTAGACATACAAAAGTCACTTATCGTATCTGAAAAATTTGTAGCTGTTGGAGATTATGCGATCTCTAAAAGGTGTATTGGATTAGCTTCAGGTGCTATATTCACTGCTTTATTTGTATTGTCCTCTCTAGCATTAACTAAAAAAATATTATATCTATCTTTATTTCTTATAAGCCTATTATTTTTGAATATATTAAGACTAGTCATAACAATATATCTTTTTGAAAAAGGTTATAGTTGGCTTATTGCTCACGATATATTGGCATATGCCTTAGGAATCGGTTTTTCATTTCTTATTTTAATAAAAATAAATCCTTACATCCCACTATTTAAATAAATTTTTTATAAACACCCAAAGTTTCTTCAGCACATTTTTTCCACGAGAATAGCTTAGATTTATTTAGTACCTTGTTGGAAAGTTTGAGTCTAAGTTCGGGATTTATTATTATTTTCTCCACTAACCCTGCTAATTGATTTTTATCTTGGGCTAGCAAATTCAAATCACCTAATAGGTATTTAGAGCCTGGGCTTACAAGAGAAACTACAGGAACACCACATGCCATAGCCTCAAGGATAGAAAGCCCAAATCCTTCAGTTTTTGAAGTTGAAACAACTACCTTAAATTTCTTCAAGTATTTTTCTGTATTTACTGTTTCTCCTAAATAATTAATATTAAGTCCATCTGAAGTTTCTTCTAATTCTTTTCTTAGATATCCATCACCAATAATAAATGCAGGTTCAACAATTCCTTTTTGTCGAAGTTCTCGAATTAGCTCAACATAATCTCTAGGATTTTTTTCATTGACTAAAGCCCCAATGAATCCTATGCCTTTTTTTTCAGAGATATTTGGGAAAAATTTCAAACTGTCAACTCCATTGGGGATAGAAATTACATCTCCCTTCAAATAATGTGTAATTTTCTCAGCTAAAACAGGAGATACAGCAATAACAACAGGATACTTGGATAATACTAATCTGACTACTTGACCCATAAACTTTCGATTTAAGTAAACATTGATATCACTCCCATGAACTGTTAAAATTCTTTTTTTCCTTGTAGTAACTGATAAAAAAAGACCAAGTAGTCCTGGAGTTGTGGCAAAATGCGCATGTACTAAATCAATTTTATTCGTTCTAATAATGTTGATGCCTTTGAAGAAACCAAATATAATAAAAAAAATCCCCCTAAACTTCTTAGGTAATCTTGTAGAATATACTTTATCTTCCAAGCAATTTGAATAAGTTAAAATAAAAATATCTTGGTCTAGTTTATTCAATTCTTTTTTCAGTTGAGATATGTGGGTCGAAATACCTCCAATTTTTGGAGGATACTCACCAATCATCAGAATATTCATGAATAAATTTATATCTTCAACGTTATTAAGTTATTGTGTGGGCGGAATATTGGCTTCCCTTAGGGGAGGAAGCTCCATCCACCTGATCAGGATGTGGCATCGAAAGATGCTTGGGGAAATCCAAGGTAAAGGAACAGAAAAAAACGGCCTTTGTCTGATGAAGATGATGTAGACGGAATATGGCAACAAATTCCAAAACTACTGAGAGGATAAAGGAAACGGTGAAATACCTTCCCACATGGTGCAAGACCAAACTAAAACCGATGAAACCTGGTCTGAGGTTTGTGGTAGGTCGCTTAGTTCAATGCCAATATTACAAAAGATGGGCTATAATCCGCCCACTCATTTAACTTTTTATGACTTTTATAATATCAAAAAGTTTTTCTTTTTCTTTTTCAATTATTGTCCCAGTTACGAATATATCTGCTCCCGCTATAGCAAGTTTCTTTGCCGATTCTGGAGACCTTATTCCTCCCCCTACAATTAAAGGTATATCAATGACCTTTTTTACAAATCCCACCATTTCAGGAGTTACTGTTTCAGGTGCGCCTGATCCTGCTTCGATATAGACAAGTCTCATTCCTAAGTATTGTGCAGCTAGTGAATATGCAGCAGCTATTTGGGGTTTTTCTCTTGGAATAAGATCAGCTTCCCCCATCCATCCTACCGTTTCACCCGGTTCAACTACTAAATACCCAGTAGGTATAGGTTCGATTCCAGTTTTTTTTACTAGGAAACTTCCAAGAGCTTGAGATTTTGTGATAAAATAAGGATTTCTTGAATTCATATAAGACATGAAAAGGATTGCGTCTGCTTTGGGAGAAACTTGGGCCACACCCCCGGGAAAAATAATCACAGGGAGTTTTGTACTGGCTTTAATCGATTCAATCAAAATATCAAGATAATTGCCCAAAGTATGGGTAGAACCACCTACCAATATAGCATCACTTCCGGCCTCCTCGGAGATTGCAGCTGCGCTTTTTGCTTCTTCTATAGAGAAACTATCAGGGTCAACTAAAGAAAAATGAAGTTTTTCCTTTTGTAATTTATTTAAAAGGTATTTTTCTATTTTGCCTGTCATTTTGAGCACCTTTTACATTCCAAGTTTTACCGAATCTTCTTTCTTGGCCCTTACAATAACGATGTCCCCAATAGCAGAAACATCTTTGAATCCGACTGCAATATTATCTATGCCCTTTTCTTGCCCAACTGCCAGTCCAAAGACAACTCCTTCTTTTACTTCAAGAATAATATCATTAATTATGCCTATGTACTCGCCTTTGGTATTATACAATTCGAGCCCATATAATTTGGAAATTCTCATAAATATCCCTTTTACAGTTTTTCTTATAGGAGTTTATATATTTTTCTAGATATTTAATGCCATTTAGTTAAAATAATAGAAAGTGTAACTAAAAAATTAATATAAAAAAAGAATAATAGCTTAATAATCTATTTACATTAAAAGTGCCATTACGGCTTTTTGTGCGTGATTTCTGTTTTCGGCTTGGTCAAGTACGACTGAATGTGGCCCGTCCACAACTTCATTAGTTATTTCTTCTCCCCTGTGTGCAGGTAAGCAGTGCATAACGATGCAGTCATCTTGCGCATGTGTAACTAATTTTTCATTTACCTGATAAGGTTTGAAGACTTTTACTCTGTCATCATGCTCTTTGTCATTTCCCATACTTGTCCATACATCTGTATAGATTACATCTGCACCTTTAACACCTTTAGGGTCGTTTGTTATTTCAAGTTTAAGTCCGTCTTCTAGTGCCATTTTCTCAATTTGTTTGTCAGGTTCGTAACCTTTTGGACAGACTACAGTCATATCAATTCCTACTTTTGCGGATCCAAACATTAGAGAATGACAAACGTTGTTTCCATCGCCGACAAATGCCAATTTAAGCCCTTTAAATTCTTGTTTCTTTTCTAGAATTGTTTCTAAATCAGCCAAACATTGACAGGGATGTAAAAGATCAGATAGACCATTTATAATTGGAACAGTTGAATGTTTACATAATTCTATAATATTATCATGGGAAAATACCCTCGCCATTATACCATCGCAGTAACGAGCTAGAACTGCGCCTGTGTCTCTTACTGTTTCTCCCCTTCCCAATTGAAGATCTGTGGAGGATAAGTACAAGGCATGCCCTCCTAATTGTTTCATTCCTACTTCAAATGAAACTCTTGTTCTCGTTGATGGCTTTTGGAATATCATTGCTAAAGTTTTACCATATAATAATTCGTGCTTCTCTCCAGTTTTCTGTTTAATCTTTAGAGTTTCAGCAGTTTTCAAAATTTGCCATATCTCTTCTTTCGTAAGGTCATGTAAAGAAGCAAGATGCTTGCCTTTCATATTAACTACCATGTAGAATCACCGAATGAAGAAACTAAAAATGCTTTTTAAAAATGATGACCTGGGTGTAACAAATTTAACATTCATTGTTTTAAACTAAACATTATTCAAGAGTTCGAAGATATGAACCTCTATCAATAACATTATTCAACATCTTTCCATCAAATTTACCAATGCCGATCACTTCGTTTCTTATATTTGAAACTATCGTATATCCTTTTTTTGGCGGATTCACCATATTCTTAACAAAAACATCCCGTCCATATAAGAACAAAGAAGCGCCTTTTTCATTCAATTTTGATTTTTTTGAAGAAGGCCCCATTATTAAATGGCATTCTAAACCTAATAAAAAATTGCCTTTTTGAAATTTACCTATTTGTGCCCCAATTGAAACTAAGTTTTCATTTATTTTTTCGTCTAAAACTTTTTCATAAATTAGTTTGTTAACGAAAAATACCTCATTGCCAACTATCAATAATAGATTGTTTGTGGACAGCTCGAAAATTCCGCCGTAGTTTTCTATAGTTTTTTTTATAATATCAAGTTTTTTTCCTTCTATGATTTTCATAAATACCTACAAGTTTAATGTATAAGCCATTTCAATCTTAATTTTCTGGCATAATTCTAATATTTTTTCAATGTCAAAAGGTTCTCCTTCATTTCCAATTCCTGGGCAGGATATATCGACATATATGTATGCTTTTTCTCCATTTTTCAATATGTAAGGAGTATCTGATTCAGCTAGGGGATTATAAAAAATTCCCAATGGAAAGAGTCTACAAATCAAGGGTTTATATTCGTGTATTGTGCAATTTTTATCATCTAAAAATACGCAACCGTTATCCCAAATTCTTTTTTCTATTACAAATTTTTTTCTGGAAATATCATACAAAGCGAACTCTTTATCGGTATTTTTTTCAATTCTTTCTATATCAAATAAAGTTAGTGGAACTCCCCGAACCCTGCAGCATTCTCCACATTGTTTACATTTATATTTTTGCCCGGTATACAGCACTAATATTTCTTTCATTATAACCCCTTGATTTCCTATGGAGATTTTTACAATTATATATAGATATTGTGTTTGAATATAGCAAGCTAAGAATTAATCAATTGTAATACTGCAGTTCTTGTTTTTTCTCTGTCTGCCCCTGCGACAATAATCACATCACACCCAGGATATAAACCATTTGGGATATACTCAATATCTCCCTGTGAAGAATACCAATCAATTTTTGAAATTCCTCTTTGGACTAATCCTGCAACGAGCTTATTGGCAACTGGTCCACCCACAAGTATAAGATTATTATTTTTAGCAACATCTTCCATTAATAATTCATCGTATGTTATCAATTTTTCACGGTCCCATATATTGACTCTAAATAAACCTTTTGAGGGATCTTCGTAGTATGCTTCAGCTTGAATTTTTGTAATAATTAAGCTTCCGGATATTGAATCCATAGAAGCTGCGTTTTTACCAACTACTATTATTGATTGCGGTTGACCATTAGTGGTATCCACAAAAAAAGATCTTGGAACATCTGTAGATGTTGCCGGAAATATGAAAAAGAGTTGAAGCACCAATATCAATAATAATACTATTGAACTTATTTTAGCTTTCATATACCTTAGTTCTTTATTTAATTTTTATATCTTGCTATTTTTTATGAATATTATAAGAGTAATATTATAAATAATCTAGTAGTAGTTCTTCAATTCTTCATATGCTTCGTTTATTTCTTTTAAAATCCTTTCTTTTATTATTTTTTCTCTTTCATCTTGTGTTGTATCGGGGTGATAATATTTATAAAGCTCCTTCCACCTACGTTTGATTTCCTCTGCTGTTGTATCCATATCAAGTCTTAAGACTTTCAAATAAGAAATCAAAGACAATAAGTCGTCATCGGGCAAATATGGTATTTCCAAGGGATAAACTGTTTCGGTTTCATAAACTTCATTTCCCCTATAATTACAAAAAGTTTTAATATCAAATACCCCTTCATTCTTGGGTTTAATCTTAATGGTATATGGCCTATATTCCATTGGTTTAAGTGTGTCCATTTTATCTTCAATTTTTGATATATTCAAATCTTTGTTTTTTTCTATTAAAATAGATATGTCAAAAGCATCAATATCTCCGTTATTAATTAGATACACCTGAATTTCGGATTCTTTTTTCCGCTCTAATGGGTCCAATATATAAAAAATATATCTGAGACTTGGTCTACCTATATCCTCTTCTATTTTGAGTTTCAATATATCGAGGCTCTCACTTAGATTGTTAATTCGATCTAGAAGCTCTTTGATATATACATTAGAAGAAGAAATTGACCTTTTTCCATAATTATCCAAAAATGCGGAATAATCTTCATCGATTAATAGAATATCTTGGTAAATTCCTTCAAAAATATCTTTGTAAAAATTATAATTTTTTCCCAATCCCTTTTTTGTTACTAAAATTTCTGCTATTTTTTCATATTTAGATAAAGAGTTCACTAATAGTTCTTTTAGAGTTTTTATTTTTTCTTCTACTTTTCTTCTTTCTGAATAAAGATGCCTAACATTCTCTAAGTATCTTAGGGATTCTTTGTCCATACCTAGCATCTTTAAAGCATAGGAAATATTCTCAAGAGAGGGTATACTTTCAGAATTTTCATTTAAACATATTTGTAATAGATTTATCGAGTCTTCAATCTGTTTTTTTCCACTTTCAAGCATTAGCTGGGCCCTTGTATAAATGTAGTCAAATTCGCCCCACTCTTTTAGAATTGAAATGGCCTCATCTAGCCTATCTATTTTTTGTAGTGCAATGGCAAGATTTATGATTGCATTTTTATTATTCTTTTCTTCATTTAGAACTTTTTTAAAACAATTTACTGCTTCAGAGTAATTTCTGATTTTTGACAGAGATATACCTTTATTATAAAGGGTCTTATTATCTTCATGTTTTTGAAGAGCCATATCATAGAAGTTTAAGGCTTCCTCTGGTTTTCCTAGTTTATCAAAAGATATACCAATGTTAGTTATGACGTCTACATCTTGAGGGTCAATTGTCCTCGCCTTTTCAAAACATACTAATGCATCTTTATGCTTTCCCATGCGATCTAGAATTATGCCCTTTGTATTCCAGTAAGATGCAGATTCAAGCAGATTTGACACAGTTATAGGGGAAAATATACATTTAAAAGAGTTTTTATATAATATTGATTATGTATCAGCAAAAAGATGGGTATCACAGAATGGCCAAGAAAGAGGGTTATAAATCCAGAGCATCTTTTAAGCTAATTCAACTTAACAAAAAGTTCAATATAATAAAGAAAGGATATAGTGTCCTAGATCTAGGGGCTGCGCCCGGTGGATGGATGCAAATAGCATCAACATTGGTGGGCGGTACAGGATTAGTATTGGGGGTTGATTTGAAAAACGTAAAAGAAAAATTCCCCAACTCTTATTTTGTTCAGGGGGATATATTTGAAAGTTCAACTATAAATAAGATTAAGGATATTAAAAAAGAATTTAACACCATTATTTCAGACCTTGCTCCTAACACTTCTGGGATCAGATCTTTAGATCATGAAAAATCCATTGATCTTTGTTATAGAGCCTTAGAATTATCCTCAAATTTATTGCAATATAAGGGAAATCTACTCATAAAATTATTTCAAGGAGAATACACTAAAGAATTAGTCGACGATATAAAGAATGAATTCTATTACGTTAAAATATCAAAGCCTGAGTCATCAAGATCGGCAAGCCGTGAAACTTACATTGTATGTAAAGGATTTAAAAAGAGAAAATTAAAAATAGAAGATACAGAATTAACCGAAGAGAGCGCCTAAACCTTCAAGTGCTGATTCTTCTGCTTCTTCTTTCTTTTCTTCCTTCTTTGATTCAGAAGCCTTGTGGTCTGAAGCGGCTGCTGGTGCAACTGCAGGTGCTTGAGCAACTGGCATTGAAGCAGAGCTTATAGCGTCCTCAATATCCACACCTTCCAATGAAGATACAAGAGCTTTAATTCTGGCCTCATCGACTGCTACTCCAGCGGCTTTTAAAACACTGTTTAAATTCGCTTCATTTATTTCCTTCTTAGCCTCATGAAGGATCATCGCAGCATATACATATTCCATAATCACACCTCCATTAATTAACCAAATAGGGCGCCTAGACCTTCTAATCCGGCTTCCCCACCTTTATCTTTATTATCGTCAATCTTATGTTCGACTACTTTTGTCTCATCAGGAGCTGATGGTTGAGGTACATTGAGCTTATTTTTAAGTTCATCGTCCAACGCGGCACCATTTAACAATCTAGATATACTGAGAGCCTGAGCAACACTCTTTGACATTATTGGCCCAATAGTCTCAGGAGAAACTATATTTGCACCAATTGCCAAGGATTTTGATTTAAGTGCAGCTTGTTGTATTAATAGTTTTACACTTTGTTTTGTAAATATTCTTCTATCAAATGATAATGCCAAAGCATTTGAAAATGCCTTTATTATGTTACTTCTAGTTTGGGCATCATCAATCGTTAGAACATCTCTGTTGAATAATAATCCATTTTCGTAAGCAGCAGCCAAGTTTGCGCCAACTTCCATTGGTTCAATCTTAAGCTGAGAAAGAATGTCACTAATCTTCTTAGATATTATCTCTCCATGTTTTACGAGTACTGCATCTCTTTCAATAGATATTGTACCCTTGTCAATTTTAGCTGGAACTCCAAGAGTTTGAAGTTCACTTACAAGTGGGCCTGGTGGCAATCCTGTACTTCCTTGAGGGATTATTATATCTGCTTTTGCAACGTCACCTGGTTTTGCTGGTGCGGGCGCTTTTGACTTTTGTAATAGCCGGTAAATTCTAAAAGGATTTTCATTAGAAAAAATGAAAGCTGCTCCTGCATTAATATGATCCTTAAGGGACTCCTTTTCAGTTTTTTCAACAGCTATCTTCATTAACTTATTTTTTGACATCCTAAAAGTAACTTTGCCCCTTAGTTCTTCCCTTATATTCTGTAACTGTTTTGCAGGTATTCCTTGAAGTTCAACTACCCCTACAACAGGAGAAGATTTAATCATACTCCTTAGGGAGTTCACTTCTTCTGCTTTCCATTCAGCTACTTCCCCTTTAACTGCTACTCTTCCCTTCATTTAAAATCCTCCAGCTTTACTGCAGGCCCCATAGAAGTCTTTATGTAAATTGACTTTATGTTGTCGAATCCTTTCTCAAGTTTCTTTTCAAAAAACTTTACAATTTCTGTAATGTTTTCCGCTAACATCTCGTCGTCCATTTTTTCGGAGCCAACGAACATGTGAATAACGGATTGATTGTAGCTTTTTATTTTAACTGTCTTTTTCAGTTTATTTAATATAGGTTCAAGCGAAGCAGTTGGAGGCAAAGGTGCAGGTGTTTTTCCTCTTGGCGCAAATATTGGACCTAATGATTTTCCAACTAAGGTCATGAAATCTGTTTGCGCTATGAAAAAATCGTGAGTATTTGCAACTTTTTTTGCAAGTATCTTATCCTTTGCGAATTTTTCTATGTCTTCTTGATCAAATACAGACAAGTTTTCCTTTTTGGCTCTTAAAGCCATATCGCCCGAAGCAAAAATCCCAATCTTCACGTCTTTGCCCCTTCCGTTAGGTAAAACAAAGTCTTCTTTGATTCGGTTTTGTGTTTTTTTCATGTCTAGCCCTTGAAGATTTATGCTCATCTCCATTGACTGTGTGAAGTTTCTCGGCTTTGAAGTTTCTTTTGCCTTCTTCACTGCTCGTAATACAGCCTCTTTCAAAACAATTCCTCCTTACTTAATTATATTATCGTATTTTCCTTCTTTTATCTCGTTTTGGACTACTCTTGGGTCTTTGCCCTCACAAGTTACGCCCATAGAAACACATGTTCCTAGAATCTCTTTAATTACTCCTGCAATATCAGGAGATAATGAGGAAGATTCCTTCATCTTAGCGATTTTAACAAGTGCATCTACACTAATATCCCCAACTTTACTTGAAGATGGTGTAGAAGATCCTTTTTCTAATTTAAGATCTTTAAGAATTAATGCGGATGCGGGAGGAACGCCGACTTCAACTCTGAAGTTCTTTTTGTCATCAACAAAAATTTTAACCGGGACCTTCATTCCTTGAAAATCTTTCGTTTTTTCATTTATTTCGGCAACGACCTTTCCCACATTAATACCAAGTGGCCCCAAAGCAGGCCCTAAAGGTGGACCAGCAGTAGCCTTTCCTCCATCAACAAGTGAGGTAACAGATCTCTCTTTTCCCATTATATCACCACTAGCTCTTTTTCTCTATAATCCTGACATAATCTCCTTTAACAGTAACGGGTATCGGCACCATTGCTTCAAGAAGCTCGACTGTAAGTTCTTCTTTACCTTTATCTACCCTTATAATCTTAGCTTTTTCGCCCTTAAACGGCCCTGCAATTAGTTCTACAATATCACCTTTTGCGAGACCAGATACCGATGGCTTAGCCTCTAAGAAATGACTTATTTCATCAAAGGCGATTTTACCTTCAAGAATCCCCCTTACATTTCGAAGGCCTTGAATAGCTTCTTCTACAGCCCCTTTATCACTCGCCTCAATGAAAATATACCCTTTTAAGGTTTCTGGTGCTAAGACCGCATAAATTTTAAGGTTGTTAGTTTTTACTTTTCCCTCTATCATCTTTGCTACGTTCTGTTCTTGATTAACAGCAACCTTTAGTGCAAAGATTGGATTCTCGTCATCATCCATTACATTCTCACCCATAATAACAACAAAATCAAAGGTACTCAAAGATTTAAAAAGTTTAGCCTTTTTAGAAGGAATTTATGCTCCAATGCTTTGAATTAAAACTGAGAGATATTTTATTGAGTAACCAATTATTCCAAAAAGTACTATCCCAATTCCAGTTACTTTTGATGTAAGCAAATATTCCTTTTTGCCAGGCTTCTTAGCAAGTTTCAGTACTCTTGTGTATTCGGAAATCCAACTTCTTGCCCTTTCCTGTTTCTTTAGATTAGCCTCTGCCATGAGGCTAATTAATAAGAATCCTTTTTAAATGTATTCTATTCCAAGATCGATTCCTCTAACAGGTGCTTCGCTCTCGATAAGCATCTCAGTTTCTTTTCTTCCGAATATGTAAGGTGATTTAACTCCTGAAAGAACTACCATGACCCTAAGTCCATTTTTAAGTTCTTCGTTTATCATTGCACCCCAAATAATCTGGGCATCCGGCTCAAGTTCATTTGTTACATGCTCTACGATCTTCTCTGCTTCTTCTAGTTTCATGTTTGAACTTCCAGTGATATTAATTAAAGCACCTTTGGCACCAGTTACATCTACATCTATCATAGGGCTACTCAAAGCTTCATTTATTGCTTCTTTGGCTCTATTCTCGGTATCGGATTCTCCCATTCCAATCATTGCAACGTCTCCTTCTCTCATCACAGATCTAACATCAGCGAAGTCAACGTTTACTAATCCAGGTCTTGTAATTAATTCAGCTATCCCGCCAACAGCTCTAATAAGTATGTCATCAGAAACTTTAAACGCTGCATTTATGGGTAAACCAGGTGCTATATCTAGCAATTTATCGTTTGGTATAACAATTACAGTATCGCTAACTTTTCTTAATTTCTCAAGTCCTTTTTCAGCATTTCTTTGTCTCCTCAAACCTTCAACTGTGAAAGGTAAAGTTACAACTGCAACTGTTAGTGCCCCCATTTTTTTAGCAATTTCAGCTATTACTGGTGCAGAACCAGTTCCCGTTCCTCCACCTAGACCACAGGTGACAAAAATCATATCACTTCCTTCTAGTACTTCTTTAATTGTCCTCTCGTCTTCCCTTGCAGACTCTTCTCCCACTTTTGGGTCGTTGCCTGCCCCTAGCCCTCTAGTGACTTCCTTCCCAATCAATATTTTTTTGTCTGCTCTAGTATCTAGTAAATCTTGGGCGTCAGTATTAACTGCTATTGCTTCAACTCCAATTACCCCAATTTCCATTAATCTGTCAATTGCATTGGAGCCTGCTCCACCTGTTCCGACTACTTTAATCTTGGCTCTTGATTCCCTAAGTACTCTTTCAAGTTCCTCATCCACAGAAGTATAGCGATGATCCTTAACTATTTCTTTTTCTGTTACTGCCCTCTCAATGGCCTCTTCAATAACAGATCTCATTTTACTCCCCCTTTATCGTTAATGTAGCTACTTATTATTGGTAACATAAAACTCCTATTTGTTATCTATATAGGTTAATAGTATATAAAGCTTTTGCTTAATAATGCTATGTATAATGCTTCTCTGTAGTGGTAATCCTTATTCTTTTACAATATCACTTGTTTTTACAAATGATATACCTCTACTAGTAAGTTTGTCTTTTAAATCTGACCGTTCCCTTATTCCCTTCCAATCTAAAAGAACAACGTCCAAGGGCTGACTTTTTGTTACTAATTGGTAGAGAATTGAATCTGTGACTGGAGTATTATACTTTGCAATAACATGGCCTATTGCAATATCGGTATTTAACATAATTTCAGTAAATTTAGGACAATAATGCCCCCCACCTATCCCTGCGGCAATTTTGAAAAAATTTTTATTTTCATTGTAAGAAAGTGATTTGTAAATTGCTGAAGAAATAACTTCACCGGCTTCTTTTATCCCCCAATATGTTTCATCGCTTCCAATCTCAATAAAGGTTGTAGGAAGCCCTGTTAATGGCCCGTGGTGCGTAGTTTCAAGAGAAACTTCAAAGGATATCTGAAGGTCTTTTGATAAATTCATGATTTCGTTTAATACTAGTTTTTGAAATACCGGATTAGAGGGAGAAACGTGACCATCTTTACCGCCGTAATCAGCTTTACCAAAATTTCCTGGTGTGTGACAAGTTAAAGTTGGTATTTTAGTAACAGATTTATGCCTTGTTGCAAAAAAAATTGAATCAATAGCACTTAAGTTATAATCTTTAACTTGTTCTTGTACTATATCCTCTGGAAAATCTGTATAAATAGTTTCATTTTTTATTCTAACAAGTAAGGAGTCTTTATTCTTATCATAAAAAGTAGTACCTTCGAGTTTTTCAAAAGGATAATTTTGAAGTAAGTTCTCTCGTATATTTTCTCCGGCTATATCTAATTCTGAACTTATTATTAATTTCATCTAGATACCCCAAACATTAAAAATAACCTCACTCATAATGTTTATAAATTTAATGAGGATTACTATGGATTCTGAGTTAAGAAGAAAAATATTCCACGAGACAGGATTGTTGATTCCAATAAGCTACTTATTCTTTGACAAAAAAGGGGCTATATTTGGAATGTCCATTTTAGTTCTTGCTTTTGTATTTATAGAATTTTTAAGATTAAGATACAATTTTGGAAATGAATTTATCCCAAAAGTTGTCGGAAAAACAGTAAGAGAGTATGAGAAAGTAGATTTGTCAGCTGCAACGTACTTTATCATTTCTTCATTTTTTACAATTCTTCTATTCGAAAAAAATATTGCCATTGCAGCTATAAGCTTCAATTCTGTAGGTGATTTTTTTTCGGCTATAATCGGCAAGAAGTATGGGAGAATAAAATATATGGGCGGAAAAAAATCAATGGAAGGGAGTCTTGCCTGCTTTATATCGTGCCTTCTTGTTGGACTTCTAATTTTAAATCCACTTATGGCTATAAGCGGCGCACTTGCTGCTACATTCGCAGAAGGATATCTAATAAAAGTAAATGATAATTTATCCATACCGATAATATCCGGGATAATTCTCACCCTTGTATCTTTTCTTTGAAAAGAGCAAATAAAGCTGAGAGGTCTATCTCAAATGCAGAAACTGGCATTTCTAATTTGAAATTATATAAAACTTCAGGATTTAATTCTCCCATTTTACCTATATTCGACCCATCGATTTCTAGGGCACAAGATCTTCCTTCAATAAAGTAAGGATACTCTTCTTCTTTCACAGAATATTGGAGCCCAAATGAAGAACAAAGGCCATTAAATACTCCCTTTATTTCAGAAAAATTTGACTTAGGGTGGCATATTGCACAAGAAAGATGCTGCTTTTCTATTAAGTTTTGATCGGGAACAACTATTCCTATTTCAAATATATTCTGGGGGTATTCATGGTGTGAATTTGAAACTAATGTCTTTATTAGCAATGGCAAGAGACTACTCCTAACAGTGTCAAATTCTGTATTCACAGCATTCCTTGTCTTTACAAGTTTTCTTTTATTGTCAAGCATTTTAGTAATTAAAACGTCTTCATTTGAGAGGATGTAATTTTTTACTTCGAAGAAATTAAATCCTATCATTACTTCTTCCATCTTTCTTATGAATACCTCAATAGAATTCTCTTGGCCAATAGTTGCAATTTTAGGTATTTCAGGAATAAAGTTTTCAAATCCGTAGGCAATAGATATATCTTCAACTAAATCAATGGGGTGTAAAATATCTGCCCTATATGGTGGAATTTCTACAATAATTTTATCTTTAGATTTTGAAGCTATTCCATATCTCATTTTCATTAATAAGTCTGCAGTTTCAGTTTCAGATAAATTCAATCCCAGTATCTTATTAGAATATGAAAGATCCAATTCAAGTCTTTCCCTATTAAGATTTGGGTAAATCAGATCTTTTCCTTCGTCAGTCAATTTTAGAGGGCATATCTCCGCACCCCTAATGAAAAGCCCCATCAATATTATATTCAAAGCATATTCGATGCTTTTTCTGTGAGTACCTGTAATATCTAAGAATAAATTTTTTGTTTTTTCTGTGACTTTTGTATAGTCTGAATTTATTATTGGTGGCATTGACAAAACTTGAGCATTGTCATCTATCCATATCGGGCACTCTTTAAACTCAGACAAGAGATGCGCATATGCAATTCCCTTGGGGTGCATCTTTAGTATTTCATCAATGGTTAGATTCTTATCAAATTCTAAAGGGATAAAAGAGAAGTCTCTTGGCATTGTTGTATATTTAATAGGAAATTTAATCTTGTCTAGGTCATGCACACCTATTGCAACTTTCTTTCTATTTCTACCATGAGTAATATGTAGTTTTTCCTGTATCTGCATTAATGACCTGATAGTATCATCATCAAATTTAATCCCCTTGACTATTGCACCAACTGCAAAAGGCCTGACAGATTTGACTTTTGAGTCAACTCTACCTTCGTAAATGGGCTTATGAACTTTGAAATCTATAGGGCCTTTCTCAATTCCCATAAAACCCTTAAGTGCACTTGTAAATCCCTCGATTGATAACAAATCTGGCCTATCTGGAAAAATTTCAACTACTATTTCAGAATCTATTTTTTCAAGGTCAGTACCAATCATGGATATCCTATCGCTTAATATTTGATCATCAACGGCCTTCCCCAGTAAAGATATGAATTCATTTTTATCAAAATTAACGGTCGGCATCTTATCACCCTTTTATCCAAATAGGTAATTTTTTCATCATATCAAGGTCATTCGTATACTTCTGTCGGATATCTGTCAATCCATAATATTCCATCATAATTCTACCAAATCCTGGACCCCATGCAAGTACTGGTATGTCCTTGCCCAGAAGAGGTACAACTACTTCGGGTCTAAAAATACCTGCGCCCAATAGTTCCACCCATTCATCTTTAGTTTTGTTATAAATGTCTACTTCAATACTTGGTTCTGTGTAGGGAAAATATGCGGGTCTAAATCTTATTTTTGAATGTCCCATTTTGTTTAGGAAACGTTTGAGGTAGCCTAGAAGGTGTTTAAAATTAGCATCTTCATCGACTACTATACCATCAGTCTGATAAAACTCAAAAAGATGTTTCCAGTCAAGTTTTTCATTTCTAAATACTTTACCAACTGAGAAAAATTTTGCAGGTAAATCTTCAGGCTTTAGAGTACTAAGAGTTCTTACAGAAAGAGATGTAGCGTGGGTTCTTAAGACATATTCTTCACTGATTCTTTTATCCCATTTGTATCCCCAACCTTTTGATTTTATGTCGCCTCCATGCTCATGCATAGCACATATTTTATCAGAAAAAATTGGATCAATTTGCCCAAATCGTGGGGAATCAATAAAAAATGTATCTTGCATGTCCCTGGCGGGGTGATCTTGAGGTTGAAATAATGCATCAAAAACCCAAAAAGAAGTGTCGATCATTGGACCTGTCATTTCCTTAAAGCCCATCTCAAGCCAGATTTTTCGGATATACTCAATTGCCTGATTTACAAAGTGTTTTCTTGAAGGGTAAAATACTTTAACATCAGATGAAACGTCAAATCTTTTTAAAGTAATATCCCTCCAGTTTAGATTTTTTAATATATCTGGAGTTAATTCTGAAATCTCATCTGTTATCTCTATCCCTTTTGATAATTCTTTTTTTCCTAAGTCAGTCAGGTACACTTTTCTGACAGTATCTACTTTCCTTTCAATAAGTTTTCTCTTAACAAGCAGAGATACTAAATTATCATCAATTAATTTTTTCTTAGAGATATCTTCTAACGCAATCTCTTCAGAAGTTTTTTCATTTAATGCTACTTTTCCTTTATCCGTCAAAGAGAAAGAAAGCGAATTATTAATTTTCTCTATGGATATCCACCCATTTCTTCTTGCCATTCCAATAGCAATATTTCTTTCTTCTTCAGAAAGCCGAATTTCGCCTAATGGAAGTTTATCGTTTATTCCTTTAATTAATATTTTTTCTATTAGTCCGTTTGCTAAACTTGTTTTACCTTCATTAGTTAGTAATAAGTTAGATACACCTTTTTCATCAACTATTACAAACTCCTTACTCGTCAAATAAAGAAGAGTTCTCATTACTGCGACTTCAGGCAATTCTGAAATTCTAGCTATTTCCTCGGGGTTTGATTCTCTTTTTAAGTCACCCAATACTTTTAGAATAATCTTCTCTTGCTTTGAAAGCATTGAATTCACTTCTTCTTAAATTCAATAAAGCATGGTCCACCATTTTTGAATTGTGGTTTGTATTCCCACTTTTTTGATTCCCCTGGTTTTGAGTTTTCTATTGCACCTATAATTGCCATTGCCCTATTACATGCTAGTTTTTCTACTTTGTCTTCAGAAACTAGCATATTGCAATGCTGATTGTAAGGGCATTTATTTACTATATACACAAAACTTTCACTGTTGCCTTCGATTTCATGATCTTTTCGATTCATAAACCCAGTTTTAGAAACTTCTTCTACGTACATCTTAGCAGCGTCAAATCCTTCAAGACCATATTTAAACTCTGCACCAAGATCTTTCCATTTAGCTATAAAAGGTCGGATAGAAATAATTATCCATTGTCTATAAAATGATTCAGGTTTACCAAAAAAACTATTTGCTGTTTTTTCTATGCCATAAACCCATGCATTCATAACAGCCATTATGGCGTCTATTTTTTTCTCTTGGTCTTTGCATTCTTCAGCCAATTAAAATCACCTTCTAATCTGCATAAAGGATGAATAGTCGTTTATAAATCTTTTCTAATAGTTTGCTTTGTTGAATAAGTCCTCTCAAATGAAGCGAAAAGCTTAAACTCTTTACAAACCCTAATTATTCATGCAAATGGATTGGGCCAAATACAATGAACAGTTAGTGTAGAGGGGAAAATTTTACCCGCCCTTAGATTTTTTAAGCATGTGGGGGAAAGAGTTAGACCGAATGAACAGGGATAAGCGCGCATATGACGAGAGTGTAAACGCCAGGAGGTTTGACATGGCGAAAAAGGAAGCCATCCTTAAGTTTATCCTCTACAGTGCTGTCAAAAATTCTTGCTAAGAAGGCAAGAAATTGCCGAGGGAATATAAAATCAGAAAGCAGAAGGCGCACATGCTTCAACTGAA
>JBAYOH010000026.1:0-20747 GCA_041678455.1 Methanofastidiosum sp.
ATTGAATTTTAGATATAAAATTATTAGAGCTATTTTATATAATGTTTATTCAATGCTTTGTTTACATTTTTACCTAGAATAATAGTATCCTCTATAGTAAGGGCACTTCTATCCAAACTTTTTTCCATCTCTTCTAAGCTGAAACTAGATTTATCATAGTTCATAATGCTTTATCAATGAATAACGATATAAAATTTGGCTTTTACAAATCTGCCCAAGCATTATCCTCCTGTAAAATATTTTTACTTTCCTTCGTCATAAATCACGACTAACTCTTCCATTACTCTATCTTTAATAATAGGCCTCAAGTTTTCCTCTGTAAATAAATCTACTTTTTACCCAAAATATCGGCTAGATCAAGACCTATTCCTATAAATTCAAATAGGTTTTTTGTCTCACTAAACTCTACAAGGATATCACTATCAGGCCTTTCCTCTCCTCTTGCAACTGACCCAAACAGGCCTATTTTTTTAGCGCCGTGCTTTATAAGAAATGAAACAAGAGTTTTGTTTCTTTCTGAAGCATTCATAAATGCTATGTATTTTTAGTGTATTTATCGATTATCTACTATTAAGAATAGATCAAATTAGGAATAAGAGTAAAGAAACTGGAAGGCATCCATAGCTGCTACTGAAACCATAGTTATCTTTTGTGACTAAGATCCCTCTGCCAAATGATTTAAAGTTTGATAAATCAGATTTTTTTATAGTACTTTGATACTTAACTTCGAAAGGATATATTTTATCCTCTGTTAATAAAAGAAAATCAATCTCTTTTCCTTTTTTGCCCCTATAATAACACACGTGATCTTTTGGATCAAATAAGTCCCTAGGATTTAATGAATATGCAAGCCTACAAAGATGATTCTGTACAATTCCCTCAATGATCTTACTTTTGATTTCTAAATCAAGAACATTTTTTTTCAGATTTATAAAATAATCAGTTTCTGCGTTAGACCAGCCCGAAAGGGCGTGAAAAATGAAAGGGTCTTGGACGTAAAGTTTCTTATTCTTGTTAAAAATAATTCTATTTTTATCGATCGAATAAGCATAGGTTGTGTTAATAACAAATAACTCTTCCATTGCACCCACATAATCTTGTATTGTGTTGTGTGATTTGATATCCGTATTTTGAGAAAGATTGTTCCAACTAATAGGATCAGAAACTGTTCTACATATCTCCCTAATTATCTGTTTGAAATAGTTTTCTTTGAAGTTATACCTTCTTAAGTCCCCTATTATGGAGCTTATATAGATATTAAAAGTGTTGTTGGATATTTTATTTTTATTCATGTATTCATTTATAACATAAGGGATTCCGCCACAGACAATATATTGGTCAAAGAGGGCGACGAGTTCATTTTTGTAAAGCATAAGCTTCTGTATTCTTGGGTCATCTTCTCCTTCAAAAAACTTGAAAATTAAACTATGTCTTTCTTTTGAATGATTTAAGTTAATATCTGGCAATATCTCGTTAAACTTTGGCTCGATTAATTTTACAAACTCTGAAAATTTCATTGGTAAAAGAATCTTGTCAAGCGTTTCATCTTCTGATCCGCCCCTTCTTCCAGGCAATGTTTCTCCAGAATATTTAATATCCATAGAATGAGAGCCTGTTATTAAAATTGAGCAGTTTTCAAAAAGACCTTTGTTTGATAGGTGGAGTATTTCTCTTTGCCAGTTTTTTACAGAACATATTTCATCAAAAAACAAATATTTTCTATCGCCTAATTTAACGCCAGCCCAGTTGAGGTAAATTTGGATTATTTGACTAAGTTCTTCGGCGTTGTTCATTTCAAATGACCAGAAGAATATATTTTCAGGATTAATCTTATTTGAATTGATAAGTTCTTTTATTATGATTTTTAATAATGTAGTTTTGCCAACCTGACGAGGACCCCTTATTGTATATATAACATCTTTATCTAAAGAAATGTAATGTCTTAATGCCGGATACCACTTATATTTAACTTCATCAAACGTTTTAATTTTAATATCTTGATTAATGGATTTTTCATCCTTCCACCATGGGTTATTTTCTGAAAGTTGGCTTATATCAAAATAGTCCATGAAATAGTATTGATCTTCTAAATATTTAAACTTATTGATTTTTGACAAGTCATTTATAAATAACACAAAACAAAATTGACAAGACATATATAAATAAGACTAAATAAAATTGACCAGTTATTTATAAAGGAGTACATTTATTTTTGACAACTCTGCACGTACCAATTAGAGGACAATCCCTTCTTTGCATGCTTCCTGGACTGTACCTATTTGATTTCTCTTTCTTTCAAACTCTTTTTGTGTGTAGCAGAATGCTTCAAGCCTATAAATCCCGCCCCAGAGGTCTGTACTAATCCCATCCTCTTGATAAAATTGATACCTTCAAAATCTTTACTAACAATGATTATGTCATAGTCACTCTCGATTAAGTTATCTCCCCTTGCTCTTGAACCAAAGAGAAGAACTAACTCAGTGTTAACTCATTTTTTATCAGCCTGACTAAATCATCTAAAGTTTCAGCTCTTTCTCTATCCATAATATCTCACTTCAATGTAATTAGAAAATATTGATATAAAATTAATGGTAATAATCTAACTAGATCTCTTAAATTCTGTAATAGCATAGCAAATATACACCTAAAAGATATCGTTACAATGTTCCAAGACAATGTTAGAAAATCCCTTTATTAATAATGGCTATCCCTCACCTCATGGAGCCAATAAGGAAGTTCAACAGATTTGAGTTAAAGTATCTCCTCTCAATAGAACAGGTAGAGGAATTAAAAAAAGATCTGGAAAAGTACCTCTTATTGGACGACCATGGGAACTCTGGAACTTATGCAATTACTAGCCTCTATTACGACACAGAAGATTACCGCTTTTACTGGGAGAAGATTGAAGGGATAAAGTTCAGGAGAAAATTAAGGATAAGATTCTATGAAACAATCGATAAACTAACTGACGATTCGATAGTCTTTGTTGAGATAAAGCAGAGGACAAACAAAACTGTGCAGAAGAGGAGGGTTGCGCTAAAGTATAGGGATGCGCTCCTTCTCTGTAATGAGAGAAAAATCCCGCCACACGACCCCAGGGATTCTATTGTGATAGAAGAAATTCTTTCTATGCTGATAAATTACAATCTAAAGCCCACCCTAATTACTAGCTATTTCAGGAAAGCCTATGTCGGCTCTGACTATGATATTGGCCTTAGGATAACTTTTGACACAAATATCAGGTACAGGATAAATAATCTAGCACTAGATTCTAAAGAGATAGGGAATTTTTTGATCTCACCTGATAGGTCAATTCTAGAGATTAAGGCAAATGAGAGGATCCCCTACTGGGTGACTAAAGTCATAGGCCACAGGAATTACAGGCTTATCAGAATAAGCAAGTACTGTACCGGATTAGAAGCTGCGCAGAAGGTTCCAAATTACGCTTATGAGGTGTATTAATATATGGAAAATTTATTAGATGAGATTTTTAATTTTCAGGACTTAAGTGGGACATTCTCCACAACAGATGTTGTATTGGGACTAACACTTACATTTGTGCTGGTGTCGTTTGTAGGGTGGATATACCAGAAGACCCACAAAGGGACTTCCTACACGCAGAGTTATGTCCAAACACTTGTGCTTATGGCTCTTGTCGTTGACATAATCATGCTAGTTGTGGGGTCAAATATAGCAAGGGCATTCTCTCTTGTCGGGGCGCTCTCTATAATCAGATTTAGGAATGCGATGAAGGAGACAAGAGATGTCGGGTTCATATTCTTTGCAATGGCAATCGGTATGGCCACAGGGACAAAATTCTATTTCCTTGCGATTGTAGCAACAATAGTAATATGCATGATAATCTACATAATGTACAGATTTGACTGGTATTCAAGACCCATGACAAGCCAGATACTTAAGATACAGGTCAATAATGAAGTGGATTTCCAAAAACTCTTTGATGATGTCTTTGTCAAATATACAGAAACATCTGACTTGATAAGTGTTGATTCAGTCAGGTCTGGGATGCTTACAGAACTTGTATACAGCGTAAAGCTAAAAAAAAGCTCTGATAATCACAAGTTTTTAGGCGCAATAAAAACCTTAAATGGGAACCTAAAGGTTACCCTGATCACAGGCTACAATGCAACTGATCTTTGAGGTAGTTAGATGGATATCAAATTAAAGCGGCATTACAAGGTTCTTATCCTTTTTATTTTTACAATTTTCTTTTTTGGTTTAATTATTGGAAAAACCATGATGGTGCCGTATAGCTCAGGGAATCAGCGTAAGGTGAGTGCAAATACCTACAATATTGAAAATGGAATATACATCTTCGATGACTCTTTAGTCCATGATATTAAAATTGATATGACAGAAGAAGATTATAATTTGATGATCACAACGTTTAATGAAACGGGTGAAAAAGAATATTTCCCAGTAGATATCGCAATTGATGGCGTTACAATCAAAAATGTGGGCTTGAGATTAAAAGGGAACTCATCCCTTAACGGCCTATTCAGAAAAAACAGCGCCGTTCAGGATGTCCAAGCGCCCTATCTAATTAAATTTGATAAGTATGTAAAAGGGCAAAGCTACTAGGGATATAAAGAAATCGCAGTGCGTACGGGGAGTTTTAACGGGGGAAGTGCTCTTTTAGAAGAGCCACTGTCTCTTTTCATCTATCAGAAGAGTGGCCAGATTGTTCCAGAGTATTCATATGCAAGTGTTAAGGTAGCAGACAATAATTCTTACTATTATGTAATGTGTGAAAACATTGACGGGAACTATATTGAAAAGCACTTTGCCGGTACTGACGGAATCCTTTACAAAAAGGGTAACTCAGCAGACTTTTCCTATAAGGGGGAAGACCAGACAAAATACGTAAGCGAATACGAACAGAAGACTAATAAGAAGAATGAGGATTACTCCAAGCTAATTAAATTTTTGAAGTTTGTTTCGGAATCAAGCGATGAAGAATTTGAGGAGCAACTTCCAGATTGGCTAGAGCTAGATCCTTTTATGACGATGATTGCAATAAATGAGTTAATAGACAATCAGGATTCATTTTCCAGCCAGAGTCGTAATTTTTACCTTTACTATAATCCTGAAACTCAGAAGTTCACAATGCTAGCATGGGACTTTAATCTTGCATTTGGCAGGTTTGGCGGTGGGGATAGAAATATGCCTGGCAGGGTTGGCAATCAGACTTTTCAAGTGCCAGGTGAGATGCCCCCGATGGATTTCAACATGAGTATCCAAAGGCCAGAAGGTATGGCCAATAGAGACATAAACAGGAGTATTATGCGACCGGAAGGTATGCCAGGCAGGGACGGCAATCAGACTTTTCAAGTGCCAGAAGGTATAATGCAAGGCGGGATGCAAGGAAAAAATCAACTCAATGAGAGATTCTTTGCAAATGAGAAGTTTAGCCAGATGTACCAGGAAAGATATGATGAGCTATCAAAAAAGATTTACTGTGACGGATCGCTATTAGAAGAGATTGACTACATTGCCGAAGTATTCACTGAATATAACAAGAAAAATAATATCTTAGACCAAAATACCTATGATGCTGAAGTTCAAAAAATGAAAGACTATGTGAATCAAAAAAGAGAGAGTATTTGTGATTAGGGCGTATTCTAAAGGAGATACGAGAGAAAAGCCTTAGATGGTATTAAAGATACGATAGAATCCTATCTACAAATACAATTATTTTATTGGCGGTTCTCTAGTAATATCTAGCCCCTACCAATATGCGTCTTCAATTGTCCCTACCCCTTCGCCCAGGTCACTTAAAGTAAATGTATTTTTATCATCTTTTATGGTGAGTTCTTTAGGTATTACAGCATATTGGATATAAACTTGAGAGCCGCCTCCTTTCATATCATATCTATTTGTTGCATATATCTCTAAAACAGCTCTTATATGTTTGTTCTTTTCTATGCCCTCGATAATCCAATTGTCACCTATTCTCGACACTTCAAGTTTTGGATTGTTCAATCTTATTGTGATCTGATTTTTTGTGTCGAAGAATTTTATAGATTTGTGGAGAAATGTATGTGACTCTTTTCCCATCTTAAGGCAAAAAAATGAAAAAACAGAATGATTCTTGAAAACGATCCTTGCCCAATGGAAAGGCCCAAAGGGTGCAACACCGACTACTTTCTGGAGATGTGCAGTCCCTTTGAATTTTTTTCCAAGTACGGTGCCATTGGCATCTGAAAATACGTCTACCCAGCCCACACCCAAAGGAGGAAGAAACACCCCATACGCATCTTTAGTTTCAATGAAGTTTCCATTTTCCATTTTTAGATTGATCAAATCCCCTAAAGTCATTAGATAGTTTGGATAAGAACCGCTGAATACCATTTCACTGCCGGAAATTTCAGAAGTAATTGTGTCTTCCTGAAGTATTGTAATTGCATTGGTGTCAGGTAATTTACGTAACTCATCACCATCATATATCCAGCCAGATGTCACTGCTAGGACTTCGTTCTCACTCAATTCATTAAATCTCATCTTTTTGTGATTAAACAGCATTTTTTTTCCATGCTTCCTAAATATTAAGAGCGTGATTTGTACAGGTCTTTCGCCATCTTGCCCAAAAAAAAGAAACCACCAGTATTCTTTGCCCAAAGGAGGCAGTTTTTCAATGGAAAACATTGCTCTATTCAAGAGCATCTCATTTACATCTGCCCCGTTTATATGTGACAAATTTTTTATGAGATTATAAGTCTCACAAAACTTATTAATTATCCCCATTATTTCCGTCTCACTTTTTTTTCTACATAGGAATAACTCAAAACAGTTGTCAGGGCAAAAGTTAGTCTAACTAAATTAAAAACACCTTTAGTATTGCCCACCTGCTTAAGTAAAGATATATTCTTTGATACGCTAAACTTAGAATAATTGTCTAATGAATTCATCATTTCTCTTAAATCAACATTAATGTCTATTGTTGTATGGTCCGCTTTTTCTGAGCTAGTTTTTATTTGTTCAACTTTTTTACTTGATGTTTTAAAAATATAACTTGCCGTTTTGTCTTCATATTTTAAACTAACCTGTATTACTTGAGGCCCTAAAATCCTCAATAGCTTTGACATTTCTATGGCCTCATCCATAAATACTTTATTAGATTCATCTTTTTCAGCGTCTATAATCGCATCCAAGAAAATTGCAGAGTGCTCTACCATTTTTTCTTTTCTTAAATCATTGCCTGCGTTGTTGAGAAATTCTAGTTTTGAAAGAAGGTCATGAACAAAAACATTTAACTTCTTTTTCTGTCCGGTTTTTATCTGTAAAACTTTGGCCTTATCCAGTAGGACATCTAAAGTCCAGAATCGAAGCATACAGTATGTTTGTAGGTATTCTAATTTCTCAGGTGTTAATGAATTTATATGAAAGACGGAATGCATTTCATCATATTTGGTCCAATCTTCTTCAAATATAAGGCCATTTTTTTCTAAGTTATCGTAAAATTCTGTTTTTGGAAATGGTGTTGCAATGCCAAACGCACAGTTCAATAGTCCTATCTTTTTAGCATACGCAGGAAATTGTTTTATGTCTTCTTCGGTCTGTCCAGGTAAACCAATTATAAAAGTTCCAGTAGCCTCCACACCGCACTCCCGCAATATTTTAACGGCGTTCTGCTGATTATCAAGAGATATATTCTTATTTACACAATTCAAATCTGTTACACTTGGGCTCTCAAACCCCATTTCATAATGAAGGAAACCGCTATCACACATTTTTTTGACAAGTTCTGAGTTTTCTACAACGCTGTCAACTCTTGTCATGACAGAAAAAGTTACGTCTAATTTATATTTTTGTAATAAATCACATAATCTATCTATCCTTCTAGAATCGCAAATAAAATTTGGATCTGTTACAAAAATACGTAATGGTTTTCCTTTGTGAAATGATACTATTTCTAATATCTCTTCCATGATGTTCTCGGGGGATCTAAATCGTACCCTTCCCCCACTCATGTAAGGTTCACAGCAAAAACTACAGTCGGCGTAGCATCCACGTGACATCGTAATTACGTCTCTTTCTCTACCTTCTTTATTTTCTTGGGCCCTATAACGATGTCTTCTAAGATACCTTGCAGGGAAAGGTAATGAATCTAAATCCTTTATTATTTGTCGATCAGGGTTGTTAATTATTCGGCCTTCTTTTTTATAGGATATACCATGAACGCTTTCGGGGGCCCCTTTTTGCACAAGTTCCTTCATTGTAAGTTCGCCTTCCCCCCTCACAATCATGTCTATGTGGGGGCTTTCTAGTAATTCATTGTATATAGCGGTCGGATGATAACCACCGATTATAGTTGTAATATTGTTATCTTTGGCAATTTTTGCAAGATGCAGACCTTTTTCATGGTCTGTTGCAGACATGGATATTCCAATCAAATCAGGATGATATTTATCAATAAAGTATTGTAGTGGGTGATTTTCACGCTCCATATCGATTATCCAAACATTATCGACTTCTTTTTCTATGGAGGCTGCAATGTATTCTAATCCAATAGGAACTAGGTCCGCTAAGTGGCCTAATCCCGTCTTACCTTCTGGTTTTATCAGTAAAACATGTTTATATGCCATAAAAATCACGGTTGATATTTTTGCTAAGATTATGATGACTTAGTACATTCAATTTTTTATATTAAAAAAGCTCCATCTATAAGAAATACTCACTTCAAGTTAATTTATAAAGATACCCAATCAATCTGTTGAGGATTTATATCAAAAAACTAATATTGTTTGCAGTCCTTTTTATGTTTATTAAGAGGTATCTTGGCATGATATATTTTTGACCAGTCATTTATTACTAAGATAAAATAAAGAGATAGATAAAATAACTGGTAGTTTAGTATATTTCTACTCTCTATCTTGATTTTTCTTTAGAATTTTTTGTATTTTATCTACAGGCACTACACTCTCGTAAATTGTAACGTCGTCTATATACCATCCGTTATAATTATTATACAGGCCATCGCCATCTTCAAAATTGAATATTCCGCCTGCCGAGACGGAAAAAACTGATAAGAAAAATATTACGCTTACTATTAGTGAAATAAAAGATATTTTCTTTATGTTTGGATTTTCTAAAGATTATTTATAAATTTAACAGCAGGCATAAGTAGGAATTAGATAGAATTTAGTATTTCTATAATCTCTTCTTTTTTCAATAATACTTTTTTACTGTCAACTACAGGCAACTTTTGCACTTTTTATCACTTCGATATCAGAAATTGAAAGAATTCTTATTTCTTCTCCATTACCAATTTGCTCCTCAAAATGTAATTCACATGCTTCTTTCATATTTTCTACAAGTTCATCCAATGTTTTTCCCTGTGTAAAAATGCTTTCTCCTAAATCTCTGGCACACCAATAATTTTCATCTTTATATACTTCAAATTTAACTAAAATCATGATATCTTAATAGATATTGTTAAGTTGCAATATAAATATTTGTAAAATAACTAGCAACTGCAAAATGATTTAAGTTGAACTTTGGTAAGAAGTTTGAATAATAAAAAAATTAAGAGTAAAAGAGTAATATGAAAAAAGAGATTATTCTATTCAAAATCAATGAGATTGAAGAAAGTCTTTCATTAATAGAAGAAAATATCCCAGAAAATTTTGATGATTTTGAAAGAAGTATACAGGATATAAAAAAGATAATGGAAAAGAATTAATCAAATAACTTCTTGATGCTCTTCTCATAAGGCGGCTTTAAAACTCCTCTTTCAGTAATTATCCTTGAGATATATTTTGCAGGTGTCACATCAAAAGCAGGATTAAAAACATCTATACCTTCTGTTGCAATCCTCTTGCCACCTATGTGGGTCACCTCATCCTTGCTCCTTTCCTCAATAGGGATATCCTCACCCGTTTTTGCCTTTGGATCAAATGTTGAAATAGGTGCTGCTACATAGAAAGGTATGTTATTTTCTTTGGCCAAAACTGCTACCTGATAGGTCCCAATCTTATTTGCTGTGTCCCCGTTCATGGCAATTCTATCGGCCCCGACTATCACCTTCTGGATTAATCCTCTCCTCATGGAGATACCTGCCATGTTATCACATATCAAAGTCACGGGGATCCCATCTTCCTTTAATTCCCAGGTGGTGAGTCTTGCGCCTTGCAAAAGCGGTCTTGTTTCATCTGAGTAGACCCTTACCTTCTTGCCTGCCTCAGCTGCGGCCCTTATTACGCCAAGCGCGGTACCGTATTCTGAAGTTGCAAGCGCTCCGGCATTGCAATGTGTTAAAACTCCTTCTCCAGTGGAAATTAAGGGGTGCCCGTATTGCCCCATTTTTCTATTAATCCTTGCATCTTCCTCTCTTATCCTTTCTGCCTCTAAAATCAACTCATTTTTAATTTCTTCGATTGATTTATTTTTTATAGAGTCAAAATAGGTCATCATGCGCTCAATTGCCCACGTGAGATTCACTGCCGTGGGTCTTGCATTCTTTATCTTTTCACCTTCTCGTATAACATTGAAAAAATCATCCTTGTTACTGCCTTCATAGCTTAATGCTGCTAAAACAATACCATAAGCCCCCGCTACCCCGATGGCAGGCGCTCCTCTGATGGCAAGTGCCTTTATTGCGCCCTCAAGTTTTTTGACATCTGTGCATGATACAACTTTATATTTGCCCGGTAGGAGCGTCTGGTCTATATATTTGACCTTGTTATCCTCAAAAAAGATAGTTTTAATCATAACGGCACCCTAAAAAGGTTTAAATACTCCACTCTCATTGGCTATAAAAAACTAACGAGACCCAATATGATCGAAATAACACCTCTTTTAATATTCAGTATCATCTGGTTCATACTGCCACCTTACATTGCTAATATGGCACCCGCCGTTTGGGGAGGCGGTCCATCGCTTGATGGCGGGAGGCTCTTTTTTGATGGTAAACGACTATTTGGTAAAGGCAAGACTATTAAAGGCGCTGTAGTCGGTATTCTAGCCGGGGTAATAATAAGTCTCGTGCAACATATTGTCCTCCCCTTCCCATCGTTTGGCTATGCTCTTTTGAGAGGTTTTCTAATGGGAACTGGTGCAATAGTGGGGGATCTTTTTGGCAGCTTTATAAAAAGGAGAGTAAATATTGAAACTGGTGATTCTGCTCCTCTTCTTGATCAGCTTGACTTCATGCTTGGTGTTATAGTATTCATGTACCCATTAGGCCTCCCATCACTTGAAATAGTTCTAATATCTGTAATAATTACCCCTATTGTACATTTAGTTTCAAACTCTATATGGTATCTTGCAGGAAAAAAAGAAGTCTGGTGGTAAGTTAAACCTTTCTTGCAAACGACATATACCCTGTGTGACCGATCATCCTTGTCTTTGGTCTTGTTCCCCTTTCCTTTACCTCATACTCTCTTATGATGGTTTCAAGTGTTTTAACTTCGGAATAATCGTATTTTGATATTTCTCTTCTAAAATCAATGACCTGCTCGATGCATGGGGAAAATGAGAATATGAACCCTCCAGCTCTTAACGCCTCGTATGCATGCCCAACAACCCTATGTGGCTCTGGGAGGTCAAGAGAAACAAGATCGACATCCTTTTCATCGATACCCTCATAGATGTCCTTTAGCTTAAACTCCACATTACCTTTTCCATATGTGTCAAGATTTTCCTTTGCCACCTTTAGAAAGCGCTCATTGATATCATAAGAATAGACTTTTCCAGGGAATACCGTATACGATAATAATAATGTCACCGCCCCTGAACCTGCACCTGCCTCAACTACGGTGTCCCCACCTGATATACCGGTATTTGCAATTATCTGGCACGCATCATCAGGATTTACAGTCTGAGGCATCTTTTTCATCATATAGATATAGTCAATTATATTTGGTTTTAGTATGGAAAAATTCTTTCCCAAGTGAGACTTAATCTTGTCCCCATATGTCTTACCAATAAGCTCTGATAGGTCAAGCTTTCCTAGATTTGTATGAAATATCCTGTTAGTAACTGTAATCAGATATTTCTTTCCCCTTGGATCTAATATTAGCACTCTGTCGTTTTCTTCTATCGTATGAATTCACCCCTTGATGTGTAAAAATAGATTTCAATGATAAATGCAAATTCAATTATTTTAAACTGCTCAAAATACATGATACAAAGTTATTTAAATAGTTCTTAAGAGTTTTCCTTTAGGGGGGGGTTTATGAATATATTTGAAAAAATTTTTGATAAGATTGACGTTACACAATATAATTATAAAAAATTGATAATACTCCCATTAATTATAGTATTATTGTCAGTTATCATTATCTCCACACTTGGAATTAATCTAGGTGTTGATTTAAGGGGTGGAACACTTGCAACAGTTCAGGGTGTGGAATACTCTCCTGATATCCAAAATTATCTTATTACAAATCTAGACGATTCAACTATTAAGGTAAGGTCAATTTACAGTCCTTTGACAAAAGGATTTATTGTAGAAACTGGGCCTGATATCGATTCAGCAGAATTAATCAGGTTAATTAATCAGAGGTACCCAGATATTGATGTAAGCGTTCAGAACATTGGACCTTCATTGGGCGCCTCATTTTTAGAACAGGGGATTAAAGCAGTTTTATTAGCATTTCTATTTATGGCGATTATTGTCTTTATAGCCTTCAGACTGCCCATACCCTCAAGTACTGTTGTCTTTGCAGCTTTTGCTGATATGTTAATTGCTCTTGCATTTATGTCAGTTGCAGGGCTTGAACTCTCAAGATATACTATAGCTGCAATTTTGATGTTAATCGGTTATTCTGTAGATACAAATATTCTTCTTACGGCAAGAGTTCTTAAGGAAAAGGGGGACAGTATAAACGAAAGTATAAGAAACGCAATGAGTACAGGACTTGCAATGACACTGACTACTATTTCTGCATTGATGGCACTTTATATTTTTTCTACTTCTGAGGTACTAGATGATATTGCAATTGTTTTGATATTCGGCCTTATAGGTGATCTTATGATGACCTGGCTCTCCAATACCGGGGTATTGAAGTGGTATATAATTAGAAGACAGGGGGCGAAATAAGTGAATAAGATCCTAAAGAACGGTAGAGTTCTCCTATTAATAATAATAGTAATATTTTCAGGGATTACAATTTATTTTAACGGCATATCCACAGGCCTTGATCTAGAAGGAGGAACGCTTGTCACACTAGAACTTGAAAGGGCCGTTACAACTGATGTGATGCAAGATACTGTTACAAGGCTTGAATTAAGACTAAACAGGCTTGGTATATCTGATGTAAATGTAAGGCCTTGGGGAGAATCTAACATAATGGTTGAGGTTTCAGGAACTTCTGCTGAAAAGGAAGCAAGTGTCATTAAGATTCTCCAAGAGCAGGGGGTATACGAGGCAAGAATCGATGGAGTAGTTGCCGTAAAAGGTTCAGATATCGTGAGGGTAGATCCACCTGAAGTCAGACAGACTTCATATGAAGGGATAAACTGGAATGTACCATTTACTATTACTAAGGAAGCTGGGCAAACTTTTGCCAACGTTGCTAAAGGCAAAGGCGGATACCCAGTAGATATGTTTCTTGACAGACCTGCAAATTCAGTAATAATAATGAACAACAACATGTACAAATCACTTACCGGTTTACCTTCTGACTTAAATATATCCGGAATCGATGTAAACGTTTCAATACCTGAAATAGAAAACGTATTTTCTATTGAAAGGAGAATTGGAGACGATATAAAAATATTAACTTTTACAGATAGTTCAGAAATCCTTTCACTCTTAAAGAATTACGTTGGAGATAAGGAAAGAGTAATAGTCCTTGCAACAGAAAATGAAGTTGGAAAAGACATCTACAACGAGATATCTGCCATGGGATTCAAAGCTGAAAGAGAAATCATGTCGGAAAATGATAGCCAAAGTGCCTATTTCTGGAGAGTAGTTGGTCTTGTGAACTCTCCAATACTCTCTGAAAATCTTGCCACCGGGGAGGCTTCAGCTACCCCGTCTTATGTGATCCAAGGTGTTTCCGCAACTTCAGAAGAGGCCATTAAAGAAACTTCAGTATTAAAGGTAATACTTCAATCAGGTGCGCTTCCTGTTACAACAGAAATTGTAGGAAAGAGCTTTATTTCACCGACACTGGGTTCAGAATTTATTAGACAGATATTGATTGCAGGTCTTGCAGCACTTCTTGCGGTTGCAGCAATTGTCTTCATACGATACAGAAAGATTTATATTTCCGTGCCTATAATACTAATATCCATCTCAGAAATTATTATTATACTTGGAGTTGCATCAGTTATCCACTGGACTATCGATCTTGCTGCGATGGCAGGTATTATTGCCGCGATCGGTACAGGTGTAGATCATCAGATAGTCATTACAGATGAATCCCTCATGGAAAAAGGTGGAGAGAAGAGAAAAAGGAAGAGCATCAAAAAGAGGGTTGAAAATGCCTTCTTTATCATATTTACATCGGCCTTCACAACAATAGCGGCTATGGCGCCTCTTGCATATTTGAGTTTGGGTATGCTTAGGGGATTTGCGGTGACTACAATAATAGGTCTTTTGATTGGAATAACAATAACTAGACCTGCATACGGCAATATAGCAAAAATATTATTAAAAAATCAATAATCTACATGGCCATATTTAGATTTTATATTTAATAAATCTATTTTTTCTACACAAATACCAATTAGGAATCCTATTGCAAAGAAGAATGTCAATAACATCAGACTTATTTCTAATTTAGAAGTCAAGAATAGATTAATGGTGTACATTTCAATTCCAGTAAAACATCCAAGAGCAAATACTATAAAAGACCTAGCGGTAATAGCTTCTTTTGTCTCAGATTTTTTAGGGATTTGATTCCTTGTTTCTTTTATGAGTTCTAATAGTTCTTTTCTTAACTTCTCATCATTTACATTGCTGCTCATGCAAATCTAAATACAATTATGGCGAAAAGCTTAAAAAGATTTGGTTAACGTATGCGATTTTCTCTATTTATTAGTTTCAATACTTCAAGCTCTTTTTCAAGTTGCACAAGCTCTTTTTGGCTAAAAGCGCCTTTATTTAATGGAATAATCAAACGTGAATTTTCAATTAGAACTAAATCCCTAAGCGCCTGTATAAATTTTAAGACTATATCAAAATTGTTCTGGGCTATTAGATATTCAAGCCCTTCTAGGATAACAACAGAATCTTTTCCTTTGTTAATAAAATCTGTTATTAGATTCATAAGACTATTAAGGTAAATCGGGGAAATTGCATTCGCCCCCTCTATCTTTGATAACCAAATAAAGGGCGTCTTTTCAAGATCATAGGATTTCTTTAGTAATCCAGGTGATGTTCTTGTTATTGCAAGGCCCGGGATACTGTGTGTTACGAGATCCTTAAAAATTTCAAAACTTTTCTCGTATTTTTTTTCATATATTATAAAAGATTTGCTGGAGGGGATTTCATACTTAATTGGGAAAGGTGCCTCTTCTTCTACGTTAGTACTTATATTGTACTTGAATCTCAGAAGAAACGAGGTGGATTCTCCAGATATTAAAGTGATAATGTTTTCATCCTCTTGTTCAAAAGGTGCCTCTAACTTCTCCACATACAATGCCCCTATGGTATCCTTTTCAAAGAATATTGGTGAGAAAAAACTATTTTTAGATGCAGGGTCTGTAGTTTTATTTCTGTAATTATCATACATATCAATGAGTTTTTTTTCTTCTTTTGAGCTAAATCCTATTTTATTTAAAATTTTGAGATCCCCATCACCTTCAACTATGTAGAATACTACTTTGTCAAACCCAACTACCTCATGAATTGTATCCACGACTAGCTTTGCCCCTTTTTCTAAGGAATCAGTTTCTCTAAGTTTCTCTGATAAGGTAATTACAGAAAGTAACTCTTTGTTTCTTTTTAGATATCTCTGTTTCAATGCATTATTATAATGCTTTACAAGATTAGATAGCTTCCACCTATCATAAGCCTTGAAAACGAGGCGTCTTATATCATTTACACTAACAGGTTTTTTCAGATAGTCATAGACCCCATATTGGATAGCTTCAAGTGAGGAGTCAAGAGTTGCGTGACCAGTTAGAATTATAACCATTGTTTCAGAATTGATATTCTTAATATGTTTTAAAGTTTCTTCACCGGACATCCCCTTCATTTTGAGGTCAAGGAGGACAAGATCGATACTATTATTCTGGAATTTTTTGATTGCTTCTTCGCCACTATCCGCATCTATTACTTTGTATCCTTCTGATTCCAAAATTAGTTTCAGACTGTCCCTTATGTTTACTTCGTCATCAACTATTAGAATATTGAATTCATCTTTTTCCATCGGTTCTCCCCCTTGTGAGGCAAATTTTAACTGTAGTTCCTTTATTTACGGTGCTATCAACGTACATCTTACCCCCATGAGACTCAATTATTCTGTGTGTCATAGGTAAACCGATACCTCGGTTATTGGTAAATGATTTTGTTGTGTAGAAAGGGTCAAATATGCGTTCAAGATTTTCAGGGGATATACCTATACCATTGTCAGAAACTCTAATCTCAATGTAGTCTTCATTCTTTATAGTTTCTAGTTTTACAGTTGCATTGCGATCTATATTAATGACGGCGTCTTTAGCATTTAATAAGAGATTCATTACGGCTCTTTGAAGTTGACCTTCAGTGAATGGGGCGATACAATCGCCACATTCTTTAAAAGAAATAGATATGTTTTTTGATTCAAAATCATTTTCAACTAATTCAATTGCTTTTTTTATCTCACTATTTACATCAATTACAGATATGTCTCCGTGCATGTAGGATGAAAAATCCAAAAGCCAGTTCAATATGCTTGCAATCCTTTCAAATTCATAGTTTACAGTCTTAGTATATTGTTTTCTTTTTTCGTCATCCTTAGTATTCTCAATTATATATAGATAATTAACAATAACATTCAAAGGGTTATTAATTTCATGTGAAAGACTTGCTGAAAATCTTTTAATTGAGTCTAGTTTTTCTGATATCAAAGGGGAGAGATTGATCCCTATAGTTTGATCAATTTCTTTAAATGAAGCAAGTATAGTATTAGTTCCTTCTCTGTCTAGAAAATCAAACTTAATTTCACAGAGAACCTCTCCACCGCTTTTATTCATGACTGCCCCTGTTGTGGTGTAAGAGAATATGTCATCTTTTATTTTTGAATTAATAACGGTAAGTATGTTTTCTTTTCCATTGCAGCATAATAAGTCAGAAAAGGAGATATCTTTTAAATCATCTCTTGAGAATCCTGTCATATTCATGAGGGTGTCATTAAAAAAAATTAGTCTATCCATCACTATCTCAGCCATTGGCATGGCAAAGTTTTTTGATATACTCACATTAAAAGTATAGTTTGATGGAGAAAATTCCCTAGTTTCTGCCATTATATTCGTGCTCAATAACTTTTTTTAGGGGTCTTTTTATATATTTGCTTTAATATTGCGATTTTCTTAAATAAGATTAATTAAATCACAAAAAAAGTAAAAGAAAACTTATTAAAGTGACATATTTTAGTTTCAAACGGAGATTCATTTGCCCCATATAGAAAAACTCCTCGAGATAGACCTAGATACTGAAAAGATTGGAGTAAAAAGGCTGGATAAAAAGATTACTAGTAAATATATTGGGGGTAGGGGTGTTGGAGTAAAACTACTATTTGATATGCTTCCTCCAAATACTGACCCACTCTCATGTGATAATATTTTGATATTTGCAACAGGACCTATAACAGGAACTGTTGTTCCGCTTTCTGGAAGGCATATAGTTGTCTCTAAATCCCCTCTTACAGGTACTGTCTTTGATTCGAGCGCAGGTGGTTTTTTTGGAAGAGAACTTAGAATGGCAGGCTTTGACGTTGTTGTCATTAAAGGTGCTGCAGAAAAACCTGTTTATATTGAAATAGATGATGGTAATATTGGTATAAAAGACGCATCAAATATTTGGGGTAAAAATGTTAAGGAATCCACATCAATCTTATCAAATGACGGCTTTAAGGTCTCATGCATAGGGAAAGCAGGTGAAAATTTAATACCGATTTCTTCGATAATGAGTGAGTATACTCATGCCTGTGGAAGGGGTGGTCTTGGGGCGGTGATGGGCTCAAAGAAATTAAAGGCATTTGTTGTCAGAGGAAAGAAAGAAATCCAAATATCAGATAGCGAAAAAATGGAGAAGCACATATCAGAATCAATGAGACTTTTAAATGCCTCACCAGTTGCTTCAAAAGGATTGGCTTATTATGGCACCCCCTCTCTTGTAAATCTAATAAACACAATGCGGATAATGCCAACTGATAATTTTAGGAAAGTTCATTTTGAAAACGCCTACAAGGTTTCCGGGGAATATATAGCGGAAAATTATGATATCAAGAAGAAAACTTGCTACAACTGTTTTATAGCTTGCAAACGTGAGGACAGAAAACGAAATATAGAAATACCGGAATATGAAACTATTGCAATGTTTGGCCCGAACTCAATGAATTGTGATATTGAAAAGATCATACAGGCAAATTATATTTGTAATGATTATGGCGTAGATACCATCTCAGCTGGAAATGCCGTAAGCTGTTATATAGAATTAGAAGGGGAGAAGGATATTGAAAAGCCGCTTAAAGAGATAGTTGAAGGTGGGCCTTTAAGCCAGGGATCTTTTAGGTACTCAAAAGGCAAGGGCAGAGAAGAGTCTTCAATGTCTGTAAAGGGTCTAGAGATACCAGGGTATGACCCCCGGGGCGTTTTGGGGCTTGCATTGAGTTATGCAACTTCCAATAGAGGTGCATGTCATCTTAGGGCTTACATGGTAGGGCCAGAAATACTGGGCAAGCCGAAACTGATTGACAGGCTATCCTTTTCTGGTAAAAGTGGCCTTATACAGATATTCCAAAATATTTCAGCAAGTGTTCACTCATTGATAATGTGCCAGTTCTCGTCTTTTGCATTGTCAGAAGAAGAATATGCAAATTTACTTTCTGGGAGCGTTGGTGAGTCGTATACCTCTGAAGAATTCATAAAAACTGGGGAGAGGATATATAACCTTGAAAGATTGTTCAATCTTAGAGAGGATATGTCCTATGCGGAAGATACCCTTCCAGAAAGATTTTTTGGCGAAGATGGTATATCAAAGGAAGAGTTTAATTCTGTACTTGACGAATATTATACTTATAGGGGATGGGATAAAGGAGTTCCAACTATGGAAAGACTTGAATCGCTTGATTTAAAAAAAGAGGGGAAATTTTTATGTGGAAAGAGATAGGCAAGTTCGGTAAAAAACTTGTTGAAGGAGGTTATCTTAGCTCTCATTTTGGGAATATAAGCATCAGAGTTGGGGATAGTATTACTGTTACGAGAAGCGGATGTATGCTTGACGAAATAACAGAAGCGTCTGTTGTTACAGTTGATCTTCATAAGCCCTCATCTCTTGACATGATAGCTTCAAGTGAAACTATAGTTCACAGAGAGATATACAAAAAAACTTCAGCCCTTGCAATCATACATGCACACTGCCCCTTTGCGGTCATTGAATCTCTTTTGAATGATGCATCAATTGAACCTTACGACTCTGAAGGAAAATTCTTTTTTCACGAAATACCCATAGTTACCGGGCATATTGGTACAAAAGAGCTCGCTCAAAATGTTTCAAATGCTCTTGAAGTGCATAAGGGATGTATAGCCAAAGGACACGGAACATTTGCTATTGGTAAGATATTAGAAGAGGCTTATGTCCATACAACAATGATGGAGCACAGTGCAAAGGTAAAGTATTTCTGCGATTTAAGCAAAAATAAATAATAAAATTATTATTTTACTATAAGAACAGGAACTTTGCTGTTTGATACAACGTTAGAGGCAACCCTACCAAGTGCAGACCTGTTTGATTTTGAAAATCCATATTGGCCCATAATAATTAATTCGTATTTTCCTTCGTCTGCTTCTGCTAGGATCTCATTGGCAGGATTTCCGGATCTTGCTTTAGTTTTTGGTTCAAATCCAAATTTCATCAAAAGTTTATAAGCCTTTTCAAGTATTTTGAAGCTTATATCGATCGGTTTAAGGTTTTTTAAATCCTCGATTGTTTCCACATTTTTGAGTTCAACTTCTTTTAACTTTCTTACTTCTTCATTGAATTTTCTTTCATAAAATTTAAATTCTTCGTGAACTTTTGGCATGACGTATAAAACAACTAATTCGTGCTCTTGGGATTTACAAAAAAGTTGTGCGCCAAAAGCCAGAGCGCTGTCAGAATAAAAAGAGCCATCAGTACACATCAATATTTTCATATTATCACCTTATTGGCATATAGGGTATTAAGAATATCAAGATTACATTTGCTATCAGTGTTGATATCCCGCCTACTACAAGCCCAATCCATAACCACTTCATGAATCTCATGCTATATTTCTTTCTTTTTTCTAATATGCCTAAAGCAACTATATTTGCAGTACTTCCTATCATTGTAATATTACCCCCGTAACATCCGCCAAATAAAAGAGCCCACCATAACGGAAAAGTATTAATTCCAAGGCCATTAAAACTTTCTACAACGGGTATTAATGCAGCAACTAGCACTACATTATCAAGAAGACTTGAACCAAGAGAAGCTACCCATAACATCATTGTTGTAAGAATTGGGAGGCTACCGGCAATTCCTGCAACGTTTTGTGCAAGTATATCTGTTACACCTGTAAATTTCAATGTACCCGCCTTTGCGAACAGCA
>JBAYOH010000027.1:0-19841 GCA_041678455.1 Methanofastidiosum sp.
AAATCTATAGATTTTTAATGAACAGAAGGCAGTAGTTCTGATTAATTACATTAGTAAAAACAGTTAAAATAGACGGCAACAATTAAAATATGCAAAACTAAGAAAGTTTTGCACATACCTCAATTTAATTATTTAGAGAGATACCTATTAATAATAAAGTAAAAATTAAAATTTATTAAAATCTCCACTTGCTTTTTTCTAAATTTTGTTTGCTAATTTTTAGATAATCGCCTTCTATTATCACAGGCAAGTATCCTGGCCAGCATCCACCGCTTGCTTTATTTTCTGTTCCGATTCCCCCTATGGCAAACTTTAGTCCACAATTGTTACATACCATATCGCTTCCTAATTGTCTATAACCTTTCTTTTCTGGATAGCATACGTCACATGCGTCAAAAGCAACCTTTATTCTCCCATCAGATGCTTTAACGGCAAAGTACGAAATTGTTTTATTGTCAACTTCATAGTCGTACCACTTGGCTTTTTCAGTTATTTTGGATAGGGGTATCATAATTTGATTTATCTGTGTTTGTGCACTAGACTTACTATCGGTATTTGCACTAACCTCTTCTGCAGAATTACATCCAGAAAATAAAACTAGTGAAATAAAAAAGGATGTAATTATCAAAGATTTAAGCATAATTATTTTTTTCATATATTCACCTTTTATCATATTACTGAATCTTTCAAAAAATTACTTTCTTCTGCAGCATGCGCATCCGGATGTCGAGTTGTTAGTTAAGGGATTGATTGAGGAATTATCCTCCGAAGAACTTTCGTTTAATATTGTCGCAGGATACTCTCTAAAAACTGTGAGATTCAATATTTCTGTTTTTGTAGTTCTCCCAGAATCGTATTTAACAGCAAATGTATTTGGTGTGCTATATTTAACTTCTTGGACTCCGTTGATACTCTTTAGTTCTTCCGATATCAAAGGGGCATGACCTGAACATGGTATATTAACTTTTAAAGTGATGAATTCAACTGTGCCTACTGTTGCCTGATCTCCTCCAGATGAAGCAGAAACATTTGCAAGCATCGGGAAAACTATCAAAAATAATGTCAAATTTATTCCAACTGTTGAACCATATGTTATTGAAACATACTTCCATTTTCTTTGCAATCCCTTGATGGATAGAAGCTCGTTATTTTTTAGGTATAGCAATACTGAAATGGTAGCAAATCCAAGGGACACTGCAACAAGACCGTAGAAAAAGTATCTATTCATTAAAAGCGGTCTAAAGAATCGCATGAGTAAAGATACACCAAGCACTGATCCAACAATGAATCCTATGCAACCAATGTGAGGAATAATTCCATATGCCAGAGCTTTTAGAATATTATTTGATTTCTTTTTTTTAGAATTTAGTCCAGTCGAATAACCTAGATTTTCTATCTCAATTTGAATTTTTTCTAAAGTTATGATGTCTGAATTAAACTCTATAATGGCATTATTGTCCAACAGATTGACTTTAACACTTTTTACCCCTTTTAGCGATGATACTTTGTCTTTAATAGAGTGTACACAGCTTTTACAATGCATCTCTTCTATTTTTATTGTTGTTTTTTCCATAGCTTTACCTCCTATTGATTTTAGCTATAGAAAAAATTGTAATGAAACTCTTTATTAGGCATTGTTTGAAACTAGTTTCGGATATTTTCAGTGTTTCAATATAACAACGTTAGTCATGCCACGTCTTCTTCGCTCTATTATTCCTCTTCCTTCCAGTTTGTCTAAAATTCTAGTTACTTTTACCTTGTTAAAGTTTGTTTCGTCTGTAAGGCCAGATTGGAAAATAGTACCGTTTGCATCTATAATCCTTTCTAATACTGTTTTTTCCTCATCATTTAAGGTTTTCATGATTTCTTCATACGCTTCTCTTTTAATGGATGCATCCTTTATTTCTCCTTTAGGCGGGTTTCTTTCTTCTTTTCCAAAAAAGATAAGATAGATCCCTATTATAACTACAAAGCTCATTATAGCGATGCTGACATTGGTCTGAAAATCAATTGTTCCCCACATAGGACATGATGACCCGTGTTCACATGACGTATTTACTATTTCTGTCATCGCTCTGTTAAAGGAGAAAATAATAAATCCCATTAGTAGAGCCACAAAAATTATTAGAACACCTACTATTCTATTTCTCATACTATTAAAAAATTTAAATAGATTATAAATATAATTATAATTAATAATTATCAAAAACAGCGAAAGACATATATAGAATAAAAAAAGAAAAAAGGTTGAGGGGAACTTAGAGTCTCCAATGCAAATTTCGACTCATAAGATTCTTCCTCAAATTTTATTAACAATTTGTGCAGCTACTAGTGTAACAGCACGAGCATGAACTTGGGCAGTACCAGTCATAGTAGCAGAATCCATTGCATGTGCAGTTATATTTGTAGTATCCGCATGAGCAATATGAAGTATAAGTTTTAATTGTAGGCGTTTTATGTTCACAGTTGTAAAGCTGATCTTCTAACGATTTCACCCGAGTTTCATAGTTGTCAATTACCTTTTGTTTCAAATCAACGTTTCTTTGAGCACTATCATACTGAGATTTAAGAGATCTTACTTCTGACTCAAGATCTGTTATCTTCTTATTTTTGTCTGATATTTGTGATTCTAACAACGATATTTTATTATCAAGCCCAATCTTCTCAGTAAGCAAAACATTATACTGAGTTCCTTGCCCTGCGTCTGAAAGTGAACGATACAAGAAAAAGAAATTTCCCACTATTGATACTAATAAAAGCACGGCAAGCACCGCAGATAAAATCTTTAATCCATCGCCATTACTCATAGAATACCTCCTTATAATATTTATTACACTATACCTAAACATGAAACAATATATAAAAGTTTAGATGAAATAGTAATAAAACCGTTTCATATTTTGAAAAAGTCGAATCAAAACTTTTAAAAGCACAATTTTTAATAATTTTTTATGAAAATACTCTCAATAGTGGGTGCAAGACCTAACTTCATGAAAATAAAGCCCATTTATGAAGAGTTTAAGAAAAGAAGAATAGAACAGATTCTAATTCATACAGGCCAACACTACGATGAGAACATGAATCGAGTTTTTTTTGAAGATTTAGAGCTACCAAAACCTGATGTTTTTCTTGGTATAGGTTCTGGAACACATGGAGTTCAGACGGGTACTATGATGTCAAGGATAGAGGAAGTATTAAGTCAAGAAAAACCTGATTTGACGATTGTCGTAGGAGATGTAAATTCTACCCTTGCCGGAGCAATATCTTCTATCAAAATGCAGATCCCTGTGGCCCATGTGGAATCTGGATATCGTTCATTTGATATGAGGATGCCGGAAGAAATTAACAGAATACTTGTTGACAGAATATCTCAGTTTTTGTTCGCACCCACAGAAGATGCAGTAAATAATTTGATATCTGAAGGGGCAGATAAAAAAAGAATCTTTTTTGTCGGGAATGTTATGATTGAAACATTGTTATCGCATCTCCAAAAATCAAAAATATCCAAAATATTGGATGATATGTCTTTAGAAAAAGATAACTATGGCGTATTGACAATTCATAGAGCCGAAAATACTTCTGACCCTCAAAAATTAATTGAAATTTTCAATGTTTTAAAAAACGTTGAAAGTAAAATAATTGTTCCCCTTCATCCTAGAACTAGAAAAGTCTTGTGTGATATAGGATACTTAGACAAATTAGGAAAAAATATCGATATAATCGAGCCTCTGGGCTATCTTGACTTTTTAGCTTTGATGTCAAACTCAAAATTTGTTATGACTGATTCAGGAGGGATTCAAGAAGAGGCCTTAATGCTTGACGTGCCTTGTATAACACTTAGGGAGAATACTGAAAGGATTGTCACGTTAAAAAATGGTGCAAATATCCTTGTTGGGACAGATGGAATAAAATTAGCCAAAGCCATAAAAGATATACCTAATAGAAAAATAAAATACCCGAAACCCCCTTTATGGGATACTAAAGTATCTAATAGAATTGCAGACACAATACTCGATCACCAAGAGCTTCTTGTCCTTTAAACTTATATATCAAAGAGTATTCTTTCCTTAAATTGAAGATGATGATATGGAAGAAAATGAATATAAATTAATAATTGCCTCAATATTTGTATTCTTTCTTATAATAGCAGCTCTAACTCTATTTCCCCTTGTAGATGCACTCATAGTAACATTAATATTGGTTTATCTTATGAGGCCAATCAATACAGTTCTTAAAAATTTTATGAATAAAACTTATGCTGCCATTATATCTGGTATAGCCGTCATTGTTCCATCTTTCTTGTTTTTCTTTTATATTGTAATCGCTATTTTAAATTATTTTACAAAAGAGAAAATCTTTGAAAAATTAATTCTAGTATATAATGATATTGATTCTTACTCTGAAAAAATATTTACTTCAATCATTAATTATTTTAACATAGAGTATTCTTCTGATTTAGACAAAATATCAATTATCATATCTCAAAAATTAAATGAATTAATTACTTACTTTTCTGAAGAGATTATCCGTCTTACAATACATATCCCCGAATATACAATGAAACTTCTACTCGCTTCAATACTTGCATTCTATTTAATTAAAGAAGGAATAAACATTAGAGATACCCTTGTTGACCTGTTGCCCGATAATAAGAAGAATACTATATCATCTATTCTTATAGGAATTGATCGTGTATTTGAAAGCATTATCTTGGTAAATATCCTAAAAGCTATTCTTACATCTATTTTGAGTTTAATTATCTTTTTGATTCTTGGAATACCATACCCTGTGCTATTGGGAATTATTTCTGGATTCATGGATTTTGCACCGATATTGGGGCCTTGGATGTTGTTTTCAGGATTAGCTGTTGTTTATTTAATAAAAGGCCAAGTGATGACCGGAATATTAGTTTTTATTTTAGGCCAGGTATTTGTCACTTTGATACCGGAGCTTTACATAAAACCAAAACTTGCTGGAAACTATGCTCGATTGCATCCAATGGTATTCCTATTTGGATTCTTCGGTGGGCTTTTAGCTTTTGGTACAATTGGGATTTTTGTTGGCCCAATAGCAATAGGAATTGTATTAGTTTTTATTAAGTATTATCTTTTAGGAAATGAGATTGAAAATAAAAATTCTTTTATAGATAGATTACTAAAATTAGTAGATAAAATGATTAGGCTAGGGGGAGATAAAGATGGTAGATTATAAGAGTATTCTGCCCTATGTCTCAGGAATTATCCTGACTCTAATATTTATTCAATTTGTAGGTTATAATGAATTCATAACTTTAATTAAAGGTGCGGATCCATCATACCTTGCACTTGCATTATTATTCCAATTAATAAACTTATATTTTGAAGCCTATAAATGGAAACCTATACTTGAGTCTCTAAAACCAAATGTATCTATGAAAAATGTTTTCAATGCTACTATGATTGGTATTTTTTTTAACAATATTACCCCAGGTGCCAGAACAGGCGGGGAGCCAATGAAGACCTTCTTTATGTCTAGAGAAGAGAATATTACCCCAATTGAAACAGTTTTTGCCACGGTGACGGTAGACAGAATTATAGAGTCCCTTCCTTTTTTTATTCTTGCTATTTTTTCTGTGGCGTATGTTAATATTTTCTTAACAGTTCGATGGAGCGTAGTTGTTGTACTCTCATTTATAATTCTTGCTTATATTGCAGTGCTTTTGGTAGCAACATATGTTTGTTTTAATAAAAATGCAGGAGAGAAAGTTGTTTTTAATTTCTTGACAATACTAGGAAAGCTTTCTAAAAGAATCAAAAAATATGAAGATCTTGCTCTATCAATGGTTGAAAATTTTCATGGTCAGTTTCAGTTAATACTAAAAAACAGAAATAATCTCTATAGGTCAATTGGTGCTTCACTAATAACGTGGGCTTCTTGGATGCTTAGAACCTATTTTGTCTTTTTGGCACTTGGAAAGCCATTAAATCCTGTTTTAGTTGTACTTGTAACTACCATAAGTCTTCTTATGGGACTAATTCCTTTCTTACCCGGGGGGATAGGTATAGTCGAAGTTACTATGTCAGTATTGTATGCAGCTTTAAAAGTGGGGAAGAACGTCGCTCTCACCGCTACTATTTTGGATAGGATAATTTCATTTTGGTTTGTTTTAGTTTTTTCGGGCATTATCACTTCTTATAATCTTCCAAAGCTCAAAAACATGAAATCTGATGCAAGAAATAGGATGACAACCTTTAATAACGAGAAAGAAACAGATTAATTTTTAAATAGAACCGGTAATTATAAATTAATTTTATATACTTTAAATATTAAATCTGATAAGGTGAATTTGTTGAGGGTTAGAGAAGCTTCGTTTAGAGACAGATATAATATATACGATCTTATTGATAGTTTGCACAATGTACCCCTTAAATCTCCTGATGAAATTGCTAATTTTAATAAGATACTTACCGAATATATCAAAAACCCAAATATAAAAATATTTGTTGCCGAAGAGAATTTACTTGATAGTGTTGAAATCTGTGGATTCTTATCACTTTTCGTTAAGCCAATACTGTTCTACAGTTACAATGTATGTCACATTGAAGACATTGTCATAAAGGACGAATACAAAGGGAAAGGCGTTGGAGCAGAACTTTTAGAGGCCGCAATAAACTATGGAAAGAGGGTCAAATGCAAGTACATTACAGTATCAATTGAAGGTGGTGACCCCATGACTAAAAAATTCTACAAAGCATGTGGTTTCGCTGAGAACTCTCTTGAAATGAAATACTATTTGTAATTTTTTCCCTTTAATTTTATACGATAATTATTTATCTTTATGTATTTTAGATACTCTGTGATTTAATGGTGAAAGAGATAAAAAAATTTGATATTGGTTCAGTTGCCAAAATGCTTTTCTTTATTGGACTAATAACGGGTTTAATTGCTGGGATAATATTTGTAATTACTTTTGTAATTACTGGAGCATTTGGCCCTCAATTTTATCCCGACATCTATTATAATATTCCGCCAAATACTGGAGCACTAGTTGCTTTGAGTGGAATAATAATGTTCCCAATAGTATATGCTATTTTAGGAACAATTTCAGGGATAATATTTGCCGGATTCTACAATATTATAGCTCGAGCAGTTGGTGGCATTAAGGCTGAATTTATAGAATAATTTTAGAAGATAGTTTTTTATATTCAATTTTCATTTTTAAAACAGATGAATATAGAAATAATAAAAGATATTATCAATTTAATAAAAAATGAAGAAAACTATCGGTTTGATATTTTAGAAGGTGAGGAACCTCAGTTTAGTGATAAGAGATATTCTTCCGTTCCTTTAAGTAAAAATAATGTTAGAGAATTTAGCCTCAGTGACCAACTTAAAAAGGTCACATATATCGATGGAGGGAATATTGAGTTATTCTCTTCACCTTCTGCTTATTTGGGGTTTGTCCGGATATATTTTAACATATTTAAAAATAATATAATACTCATGCCAAATAATTTGCCTCAAAAATTTGAGTTTTATGTCTTTGGCAAAGCTATTGGGAAGGGAAAAGACATTGATTTCCATTTTAAGCTCTTTCCATTTTCAAAAAATTATGGAGTTGACATTGAAGAGACAGATAGGATCATAAACTCTCACGATCCCACAATATCAAATAGAAATTTCAGGGCCGAATTAGGGTCTGTGTGTGGTGTTGCAAGAAGATATCTCGAGTGGAAAATATCTGAATTAATAATTCAAAACGAACTTGAAAAAGGAGATATTTTGGTGAGAGACGGATCACTTCAAACGGCTATTATAGGGGAATATAATTATTCTAAGAAAGCCTATGACGCCGCCAGCGAAAAAGAAGTCACTTTTTGTGGGATTGCTAAAAGGTCTAGACTTTACACCTCAAAAGGGAGATCATTACCTTATGCAATAAAACTCTTAGGAAATAAAATATGCCCTAATAAATTATGGTATTATGCGCCTGTAGCAGAAATAAATCACCCCGATCATAACGCTGAAATGTATTTTGTTAAATTTCACTCTTCATCAAGATACACCTTCAGATTTGAAATAGAAAAGAATAGAGCAAAAATACTTGGTAGAGAAGGTGTAGAAGAAGTCTTGGGCATAATAGCTTCTAACTCTGTTGACCTTAGATTTCCAGGCTATCCTTATGGTTTAGTGGACGCAGATTATATTGCGAGAATCAGAGGTGACGAAAAAGAAACACACAAGGCGCTGTTCATGTCTCTTTGCGACGATGAGGAAATGCTAAAATTTATAGAAGAAAATATTAGCGTTGAGGATGCTCATGATGTTCTCGATAGTTTACAGTGGATGTAGGAGTTGTTGATTTGGATATCGTAGGAAAAATTGTATCTGGTAATTTTAGCGGGATAATAATCAGACAGAAAACAGGAGTAGATGTAGAACTTGGAGAACTACTCGTCACAAGAGAAAATAATGGATATTTTATACTACAAGTTTTTGATATCTCATATGGATCTCAAATACCTGAGCGAATTAGAAGCTTAGCAGCAGGTTTAAAATTAGAGGAAGTTTCTAATCTATCTTTTTTAGACAGTGAACTTTCAAATTTCATTCTTATTATCCTAAAGCCTATCCTTTTTGTCACTCCAAATCGATATCATCTCCCAAAAAAACTTCCTAAATTTTTTTCTGCAGTTGAAAGGATAAAAGAAGATGATCTAAGATTTCTTGAAAAACCAAACAGACCACTTTACTTTGGTAAAATAAGAAGTGGTTCAAGAGTCCTGGACATTGATGTATTTCTTAAAGGGGATGATGTTATCACCCACCATATGTTAATCTCAGCTTCTACTGGTAAGGGAAAATCTAACCTTGTTAAAGTCCTGACTTACAATCTATTGAACGAAACTTATGCTGGTTTGTTAGTTATTGATCCTCATGATGAATATTATGGGAGGACAAAAAAAGGATTGAAAGATCATCCCAATGCTAGAAATAAGATTGTCTACTATTCAACAAATCCTCTACCAGGCACAAACACTCTAATTCTTGATTTAAAAACAATAAAACCTTGGCATCTAACTGGTATAGTTTCTTTGACAGAAGCCCAAATAGAATGTATATACCTATTTTATAACAGGGATAAAGAAAATTGGATCGAAAATATTGTACTTGCGGAGAGAGAGGATGGAGTTTCGGTGGTAACACTTGATGTTCTTAAAAGAAAATTCAATAATGTATTTGGAGTATCTTCAGAAGATGGGCATATCTCGTTTAGGAGTAGTTTGTTCTCAAATAATAGTGGTGTAACTACAATAAAGAATGTAGTGGATTATCTTGAAAATGGAAAAACTGTAATTATTGATACTTCAAAACTTGGGGGAGAAGTCGAACTTTTGATAGGGGGCATATTTGCCGAGGGTATTTTTTCTCGATATCGGGATTTAAGTTCTAAAGGATACCTCCAAAATAAACCATGTGTTAGTATAATTATTGAAGAGGCTCCAAGGGTACTTGGAAAAGAGGTACTCGATAAAGGAGCAAATATTTTTGGAACAATTGCTAGAGAAGGAAGAAAATTTAGAGTAGGACTTGTAGCCATAACTCAACTTCCAAGCCTTATCCCAAAGGAGATACTTGCAAATATGAATACAAAAATAATCATGGGAACTGAAATGTCAAATGAGAGAAATGCATTAATAGAAAGCTCTCCTCAAGACATATCTGAAGAATCAAGAAACATTGCCAGCCTTGATATAGGCGAGGCACTTCTAACTTCTACATTTTCTAAATTAGCAATACCTTTGAAAATACCCCCTTTTGAAGACATCTTCAAAGCTGATAAACCATATGTAAAAGATAAAACTGTTTTTAGAGGGGTCGACTTAGAGTGAAATTCTCGCATATGGCCGACATTCATTTGGGAGGTTGGAGAGAAGATACATTAAGAGAAATTGGGATAAAAACATTTGAAAAAGCCATTGATATCTCTATTCAAGAAAATGTTGACTTTATCTTGATTTCTGGGGATCTTTTTGATTCGTCTAATCCTACAATTGATGTTATGGCAAAGGCCGCAAAAAAATTATATGAGCTTAAAATAAAAGAAATACCCGTCTACGTTATTGAAGGTTCCCACGATTTTTCCCCTACAGGCAGAACAATACTAAAAGTTTTTCAGGAAGCAGGTCTTCTAAAAAGAGTTACTTCTGGGGAGCAAACAGAAGGAAAGCTAATCCTAAAGGGAGTTATAGACGAAAAAACTAAAATTAAACTCTATGGAATATCTGGGATTAGGGGTAGCTTAGAGAAGGCCGCATATACTGTACTTGATAGAGAAGATTTAGAAAAACAAGAAGGGCAAAAAATATTTTTATTTCACTCAGCCATCGAAGAGCTAAAACCAAACAATCTTTATCAAATGGAGTCGATGCCAATATCTTTGTTTCCAAAAGGATTTTTTTATTATGCAGGCGGGCACATTCATGAAAAGGGAGAATTCGAGTTGGGCGAATATAAAAACGTGGTATTCCCTGGCGCATTATTCCCAAATAATATTGATGAACTTTTATCTTCCAAAGGAGGAGGATTTTACTTAGTTGATTATACCAATGGGATCTTAAACAAAAGGTATATCTCAATAAAAGTTGCTCCAGTAATCCTTTTAGAAATCAATTTGGAAGGGGCCCATACAATTAATGTTGAAGAGAAAGTCAGACAGGTAGCAGATATAAATGATTTAAAAGGCAGCATAGTTATATTAAAGTTCAAGGGAAAAATCGAAGGTAGTCTTTCAGACATTAATTTCAAAAAGATTAATTTGTATCTAGAAAATAAAGGTGCACTTTTAATAAAAAGAGATACAAGAGAAATTAAGACCAAAGAATTTAAGGAAATAAAAAATTCTTCATTTACAAAGGAAAAACTTGAGGAAGATGTAATCGTCCGACATAAAGATCAGATTAAAATAAAAGATTGTCAAATAGAAACTGTTTCGTTTGTAAAGACTTTCATGAATATTTTATCAAGAGAAAAAAAGGAAGGCGAAAAAAAAGACGATTATAGCAAAGGAATTCTTAGCGAGTCCATAGATTATCTTTCAAAAAATAATCTTCTGGAGGATTTGGATGAAACTTCTCGCCCTTGAAATGCTTAACATAAGAAGTTATCAACATCAAAAAATTGATTTTCCAGAAGGATCGTTTTTGTTGTCGGGGGACATTGGATTTGGTAAATCAACAATACTTTTGGCAATAGAGTTTGCACTTTTTGGTTTGGGGGATATTTTGGCTTCTTCTCTTCTTAGACGGGGCGAGAGAGAGGGGATGGTCCGTTTAGAATTTGAACTGGAGGGAAAAGAAATAATAGTTGGGAGAAGTCTGCAAAAGAAAGGAGAAGCAATCTCTCAGATAACTGGATATATCTCAATCGATGGCAACAGGAAAGAAATGACGCCCAGCGAACTTAAATCAGAGATACTGTCTTTATTGGGATATCCAAAAGGACTATCCTCAAAACAAAAAAATCCAATATACAGATACACAGTTTATACTCCACAGGAGGAAATGAAACAAATTCTATTATCTAAGAGAGATGATAGAATGGAGATACTTAGGAGGATCTTTGGCATTGACAGATATAAGACTATAAGGGACAATTCTAACAATCTAAGACTTGAACTTAAAAGAAATGCATCAAGTTACGAACTCTTATCCAAAGGATTAAATGAAAAAAATCAAGAGCTTAAGATTATTTTTGGGAAAAAAGAGAAACTAACAAGTGAAATAACGGAAATAAAAAAATTTTTACAGAGCCTCAATATAAAAGAAATTACGATTATGAAAAAATCTGAAGAAATAGAAGAAAAATTTAAGCAATTCCAAAACATTTCAAAAGAAGTTGCGGCAAAAGAAGGAGAATTAAAAAGTTATAATCAAAATCTATCTACTCTCGAACAAAAAATTAAACAAATCCTAGAAGACAAAGAAGAGATTGATATCGAGAAGAAGATTTCTTCTATTGAAAAAGATATTAAAATTATTTTAGACAATCTAAAAAAATCTAAAGAGAAAAAGGAGAAGCTTATTAATTGTAATATTTTGATTGGAAAACTTGAAGTTGAATTATCAGAAAAAAAGGGATTTCTTGATAAAATTTCTAAAGAAATAAAATTGAAGAAAGATTCCATTTCCGCTCTAAAAGGTAACTACGATAGAACTATCGATGAAATAAGAAATGAAATATCAGGAATACAAAAAAATATTGAAGATATATATCAAAGAAAAGAAGGAAGTAACAAAGAAATCGATACTTTGATAAAATCAAAGGAAAGATATAATACGAAGATCTCAGAATACAAAGAACAAAATTCAATAGTTATGGGAAATCTAAGATCTCTTGAATCTGATTTACTATCACTGAGAAATCTGAAAGGTATTGGATTGTGCCCCCTATGTAAACAGAATATATCTGAGGATCACCGACAGAACGAAATAAAAAGAATCGAGAAAGAGGTAAATGACTTCAAAATCACTTCAAATGGAACAAATAAACTTATTAAAAAAGTGGAAACTAAGTTAAAAGAGATCGATATCGAGATAGATAATAAGTCCAAAAACATAATTGCTTCTGAAAAAGATAAAATAGTAACACTTGAACGTTTAATCAATGATACAGATTCATTTACCATTTTATCAAAGGAGCTTAATAATTTAAATTCTCAAATCTCTCCATTAGAAGAAATAATTTATAATAGATCTCAAAAACAAAAACAAATTCTAGCTGAAATAGAAATACTCGTCCCGATTGAATCCGAGATAGATGAACTTGAGAAAAGAAAAGATTATAGTCTTGAACTTATTGGCAAATACAAAGAAGCTTTGAATATTAAGAAAGATATAGAAATTTTAAAAACTAAAAAGAATAATTTATTAGTGACTATAAGTAATCTAAAAGAGAACTTAAAACAATTTTTAGGCATAGATGATGAAAAACAGGCAATTTCTCAAGAATTAAAAAAAATAACTGAGGAAAAAATCAAAAAAGAGAGAGAAGAAGCAGAAAAATTAAAAGAGATTGAGCTCCTTGGAAATGATTTCCTAAGAGTTAGTAAAGAAATTGACGAGAAGAAGAAATACCTTCGTATAAGCGAGAAACTTCAAAAAATTTCCAATTGGCTTGATAATTATTTCATTAGTTTAATGGAAACAATTGAAAAAGAGTTTATGGAATCCCTTAGGATGCAATTTGAATCTTACTTTTCAAAATGGCTTGAAAATCTGCTTGAAGGCAATGAGATAGAAGTTTCAATAGATGAGGATTTCACACCAGTTTTGAGGCAGGAAGGATTTGACGCAGATTATGAATCCCTCTCGGGGGGGGAAAGAACTTCAGTTGCACTTGCTTATAGGCTTGCCTTAAACAGGATAATCAATAATCTTGTTGATGAAATAAAAACACAAGATATTATAATCCTTGATGAACCGACAGATGGATTTTCAAGAAAGCAGATGGACAGAGTACGGGATGTTCTCGATATGCTTGGCATGAATCAAGTAATAATAGTTTCTCATGAGCCAGAAATTGAAAGCTATGTTGATCATGTATTAAGAGTTACAAAAAGAGACGGAGTATCAAGAGTTGAGAATCAAGGCACTTTTTCTAAAACTACCGTTGACCTTTGATACTCCAAAAACAATATAAAGCTAAAAGATGATTAAATTGTGGGTGTGTATATGCTTTCCAATATACCAATAAATCTTGATAAGTTAAAAAAAGAAGAGATAGACAAGGAAATATTAAGGGCAGGGATTATAGCCGAACTAGATGCAATAAATTTATATGAACAACTTGCAGCTATGACCACAAATAAAAATATAAAAATGCTTTTCTTAGATATCGCAAAAGAGGAAAAGACTCATGTGGGCGAATTCCAAACTCTTTTGTTGGCCTTGGATAAACAACAAGCACAAGAGCTAGAAAAAGGGAAAAAGGAAGTTGAAGAGTTAATTAAATAAATTCAAAAGATATTATGCAGTATTTTTATAATCTAGAAGTCTCTAGTTTGGGAACTTACGGATTGGTCTGGAAAGAAGATAATAATCAAACAAAAGTAATTAAGATATTTCTTCCTAGAAATAAAAATAACTTACTTTTTAAAATTAAGGAAGAATACCCCTCTGCAAAAAAATCCAACTCTTTGAATGAATTTATTTTTGAAATAAAGAGATTTCTTTCAGGAGAGAACATTAAATTTAATCTCGACTTTCTTGATTTTGACATATGCACAGACTTTGAAAAAAAAGTATTAATTGCTGATTTTAATATACCAAGAGGATATGTAAGTACTTATTCGAAAATAGCAAAATCATCAGGTGTTCCAAAGGGCGCAAGGGCAGTAGGTAATGTACTTGCTGCTAATCCTTTTCCATTAGTAATACCTTGTCATAGAGTATTAAGGGCAGATGGAAGTCTTGGCGGATTTGGTGGGGGATTTGAAATGAAAAAGAGACTATTAGAAAACGAAGGTATAGTTATATCTAAAGGTAAGGTAAGTATGGATAAAATGTATTACTAAAATTCATCAAGAGTTCTCTGGCTTTTTGAAAACTCTAGATTGGATACCCTTATTCCAACTCTCCTCAATTTTTTATCAAAATTTTCTTGGAAGTATTTTTCAAGCAACTGTTTAGAAACTGAAACAACTTTTTGTATGTCCTTAGTTTGAGGTATTGTTTCACTTTTTGTTTGAGTTTTTAGTTCAGTATCAATAGTAACTAAAGATACAGTCCTAAATGAAACGTTGTTTTTTATTAATCTTAGTTCCATATCTTTTGATAGCTCAACTATTTTTTCAAAAATCACATTTTTATCTTTTGTATCTTCTTTCAGTGTTCCTATTCTTGAAAGTTGTTTTCTATCTCTTGATTCAACCGGAGTTTCGTCTAAGCCTAACGATTTATCGTGAAGAAGTTTGGCATTATTCTTTCCAAATACTACTTCAAGCCTTGTTAAATCGTATGATCCTAAATCACTTGCAGTTTCAATACCAAGATCATTTAAAGATTTAGTCGTTTTGCTCCCAATTCCATGTAATTTAGAAACTTTTAGATTTTTTAGAAATGATATTATTTCTCCTTTCTTTACAACAATCAATCCATTTGGTTTTTGAAAATCAGATGCCATCTTAGCAACAAATTTATTAGAAGATATGCCAACTGATGCAGTTAGACCCTCTTGAGAAGTTATCTTTTCTTTTATTATGTTTGCTATTTCAATCGCCTTATCTAAATGGCCATCTGTCCTTTCAGTAACATCTAGGTAGGCTTCATCAATGCTTACTTGTTCCATTATATCTGATTCATCTTCTATTATATCCATTATTCTATCTGATACTTCTCTATAATAATCCATGTCGACAGGTAAGAATGCAACATCTTTGCCCTTTGCAATTCTCTTTGCAATTACTATGGGCATACCAGCCTTAATCCCTAATGCTCTAGCTTTGTAATTTGAGGTGCTCACAGCACCGCTATCTTCAGTTCTACCAGAATAAACGCATATTACAACAGGTTTGCCTCTTATCCTGCTGTCTCTGTTTTCTTCTAAAGAAGCATAGAATGAGTCAAGATCTACATGCATTATTATTCTTTTCATTGGAATAAATATGATTTTAGATGATATAATGCTTATCCTTATAATTCTTAATAGCAACAAATAAATAGCCTTCTCATATTTACTTATCAGGGATTATTATGTTGAGAGTTGTAAATCTTGGGACCGAAGTAGAAGGTAACCCTATCCTTAATCATGTGAATCTATACATAAAAGAAGGTCAAACCTATGTTCTTTTTGGACCAAACGGAAATGGTAAGACTTCTTTACTAATGACTTTGATTGGAAACCCTGCATTTAAGATAACTTACGGTAAGATCTTTTTTAAAAATCAAGAAATAAATAATTTAACAACAGATCAAAGAGTCAAAATGGGGATGGGTATGAGCTTCCAGACCCCGGCAAAAGTTAGTGGTTTAAAGTTAATTGATACATTGATTAATTGCGCCAAGCATAGTGGAACTGATCAGAGCAAAATATATGAATATGCACAGATGCTGAATATGGAGAAATTTTTGAACAGAAGTTTAAACGTTGGTTTCTCTGGAGGCGAGGTAAAACGTTCAGAAATTCTTCAGCTATTGACTCTAAATCCTGATCTAGCTCTGTTCGATGAGCCTGATAGTGGGGTAGATCTAGAAAACATCGCATTAATTGGGAATGCAATGAGTGAATTACTAGATAGAAAAAAGAAATCAGAAAATAGAAAAAAATCAGGCCTTATTATTACGCATCAAGGTCATATTCTAGACTATGTTGATGCTGATTACGGTGTGATTCTTTACAGGGGTATGGTCGCCTGTATGGGTAATCCATATGATATGCTTGAAGAGATAAGTAAGAAAGGTTACGAGGGGTGTGTTGAGAAATGCCTAAAGGGATTCCAGAACTCGAAAAAGATGTAAAGGACAAATTGGAAAAAGTCGGAATTGAAATGGATAAAGACAAACGTTCAGCAATATTCCTTCAGGTAGACCAAAAAGTTGAGACTTCTTCAAGTTTCGCATCTGGTATAGAAATGATTGGGATTAAACAAGCTCTTGAAAAATATGATTGGCTTCATGATTATTACTGGAAAGTAGTTTCTAAGGATAAGGACGAATATACAAAAGAAGTTGATGTCGAAGAGGTAAATGGATATTTTATAAGATCTCTTCCAGGAACTAAGGTAAACTTCCCAGTTGAGGCTTGTCTTTATTTAAAGTCACCTAAGAAGCAAAAAGTCCATAATATTATAATCGCTGAAGAGAATTCTGAACTAAATATAATCTCCGGTTGTGCATCACACCCTAGGCTTACAACGGGCATGCATCTTGGAATATCTGAATTCTATATCAAAAAGAACGCTAAACTTTCTTTTACTATGATTCATAACTGGGAACATAATATTGAGGTTAGGCCAAGAAGTGCTGCCATAGTTGAAGAAGGTGGAACTTACATAAGTAACTATATCATCATGAATCCAGTTAAAATTGTTCAAATGTACCCTACAGTTCACCTAAATGGGAATAACTCAACAGCAATAATGAGTAGCGTGATAGTGGCAATGGATAACTCCGTAGTTGATACAGGAAGTCGTGTTATAATCAAGGGAAATGGTTCAAGTGCCGAAATACTTTCAAGAGCTATCAGTAAAGGTGGCACTATTTACTCTAGGGGGGATATAATTGGGGAAGCCCCAGATGCAAGGGGGCATCTAGAATGTATGGGGATGATGCTATCTGAGAAAGGTAGTATAATTGCAATTCCAGAATTAGAGGCAAAACATCCAAATGTTGACTTAAGTCATGAAGCGGCCATTGGAAAGATTGCTGAAGAAGAAATATTTTATTTAATGTCAAGAGGATTTACTCATGATGAAGCAACCGCAGCAATAGTCAGAGGATTTTTGGACATAGACATCAAAGGATTACCTCCTGCATTAAAGAAAAAAATAGACGAAGCCATAAATCTTGTCGAGAAAGAACTAATTTAATTTTTTATTCTTTCCAGAAGTCTGGTATGAAAAGAACCATAACTGTAAATATTTCTAATCTACCTACCCACATACAGAAAGTTAAAACTATTTTGATGAAAGCAGGTAGTCCAGCAAAAGTAGTCATTGGCCCTACAAGCCCAAATCCTGGGCCAACGTTCCCTTGGGTTGAGGCTACGCTAGAAATAGCAGTAATAATATCAATTCCATAAGCTGTAACAATGGTCGTAGCAACAACAAATATAATAATATAACCTATAAAAAATGCTATTATATCTTTTAGGATATTCTCTTGAACTGTTTCGTTACCTAATTTTACGGATAGAATCGCATTTGGATGAATGTATTGATATATCTCTCGGTATAAATACTTTAAAATAATAAGAATTCTGATGTTTTTTATGCCACCTGCAGTAGATCCAGCACATCCGCCAATGAACATTAAAACTAATAGGATTAATTTAGAATGTGAGGGGAATAAATCAGAATTTGTCGTTACAAATCCCGTGGTAGTTATTGTACTTGTAACTTGAAACGAAGCATATCTAAACGAATCAATAATATTCCCATAAACATTATACGAAAGATCTAAAGTCATAAGAACTATAGAACCTATTACAACTGCCGTATAAAACATAAATTCTCGATCTTTAAAATAATTGAATTTTCCTCGCAATAAATTATAATGCAACATAAAATTGGTACCTGATAAAAACATGAAAATTATCACAACGGCTTCAATATATGTACTATTATAATACGCAATGCTTAGATTTTTTGTAGAAAATCCTCCTGTTGCAAATGTAGTAAAAGCATGGCATGTTGAGTCAAATAAATTCATCCCACCAATCAATAGTAGAATAATCTGGGCAACTGTAAATAATAGATACACACCGTACAATATTTTTGCAGTTTCTCTAATTTGTGGTTTCAATTTGTCAAGTTTAGGCCCAGGTGATTCAGCGTCAAACATCTGCATCCCCCCAATGGAAAGAATAGGAAGAACTGCTATGGCAAGGACAATTATACCCATTCCTCCGATCCATTGGGTAAAAGCCCTCCAGAATATTAGGGATTTTGAGAGTATTTCTACATTATTGATAACGGTAGCTCCTGTGGTAGTAAACCCTGACATTGTTTCAAAGTATGCGTCTATGAATCCTAAAGTTCCACTAAGGTAAAATGGCAATGCCCCAAAGACCGTTATTATCGCCCAGCCTAAAGAGACAACAGCCATTCCCTCAATTAACCTAAGACCTTCATTATTACCTCTTATTCTCGATAATAAGTATCCGGATATAGCAGTAATAATGATACACGCAATAAAAACAAAGATTTCTTTTTCACCATAGTAAAGAGCACATAGTAACGGAGCCACCATTGAAATTGCTATCATTATCACTATTCTACCTATTATCGGTAACACGCTTCTGGTTCGCATTTTAGGCCCCATTGCATAATTATAATCTTCTCCCTGCTTTGAAGATTTAATCTTATAAATTTAATCTTTTCAGAAGGGCGGAGCAATAAAAACAAGCAGATCGAAAACTTCTAATCTTCTGGCGAGCACAATGAAGCCTAAAAGAAGTTTCCATATTGGGGGTAAATAGCTATAATTAATCATGGCCCAATGAAACTAAATCCTGGGCCAAATCCTCTCATTGTTGTTGCTACTGCCGATATAGAAGTAATCAAGCCATTTCCCAATAGCGTCATTATAAGGTTACATACACCAAATATCCTCATATAGAAAACAAAAAAACTGGGTGCACTATCCAAAATTTCTCGTGAAACGAGTTTTTCCTTCTTTCATAGACCACTGAAAGCCAGTCACCTCTGTTTGTCGTTTTTATTCCTATGCCGCTACTATAATTACTCTGCTTGGATCTTTGATAGCCTTCGGAGTGCTGAAACTGAGTTTAGGTGAGCTTCTCCAAAGTGTAGTGTAGTCTGCCGAGTCTAATTTTGATATATGCTTTGAAAGAGCCCTTAGAACCCCTTCGGTCTGCCTATACTCCAAAGAGAATGCCACACGTAGAAAAACTGTAAACTTGATGAATGAATCGGTGTAAGTGTATGGCCTGCCACGCTTATCCCTGTTCATTCGGTCTAACTCTTCCCCCACCATGCGCTTAAAAAATCTAAGGACAGGTAAAATTAGCCCCTCTCCACTAACTGTTTATTATATTTGGTCCAATCCATTTGCATGAATAATTAGGATTTGTAAAGAGTTTAAGCTTTGCGGTTCATTTGAGAGGAATTATTCAACAAAGCA
>JBAYOH010000028.1:0-19257 GCA_041678455.1 Methanofastidiosum sp.
AGAAACGAGTACGACCCATACATAGTAAAGACAACAGTCACAAAGACAAAGGATGACTATGCATACAACTTCTTCAGGTACGTAAACTTCATGCTTGACGGTATCAAGACATTCGTCGGTGCAGACGGTACCTATCTCGCAGAGTTCAACCTCTATACACTTGAGGACTTCGGATACTTTGAAGACAAGGGATGCTGTGACCCATTCGTCACAACACCAAACGACTATGGATTGGCCATTACAGGTGGATGGAGAAAAGTCGTAAATGAAACTACCACAGAGTATGATGGGCCCTTAGTCACCTTGGATCAAAACCAAGGTGGAGGCACATGGGCACCTTGGGAGTTCGTTGATGCAACTGAGACAGAAATACCTGGCAAATTCATCCAGTGGATGCCAGCTCCAGTGTGCAACGGTTTCTGTCCAGATGCAAACTTCGACACACTTGAACTAAGGCTCTGTGACAACATAATTGTTCCAGAATGTGAAACATCCTACACAATAAACGGTCCAGATAACTACTTCACAGTAGAGGTAGTCGATGTTGACTTTGGTAAATGGAACAACAATACTGAGGATACTACAACATTAGGATATATAGTCCTTCCAGATCCATACAGAGGAAACTACAAAGGAACAGACAAAGACGGCGCAAACCTTAAAATCAAGATGACCACAGCAGGCCAGACAATAAAATACACTGCAAACGTCAAGATCGACCCAGTTGAGCTCATAAAGCTTGACATCGAAATGAACACCTCCACAAACACAAGGAACTTGATTCTTGTCGGTGGACCAGTATACAACAGCATCGTAAAGGACTTAGTCGACATGGGAGCATCCACAGTTGACTGGGCTACCTCTGCCGGAGAATGGGAATGGATAGCAGACCCAATGGCAAGGGGATACGATGTATTAATCGTTGCTGGTGCCAACAGAGAAGAAACAAGAATGGCAGCAGAAGACCTAGTTGCAATGTTGAACTAAATTAAAATAAATATATTTTATTTTTTCTTTTATTTTATTTAATACTTTTTTTAAAGGCAATTACCATCTTCTAACGTAATACTTTATATATAGGCCTTGTTTTGCGGTTTCATTGTGCCTTTATTGACATTTATTTAGTAAATTATAGTCATTATTTTATCAAGTCATTGTATATTATATATAATATTATTAATAATTTTTTTCTATATTATTGCAACCAAAAGATTTATATACTATTAAAAAATATTATATTATAGCTAAACGTTATTGTTTAGCAATAGAGGTGAAATAATATGAGAATAAAAATGTTAGGAGCCGCTTTAACGGGGGCCTTGATGTTAGGAGCAACATTAGCAGGAGCAGCATCAGCCGCAACAGTTCCGCCAAAAAGCTTTTTCATTGATCCAATCACAGGAGAACCTGACGTTGTCATCGCCGTTGGTGCAACAGCCAACGCATCTGACGTAGTTTCTGCATCTATAATTGCAGCAGCAGTCGGAAACATGGCAACAGTTGAAGAAACAAAGACTGTTACAAGGTCTGCAAGCGCAACTTTTGACTACATGATGGACTACAACTACACATACGATAAGCACAAACAAATTGCCTACTACAATGCATCATGCACAACTCTAGCAGGAGCAAATGCAAAATGGTTTGTAGACTATGAGCTTTACTCCTCAATGTTCTGGGAAACTGCATCTGGAGACGGAGTTAAAGGAGAAAAAGAAATAAATGGGTATGATATCTCTGTAGCAATAGTTATGCCAAAGGAGATAAGAAACCCAATTCAAAACGATGTAGTTGCAAGAGAGTTGAACACCCTTTGGTTCTCAAACAGCCCAAAGGACTGGGACGCAAATGACAGAATATATAAGGGTTCTGCAACATCCGGAGCAGGCACAGGCAAATACTGGCTTGTAACTACAGATGTGAACGATTCACCAACAGATGGAATAATCGCAAAACCAACAGTAGTTACATACGCCGGCGGAAGCTATGACAATGGAAATGGGTCATGGGACCTTGAATACGCATTCTTCACAACAAGAGCATGGGTTAATGTATCTGATGATCCAAAAGTAGGACTTAAGTTCGACCAAACAACTGACTGTGACTACATCTTCGGTGGAACAGGTACAGCAATGGAAGCACACGAAGAAATCCAGGTTATATTAGATGATATAGAAACAATACCAGACGGCATTGTTGATATGAGGGGAGACAGGGGTTCTGCTTCAGGTATAGTATACAGGACTGCAGAAATCAGATACCCGCTTCTCGAAAACGGTCAGAACATCTGTGGAATAAGCCACTGCGACGGTATGGTAGACTTTGAAACAGCCGTAAAAGGTCGTTTAAATGAAATTAAATTCCTTGGCAAGTACTACACACCACTATTTGCAGGTGCAACATACAGCATAGATGAAAATGTTAACTTAGGCGCATACTTTGCATATGGTAAACCGTATGCAGAGAAAGAAAAGATCATGAAGGTAGGGGACTCTTACTCCTTCCACGGATGGACAATAAACCTATCTGACGTAAACATCTACGAAAACAAGGCATTCATTACGGTCGCTGGACCAGAACTTACCTCACCATTTAGCTTCATAATGGTCATGGACTCTCTTGGATTATGCGGACCATGCTGCCCAGACTGCGCAATATACGGCGGAGGAGGAGCATTCACATCCAACCCAACACATAGAAACGAATACGACCCATACACGGTAAAGATATCAAAGACAAAGGAAGTAGATGGAAGAGCATACACCCTTTTCAACTACATACCCTTCATGCTCGACGGTATCAAGACATTCGTCGGTGCAGACGGTACATATCTTGCAGAGTTCAACATCTATGCAGTTGAAGACTTTGGTTGGTTTGAAGACAAGGGATGCTGTGACCCATTCGTCACAACACCAAACGACTATGGATTGGCCATTACAGGTGGATGGAGAAAAGTCGTAAATGTAACTGATGCTGATACAGGCTATGATGGGCCCGTAGTCACCGTGACTGATGAGAAGGGCCAAGTCGTTGGAAGCTGGGCACCTTGGGAGTTCGTTGATAATACATTAGATGAGGCACGGTATATACTATGGCAGCCAGCACCTGCATGTGCGCCATGCCCAGATGCAAACTTTGACACCCTAGAACTACAGCTCTGTGACAACATAGACATACCAGACTGTGAAACTGCATTCACAGTTAACGGTCCAGAGAACTACTTCTCTGTAACAATCAGCGATGTAGACTTTGGAAAGGCAAACAAAACATTGAATAAGGAATCACTAAATGATTCAATAAAGGTTTACGGCGGAGCTGCAAACAGCGACTCTACCGACACTGACGGTGCAAAGATCACAATAAACCAGACCACAATAGACACAGCACAGTCAATAACATACACCAAGAACGTAAACATCGACCCAATTGAGCTCATAAAGCTTGACATTGAAATAAATACCGCATCACTTCAAAAGAATCTAATTCTTATAGGTGGACCGGTATACAACAGCATTGTAAGTGACCTTGGTAACATGGGCGCATCAACAGTTGACTGGACATCATCACCTGGTGAGTGGGAATGGATAGCAGACCCATTCGGCAGAGGATACGATGCATTGATTGTTGCCGGTGCAAACAGGGAAGAAACAAGGCTCGCTGCTCAGCAGTTAGTATCTCAACTAAGATAAATAAATTAAAAATTTAATTTTTTTATTTATTTTTATAAAAAAAGTTTTATCCTTTAATTCTTGCAATCTTTATTTTGCCCATCGTTTCGTGGTATTCAACTTCTTTGCCTTCGAGCTCTTCAGCGCTAAATTCACTTGGCAAAGGGATCTCAAAAGTTTCGTAAGTTTCCATGTCCATAAGCTGAATCTTCTCGCCCATTACAGCGTTTACTAGACCACTTTTCTTATCGATTATAGGCACAAAGACCTTATCAGAAGTGGGCTTAACAACTGTCCTTCTCTTGTCATCATAGACCCCAAAAGCCTCAATCCTAGCCTTGGCTGCGCCATGTTTTCCAGGAGAAGATGTTTGAATCTTAATAATTTTACATGGCTCATCATCGATTAGAATGAATCCCCCTTCCCGTAAAGTCCTGACCTCAACTTGCTTTTTGTCACCCATGTAATCCCTCCTTTGAAATAGGTCGCAACTCCAGTTTTTAAAGCTTTCTTACCCCTACGTATAAATCTAAGACAAAAACTTTAAAAACGGCTCTTCAATCCTAACAATAGTGATAGGCATGAAGAGACAGTTTTTAGTAATTGGAGCATTATTTTTAGTCTGCTCTACGGCAATGTGTATTGGTCAGGTCCAGATACCCGACAATTTTACTCAAGCATATGGAAGAATTGAGGCGACTCAAAAAGAGATAGAAACTATATATTTAGCATATGAAGCACAGGTCGACAAGAGAGTCGAATATGTTGAAAAACAGAAAATTAGCGTTAATGTAGATAACAAATACCTTTTATCACTTCTAGAATCTGAATCCCTATTAATCGATGAGCTATCTCAAAAAAGTGTAACATACTCAGGTCAAATAAATGATCTATTTAATGAATCAAAGGAAATAAAAAATGCCGATGCAAAATCCAAGGCTACTGAATTAATAATTACTCTTAGAAATTCTCAACAGAACCTTAGTAACGGTGCTTTAAGCCTTAAAGAGGCAACTCAATTATCAGGCGGTGCTATCTATTACTATGCAACTGGTGCTGACCTAAACGATCCAGTAATAAAAAAAGAAATAGAAGATCTAAACCTAAATTCAAAATCACTATTTGACATGGCGGTATCCCAACTGAGCTCCTACTATAACGGTACTATAGAAGCAAAAGCATTGTACGAAGAGTTAATAAAACTTAAATAATTTTTCTATTCTTTTTTCTTCTAATTTTAACCACAATACTTAAATATAAATCTCCTCTGAAACGAAATAAAAAGGAGGTTAGAAAAAATGGACTTTACTTTAATAGCTATCCTAATTGGGATAGTTGGTATTATCTATGGTCTTGTATTGGCAAAAGTTGTTCTATCATACAAAGTCACCGATAAGAACATGCTTAAAATATCAAACGCCATATACAAAGGTGCTATGGCGTTTCTAAAAAGAGAATATACAACGATAGCAGTAATTGCAGCAATCCTTGTAGTTGTTTTTGGTATCTTCATTAATATTGAAACTACTGTAACGTTTGTCGTTGGGGCTATTTTCAGTGCTCTAGCCGGATTTATAGGCATGAGTATATCCACAAGGGCAAATGTCAGGGTTGCATCTATTGCAAAGCAGGGCGTTGGAAAAGCCCTAAGGCTCTCATTTCAAGGAGGGGCTGTAACAGGGATGACCGTTGCAGGCTTAGCCTTACTAGGTGTCAGCGGATTCTACTACTTTTACAGGGATCCAGCCTTAATAATCGGATTTGGTTTTGGTGGATGTTTAATCTCGCTATTTGCTAGAATCGGCGGTGGGATATACACAAAAGCCGCTGATGTCGGTGCTGACCTTATTGGAAAGATAGAGAAAGGCATACCTGAGGACGATCCAAGAAATCCTGCTGTTATCGCTGATAACGTCGGTGACAACGTGGGCGACTGTGCAGGGATGGGGGCAGACCTATTTGAAACATACGCAGTAACAGCCATAGGTGCAATGCTTTTAGGGGTTACACTTGGCAAAAATGACATTTATGTGGTATACCCATTGATCCTCGGTGCGATAGGGATCATAGGCTCAATACTAGGGTCATTTTTTGTAAGGGGAAAAGATAACATAATGCAAACATTGTACAAAGGTGTTTTTGCTTCAGCAATTTTCTCATTAATAGGCTTCTACTTTGTGACTGTAACTTACCTTAAGCTTGATATCGCATTATTCCTAACTACAGTTGTAGGGATAGTCATCGCACTTTTGATGTTCTTTATCACAGAATATTACACAGCAAAGCCACATAGGCCTGTTAGAAGCATTGCGCACGCTTCTCAATCTGGAGCAGCGGTAAATATCATCACAGGGCTTTCTGTCGGGATGGAATCGACACTTATGCCAGTTTTAGTAATATGTGCGGGGATTCTGATCTCCCATTCACTGGCTGGTCTTTATGGGATAGCAATAGCCGCAATGTCAATGGTATCTCTAACAGCAATAGTAGTTGCACTTGATAGCTACGGCCCAATAACAGACAACGCCGGCGGAATCGCAGAGATGGCACACCTACCTGATGAAATCAGAAAGACAACAGACGCTTTAGACTCAGTTGGGAACACAACAAAAGCAGTAACAAAAGCTTTTGCCATAGGCTCTGCAGCACTCGCATCACTTACGCTTTTTGCTGCATATGTCGATGAAATTGCAAGATTTGTACCTGGGCAGGAAATTATATTCAGTCTCTCAGATGAAAAGGTCATTGTGGGGTTATTCCTTGGTGCATTGATACCTTTCCTTTTCTCATCCCTTTGTATGAAGGCGGTCGGGAAAGCAGCATTTTCCATAGTTGAAGAAGTCAGAAGGCAGTTTAAAGAGATGAAAGGTATTATGGAAGGAAAAACTGAGCCTGACTATGCAAGGTGTGTTGACATTGTCACAAAGGCATCGCTAAAAGAGTTAATGCTTCCAGGTATCATAGCAGTTGTATCCCCCCTACTAGTGGGGTTTGTACTGGGAAAGATAGCATTGGGTGGGATGTTAATCGGAAGCATACTGTCTGGATTCCTATTGGCTTTAATGCTTGCAACTGGCGGTGGAGCATGGGACAACGCAAAGAAGTACATTGAAGATGGAAACCTTGGCGGTAAAGGAAGCCCAGCACACGCTGCAGCTGTAGTAGGCGACACAGTCGGCGACCCATCAAAAGACACAGCAGGACCAGCAATAAATCCACTGATTAAGGTAATGAACACACTTGCTATAATCTTTGCAGTGCTTTTCGGTTCAGGGATAATTTAATTTATAATTTCTTTTTTTTAATTTAAGATAGATTATTTGATTTTTCAATGTCAAATAGGACAAAAGAATATAAAAACAGAATATTTATAAAACATTTTTACCTCTTTAATTCATGGTGGCCTTTGCCTTTTTTGTCTACGCATTCACATCCATATTTGTAATTGTAAATCCAATCGGGGCCATGTTTACATTTATGTCATTGACCGCTGATAAGAGCCACGAAGAAAGGATTAAACTTGGGGCAAGGTCTGTTTTTATAGGGGGTTTACTAGCAATTATATTTGCCATTAGCGGTGAACTAATTCTAAGATTCTTTGGGGTCACAGTTGACAGCTTGAGAGTTGCCGGTGGAATTATACTTTTTAAAGTGGCTTTGGACATGGTCTATGCAAAAACATCTAGAGAAAGCTTTACCGAAGAAGAGCGAAAGGATGCAAAAGACAGGGAAGACATATCGGTTTTCCCAGTTGCAATGCCACTCCTTACAGGCCCTGGAACCATAACAACAGTAATTGTCATAATAAGATCAGTTCCTACAGTAGAGCTTAAGGCTGTAGCAATTTTAGCAATACTTGCTACCTTTGCTATAACATCTTTGATGTTCAGATTTTCAAGCCCATTAAGCAAGATATTGGGCGTAACAGTCACGCTCGTCTTTACCCGTATAATGGGTTTGCTGCTTGGTGCAATAGCTATCAACTTCCTTGCAACTGGAATTAAAAATATCTTTATCGCTATGTTATAGTAAAAAAGAAAAACAGTTTGTCGCCTCGCTCATGTTTTTGTCTATAGTATTTCTGAATGTTTCGACGTCTCGAAACGGTCTCTACAAGGTTTCAAAAGAAACATAAATGCTTCTTTATAAAGGCCTCCAAACTTACGTTCGATTAAGTATTTCGACCATACTCAGATATCTCTTCTATCTAGATACTCAGGGATACATCAGTAATAAGAGACAAGCTCTTTCTACCAATGTACTTCAGCCTCTGAAACAAGAAACATACTTTGACATTGACACAAAGCGAAGTTTCGACCTGTGTATATTACAATAATCTTATTTATACTTAAAATTTACTGTTATTGATTATTTACAATTAAGAAAAATAATTTTAATTTATATTTTTATTTTATCCCAACAAGGGATGTTCTTCACTGGGTTTAATAATTTGAGGATTATAGCTATGTCAAACGTCTCTTATCAGATACTCTGCAATCCCGTATCCTACCTTTCCATCCATTTTGTATTCAGTTAATGTTTCGTGCATTATTGATTGTTTCTTTTTATCTCCGCTTGTAAAGGGGAGCTTTACATTCTTTATTATCTTTGCATTGACTTTATGCATTACCCCTTTCCTGTCCAAAAGCTCCATTTCAAATGAATTGGGGCTTTTATCTTGATTATACTCTGTGTTTATTGTAGCTTTCATTATGGGTAAATTTTCCCCCCCAATATGTATGAAACCTGCGTCTACCTCACCTTCTGAGACTGTTAGTTTTGTGACGTTTAGTGCCACATCTTTTGAAAATTGGCATGTCAGCCATATCCACATCTTGGGTGCATTCCAGTCCCTAACCCCCCAAGAATGATCCCGCTCTCCTAAGCCAGAAATCTTATACTCGTTGTCGCCGACCTTAAGCTCTCCTCCCACTTTACCAAACTGTTCCAAGTGCTCAGATGCTACAGATTGGGATATTTTTTCTTTAAAACCGCTTACGCACTCCCTGTAATCAAATATCTTGTTCAAGGATTCAAAGTCTAAGTTAAACGAAACATCAACAGGCTTTTTATTGGAAAAGTTTAATAGCTTTCCATTAAACTTTAGATTCCATTTCTTTTCAGGTTGTATCTTATGAAATGTCAAGTTTTTAGCTGAAAGATTATCATTTTCATACTTGTCATCTTCTTTGAGCCCTATATAGGAGCCATCAGGAAGCATAAAGAAACAGAACATATTTTTTAATGGCTTGTTAGGTTTAAGGCCAATCCTCATAAAAGCGCATATGTCATTTTCCTTGTCATAGAAACTAAAGTAAAAGCTCTCATTCCATTCGATATGGGCCCCTTTAGGATGAACTATATCGGTATCCATCAAGGCCCCTCCACCAGGTAAATAACCCCCTCATTGCCATCGATCTTTACCTTTTGACCGTTTTTGAATATCTTAGTTGCGTTGCTCACTGCTGTTACAGCCGGGATCCCATACTCCCTCGATACAACTGCACCGTGGGAAAGTACCCCGCCAGTTTCGGTAATAAGCCCCCCTATCTTAGAAAATACAGGGGTCCAGCCTGGGTCTGTATTGGAAGTTACTAGAATCTCTTCGTCCTTGACGTCAGGAAGCTCCCTTATGGATTCAACAACTCTAATGATTCCAGACGCTATGCCCGGGCTTGAAGAAGTTCCTGTGATCTTAACTAGATTATCCTGTCTTTCGATACTATCATCAAACTCTACATTGCCCCTCAAGAATTTTGGCGGTAAGATGCTCTTGTATTTTTCAAACTCTTCTTTTCTCTTTTTTATTGTGGTCTTATCTATTATGAGCTCTCCTTTTGAGATTTCAAATATCTCCTCCTTAGAAAAGAAAAATATGTCCCTCTGTGAATCAATAATCCCTCGCTCTAAAAATCTCCTTCCATACTCCATGAAAAGTCTTCTTTCTCTTGTAATCTCATGGTCAAGATAGAATCTTTGATTTTCCCTGAATATCAGGTACCTCTGGGAATAGTCTAAGACTTTGGCAAATACCAGCTTTTTAATAAATCCATTTTTTGTCTTAGAAACAGCATCAATAACCTCAACTTCGGCTTTTAGTCTTTCTTCCCTCCTCCTCTTTTCAACTTCTTCCAAGTCTACTTCAGCTGAATCCATAAGACTTTTCAAAACTTCAGTTACAAGCGATGGGTCGTCAATCCACCTTGGGTAATAGATCTCTCTGGTATGGGAGCGGTGGCCGTAGTCATACATAAACTCGTTGAATTTATATGAAAATTCTTTTAATTCTTCATCTTTATTGAGCCGATCTAAAAATTCTGAAGAAGGCAATCCATTAATTAGATCCCTCACCCTTTTATCCTTTTTAGCCTCTTTTGCAAGCTTTGTTATTGCAATATTTGTTACAATAGTTTTGTTGTCCGGAAGCCCTGTAATCAATTTCGAATACAATGCCCCTGATTTATCCCCAAGCCAATCTGTTAGCCATCTTTTCAGAATCAAATTAGACCCTATGCTGTGAGTCACCATGCCGTATCTTATCAATCTGTGATGCTTCAGGAATTTTTCTCTCAATTTTACAAACTCTTCATGAAGATCCTCATAAGTTAATCTCTGTAAATCAATCTTATCAAATTCTTTGATGTAGGCTAAATAGTCACTTGCCCATTTGAGATAGGCGCCATCAGTTGTAGATATTTTTCCATCAGGGTCTAATATCGCAATCCTAACCTCGGCAAGAATCCTCTTGAATAACTTTGCATCGGCATTGGCAATCCTTTCCTGGTCATTTTTAGGGAAGTAATTTAGGAGTTCTTTTGTCCTTCCAATCTTGGGATTATATGTAAAAACGTCCTCAAGCGCTTGGGCATTAAAGTAGACATGACCTTTGTGCAATCTTAAAAGATCCTTATCCCTTAACTCTTTGTAACCCATAATTTTGGCCCCTTCCTTGAACACATATTTGGATAGATCCTCCCCTAGCAGAGAAAAGAATAGGGGTGAGGTCACATCAGCCCAGTATTCATCAGAATAGCCTCTAGTCCAGAGGGTCTGGTCCTTTTCAATTGTGGTAATCCCTCGTGACTGTAAAATAAATATCTCTTTTTTCGATATGGCCCACTCAATATCCTGAGGCGCTTTAAAATAAGATTCTATTTTCTGCCCTAGATTTGAGAGGTATATTATCTCTTCATCTGTGAGTGACGGTACCAGTTTTTTTGAATTTTCAATTTCTGAAGATACACTTCCCTTATCAGAAAAGTATATGCCCTTTGTTTTATTACTTATCTTTCTTTCAATAATCTCTTTTGATTTTTTTTCTAAAGTAAATCTGTCCGGACTTACAATGCCGGACACTATGGATTCCCCAAGACCCCAGCTTGACTCAATAACTATCTTTTCTTTATCTGCTGTTATAGGGTCTGCTGTGAACATGACACCTGCAGCATTTGCATTAACCATGCTTTGCACAACTACCGCCATGCCACATTCAAGGTGATTAATATTTGAGTTCTGCCTGTAACTAATCGCCCTCTCATTCCAATAGGACGCCCAACAGAGCTTGATATGCTCTATAACATCTTTTGTTTTTATATTGAGAAAAGAGTCTTGTTGGCCTGCAAAAGAGGCTTCAGCAAGATCCTCTGCCAGTGCAGATGAGCGTACCGCCCATAATTCAATTTTCTTGTTTTTTGAGAGTATTTTTTCTATTTCCTTTACTATCGATTTGTCAATACCGCCGGACAATATGAGCCCTTGGATATTTTTCGAAGTAAAAACTACATTTTTTTTATAGTCAAATTTTGTAGCTTTGAGAAGATCAGATATTTTTTCCTTGAAATTATTATCAACAATAAATCTCTCATACGCCTCAGTAGTAACAACAAATCCGTATGGAACTTGAAATCCTTCAGCCTGTAATAAAGATAGATTCAATGCCTTGTTTCCAACTGAATTAAAATCACTCTCCTTGACATCAGAAAAAGGTAGTACGACATCTGACATAAAATCCCTTCTTTTTTTTAGTCATTTTGTTATTATACTTATAAAACTTCGTTTTTCCTAATTTTATTGGTATTAGACCTAAAATATCTATAATTAATCTCCATTAAAAATAAATAACTGACTTCTATATCTTGTCTATGCATGCCCCAAAAACTACCCTCTGCACGGTATGCAGGGGCCATAAAAAGCTCTGTGGCAGAGGGGTCTGCCCAATACTTGAGAAGAAGAGGATTAGGGAATCTATATCACCTTTAATCAATAAGGACATATTTGGGGCATCGCCTTCAGCATTTTTTGTTGGAGACTGGAACTATCCCAAAGTTTTGGTCGGCCCGTTAGTTCCCCCAGTGCACGAGGGTACAGAAATATTCGACCTTCCTGAAGGGTGGCATGGCAAAGAACTTGATGAAATTATAAGATTTAGATCACTTCTTGTAAGGTCAAAAGAATTTCTAAAGGTCACCGATGCCAAAAATCCCAAAGGGTATCTAGAAAAAAGTCAGGAAATAGTTATGTCAAAGAAGCCCGTTGACGTTGAGCTAACCTTAAAAAAAACTCCCCATTTTGCCCTAGAATTTTCCCAGTTTTCTCCCCCCACAGGGCCATCAGGTTTCGTTGAAAGCTTTGAAATAGCTGAAAATCCAAAAATTCCCAAGGTAATCGACAAAATTAATTCAGATGATGTCAAGGCATCAAAAGGGATATCTCTGCTTTATGATAAGGATATACCTGTATCGCACATTTCAAAACTCCTATCTGCCGGGCTTCTAGGGGAACAGAAAAAAAGAAAACTTGTTCCAACAAGATGGAGTATCACAGCAACGGATGATTCCCTTTCTAAGTTTCATCTAAAGAAGGTAAAATCTTACCCTGAAATAAATAAATTTGAAGTTTACTATGATGAAGACGTTGGCAACAGATTTGTCGTCTTCCTATTCCCTTCAATGTGGTGTTATGAATTTCTTGAGTGCTGGCTCCCAGGGTCACTGTTTTTAGAGAGTTCACTTTCGCCAAACGTAATATCAGACCATGAATTATTTGATGGGAGAAAAGAATATGCGTCTCTTACAGCTGGCGCATATTATGCAGCAAGATTTTCTGTGACTGAGCACCTTTTTGAAAAGGGGAGGCAGGCAGGTGCTTTGGTGTTCATGGAAGTCCACCCAACATATCATACCCCAGTTGGCGTATGGCGTGTCAGAGAGATCACTAGGAACGCTTTGCAAAAAAAGCCAGATTATTTTGACACAGAAGAAGAGGCTCTAAAGAAAGCTTCAGAGATCCTATCCCTTCCTTTTGAGAAATACAGAGAAAAGAGCAAAATCTTAGGATTCAAACACAAACAAAAAACATTATTTGATTGGATTACCCCATGAGAAAGGCTTTTATCCTTTTTTCGCTCTGTTATTCTAGGTGTTTTTATGGATATTAGAGAATTTATCGCTCATGAAAAGGATATTATCAAAATTGATAGGGAACTAGAAAAATATGAGATGGCAAAGATTGTTCATGAGAATCCAACTAAAATACTGCAATTTAAAGATAAGGGCCATGACGTTTTTTGTAACATTTGGTCTACAAGAGACCGTGTGGCAAAATACCTTAAACTGGACAAATCGAATCTACTTTTCTCACTGAAAGAATCCATGGATAAACCAACACCTTACAAAATCGTTGACAAAGCCACATTTCTTGATAATGAGATTAAGAATTTTGATCTTAGAAAAATTCCAATTCAGTATCACTATCTTCAAGATGGCGGCCCTTATGTTACATCCGGTGTTGTTTTTGTAAAGGATGAAGAGGGCAACAGGAACATGTCTTTTCACAGAATGATGGTTACAGGGAAAGATACATTCACAATTAGAATTGTCCCAAGACATCTTTTTGCTATGCATAACGAAGCAAAGGCCAAAGGTAAAAATTTAGAAATAGTTATGGTAATAGGGCTACCCCCTTACGTATTGATGCCTGCTGCGATGTCAATATCATACGGTATTAATGAGCTTGAAATTGCAAATACTTTAAAGAAGATGGGCATTGGAAGTGAGCTTACCGCTTATAGATTTCCTAATGGAATAGATGTACCTGCATCGTCTCAGTTTGTTTTTTGTGGGAAGATAACTCTAGAAGATGGGGATGAAGGGCCCTTTGTTGATATAACTGGAACCTATGACTCTGTAAGAAAGCAGCCAATTGTAAAGATAGAGAAGGTATACCAAGCAAAAAATGCATTTTTCCATGCGCTTATGCCAGGCGGGTATGAGCATTTCCTTTTGATGGGGATGCCCAGGGAACCTATAATCTATGAGGGCGTATCAAAAGTTGTACCAAAGGTATATGGTGTCAGATTGACTGAAGGCGGGGACTGCTGGCTTCATGGTGTTGTATCAATCAAAAAGCAGAAAGAAGGCGATGGGAAGAATGCCATAATGGCTGCACTTGCATCTCACCCTTCAATGAAAAGAGTTGTTATAGTTGACGAGGATATTGATATTTATTCTGATACCGACGTTGAATGGGCAATTGCGACAAGATTCCAAGCAGATAGGGATCTATTAGTCGTAAATAACGCCGCAGGATCAAGCCTTGATCCATCTGTCAAAGGAGATGGTACTTCAGCAAAGATGGGGATAGACGCAACAATGCCGCTAAAAAACAATGAAGGATACAAAAGGGCAATTAATTTTTTCAAAAAATAATTTATTATTTTTCTCTTAAAACAATCACTATTGAAATTAAAATCAAGGCCCCTCCAATTATCGTGCCTTGGGTAACAGTTTCGTTTAATATGAGAAATGCTAGAATGCCAGCTAGCACACCTTCTGATAATACTATGATTGAAGCTTTAGTTGCTATAATGTGTTTTAATGCAATACTATAGAGTAGAAATGCACCGGCAGTGCACAAGAATCCCAGTAAAAATAGCATAGACAGCGAGAAAGGGGTGAGTATCTCAGAGCCATAGAAAAATGGTGACATAATAATAGTTGCAAAGATGAACATCCATAGAGTAGTTGTCAGGCCATCATATTTCTTACCAAGCGCCCTCATGCTTATAGTGTAAAGGGCCCAACCAAATCCAGAAAATGTTGACATCACGTTCCCATAGAAGTTTGTGGTGACGTTTATAGAAGATAGATCATAATAAAATATTATTAATCCTCCAGCAATACCAATCAAGACTGCAATTGTCGTCTTCTTTGAGGCCTTCTCTTTTAGTAATAATGCAGATATTACAAGAACATAGAGAGGGGCCATTTGTTGCAGAAAGATTGTATTTGCTATCGTGGTAGTTTTGAGTCCAATTGTATAGGTGTATATAGTAAAGGATAACAATATTGCAGGAACTAAAAGGTAAGGGATGTCCTTTAATTTTATTTTAATCTTTGACGATTTTTTAGTTAGGATGCCATAAGCCAATAAGACAATTGATGCAAAGAGGAATCTATATGCAACTATCATTCCAGACTTCACTTCTGGCATCCACCTCACAGGTATACCTATAAAACTCCATAAAACAACAGCAAAAAAGGTGTATGATACGCCCCGATAATTGTCTTTAGGATCCATTAAATCAAATCTTTTCTTTGCCATTTTTCTTTTTGAGATATATGGTATAACCTAGAAATACTGCCAGAACTAAGGTTAGATACAAAGACCATGCAGGTATGGATTGTTTAGAAGGATTGCCAAGCCAAGTGAAGAGATTTTTTGCAAATTGCTTGTTATTCGAGTCCCCTATTTTGCCGTTATCAAAGATAAATGAACTTCCTATGACCGCCACTTTACCATTTCCCTTTTCTGAAACTGCGGCTACAATGACATTCTCTCCACCAACAGGTTCACTACCAATAGCGAATGTATCATTGTCACCTCTTGCTATCGCCACGGCATTACCTTTTAGCTCAAGAGAAGCTGGCTTGTATAGTACAATTGATGTTATACCCTCAGTTATGGGATGCTTTGCAAGATTATGGATTATTGGAGTGCAACTACACCCTTGTCTGTTTGTTGGATCATCAGTTCCGTTTTTCATTAATCTAATCCCAAAAGGTTCTAGAAGAGTATTAACGGATTCTCTTGTTGGATCAATCATGTCCATATCATGAGAGCCAAGAACTAGTATACTTCCTCCGCTTTCAACAAATTTTGTTAGTGCAGTTATCTCATTTTCTTCCAAAGGATTGTTTGGATTCCACAAAAGAACAATGTCTACCCCTTTAAGCATCTCATCTGTAAAAGGTGTAGTATTGATTTTATTCTTAAATCCCAAGGAGCCAAGTTCTTGGGAGAGGATCCTTCCTGTTCCTTCTGGATCGCCCCACCAGTTGTCTGTATCATGATATTTATCAATTAATATAGTTTTTTCAGCATAAACAAAGTTTATAGATAGCAATAATAGTACTAGTACTAAAACATATTTTTTCATAAAAATAAATATAAGATTTGATTTAAAAGCATTTTTAATTATTTTTTCTGTTCAGCCTCTAATAATCCCCTTTGATTCATAATACAGTTATCATAGATTACTTCTATCTCGTTATCCTTACAGAATACTATAGCTTTCTCAGATTCAGAGCCAGGTTGCATCCAGACTTTTGTTATCCCAATTTCTTTGCATTCTTTGACTATCTGCTCTGTAATATGTGGGGGGACTACAGTGTTAACAACATCAACTTTTACGGGAATTTCAGAAAGTGAGTGATAGCAGTTATCACCCTCTACAATGTCGGCTTTTGGATTTACAGGAATGACTTTGTATCCAGAGGCCCTTAAATCCCTATAGATTATATTCCCATATTTATCCCTGTTATCCGATGCCCCAACAATGGCAATGACATTTTTTTTGTCAAGGAAATGTTTGAATTCCAGAATATCACATCCTCTTGATTACTTTTTCTATTCTATCCATGGCTTCAGAAAGGTCGCTCTGCGGAACATCAGCAAATGAGAATCTCACATAGCCGTTCCAGTCCTTTCCAAAAGATATTCCTGGCACACATAACACCTTTGCTACTTTTAATAAAAACTTAGCAAATCCTAATGAATCCATTCTGTATGATGAAATATCTGAGAATGCATAGTAAGCACCCTCTGGGAGATTAGAAAGAAGCCCAATCTCATTTAGCCTCTTAACAACAAAGTCTCTCCTCTTCCTATATTCTTCAGTTGCGGCCTTTACAAAATTCATTGAAGTTTCATCATTTACAGCTTTAAACGCTGCGACCTGTATAAAATCAGGAGCGCTTACAACTAGGCTATTGTGTATCGGTAGGATATTATTAATAATATCCTCAGTTGAATGCATATAACCTATCCTCCAACCTGTCATTGAATATGCCTTTGAAAATCCTGATAAAGTGATTATATTTTCCTTTCCATACTTTGCAATGCTTTCATGCTTCTTTTCAAAAACGATGTAATCGTATATCTCATCTGATACTACAAGAAAATCCCGGTTCACAGCCATATTTTGAAGTTTCTTCAGTTGCCTTCCATCATAGATTTTACCTGTAGGATTGTTTGGAACATTAATTAACATAGCTTTTGTTTTATCATCGATTGAATCTTCTATAGCCTCCATATCAAGTGAGAAATCACCTATCTTACAAGGAACTTCAACAACATCTGCCCCTACAAACTCTGCCATTATCCTAAAAAAAGGATGTGAAGGGGTGGGGATGATAACTTTGTCACCTCTTTCTGCATAGCTTAGAAGTGATATCGATATGCCTTCACTTACCCCAACCGTCACAAGCATCTCTTCAGGCGTGGCATCGATTTTGTTATACTCTCTCATTTTGTTTGCTAAAGCCACCCTTAACTCTTCAATCCCACGTGAAAGAGTGTATCTTGTGTGGCCCTCATCAAGCGCCTTCTTTGCGGCATTTATAACAGGCAAAGGTGTCTTAAAGACCGGTTTTCCCTGACCCATATTTATTAAGCCATCTACTTTTTTAGCAAGCTCATTCATTTCTTCAATACCTGATAACTTTATCTTTGAAACACCAGAAGTAACTTTTACCATACATGTTAATTAGTAAAAATTATATTTAATAATATCGGTATTAAACCTTAAAAACGAATCGCATCTAGTTTTAATCATGATAGCAAGTATAATAGGTGCTACAGGATATACCGGCGGAGAATTATTGAGACTTCTTTTAAATCATAATAAAGTTGAGATAGGGGCCCTGACATCAGAAAGCTATGCGGGGAAAAAAGTTTCTGATTTACATCCAAACCTTACAGGATTAGTTGAACAGAGCTTTGTTGGACTAGAAATGAACAAGATAATAGATGAATCTGATATTATCTTTGCAGCTTTGCCTCATGGGGCATCAAACGAGATTATCTCAAAACTCTATTCAATTAATGAGAATGTTAATCTGATAGATCTAAGCGGTGATTTTAGATTTGATGATCTAGCTGTCTATGAAGAGTGGTACAAAATAAAGCACACCGATCCAGAACTCAATAAAAAAGCTGTTTTTGGATTACCTGAGTTATATAAAGAGAAAATAAAAAAGGCCAAACTCATAGCAAATCCAGGGTGCTACCCAACAAGCGCAATCCTTGGTTCAGCACCTCTTTTGAAAAATAAACTTGTAAAGACCGATGTAATTGTTGACTCAAAGTCTGGAGTTTCAGGCGCTGGAAAAAAATTGACCGCCAACACACATTTTCCCGATGCTAATGAGAATTTTTCAGCGTATGGCATTGCCAATCACAGGCACTCCCCTGAAATTCAACAGGAAATGGAAAAACTTTTTGCAAATAAGGTTAATCTATCTTTTACACCACATCTTGTTCCGATTAATAGAGGCATATTCACAACAATCTATATGACTTTCAATAATTTTATGGAAACAAAGGATGTCATTAATCTTTACCGTGAATTCTATCAAAGTTGTCCATTTGTCAGAGTCTTAGACGAAGGAAAGTTTCCCCAGACCAAAGCAGTTTCTGGTTCCAATTACTGCGACATAGGGATAAAATCGGATAAAAGGACTGGCAGGGTAATAGCAGTCTCTGTAATCGATAACCTTGTCAAGGGGGCATCAGGGCAGGCTGTACAGAATATGAATCTTATGATGGGTTTCGATGAAAAAGAAGGGCTTAAGGTAGTTCCATTATTTCCGTGAGGCGTTTAAAATGTTTGATGAACTTTACAATAATCTGGATGAGATAAAAGAATTGAAGGATATGTTAGTTGTGATAAAATATGGGGGCCATGCAATGAAGGACGAAGAACTAAAAATGGCCTTTGCCAAGGACATATCTTTGATTAAATCACTTGGAGCATCCCCAGTTATAGTCCATGGTGGTGGGCCTGAAATAACCTTAATGCTTGATAAGCTTGGCATAAAATCTGAATTTTACAAGGGACTTAGGATAACTGAAAAAGATACAATGAAAGTTGTAGAAATGGTTCTTCACGGTGTAGTAAACAGAGAACTTGTTACTTTAATAAACAACGAAGGTGAATATGCTGTTGGGATTTCAGGAAGGGATGGCGGCATAGTCAATGCAACTAAAAAATCTGTTGATGGGGCGGATTTAGGTTTTGTCGGCGAAGTCA
>JBAYOH010000029.1:0-18434 GCA_041678455.1 Methanofastidiosum sp.
AATTCCAATACTTCTTTCTGTAATGTGGCACTTTCAACTGATGCCGGTGGCTGAACATGGTCAAAGATAACAACAACCCTATTTTTATCAAAAAGTGGCTTGCCTGTATTTCTCAATGCTTTGATTGCAAGCGGTGTTGTGTTGTCATGACTCATCGTTACATCTATATCGACCAAAACTATTTCTCCAGCCGAAACATCTCTAGAAAGTTTCTTTGAAAAAATCTCTTCAGCAACTGTTCCCATTAACCTCACCATATTTCTTTAGAACTACTCTGGTGCTTGTCGCAAGAACTCCAGGGATACTTCTTATATCTTCTATCAAGTTATTGAGTTCTGCAACATTTTTTAACGATGCATAGATTGAGATATCTTCGTCTCCAGACATTTCATAGAGCTTTTCAACACCCTTCATGTTCTTTATCTTTCTGGATATTGATGTCGTGTATATATGGGCTTCAAGCCTTAGGAATAAAACAGCATCAACTCCAGTTGGTATAGTTACTGCTTTAACACCAAGTACCCTTTCAGCAATGTCTAGGATATCAGTTTCATGTACAATCTTTCTTTCGTCTCCTACCTTCTTAATCTCATGAATTATCTTTGGCAAATCTTCATCGCTGACCTCAATACCATATTGATTTAGTTTTGACATAACAGCCCTTTTTCCAGCAAACTTATCAACAATTATTTTTCTCTCTTTTCCAATCATCTCTGGTGAGAAAGGTTCATACGTAGTCGGATTTTTTAGAACTCCATCTGTGTGAACCCCACTCTTATGTGTGAAAGCATTATCTCCCATTATTGGCATCAATGGATACACATATATTCCAGTTATTTTTTCCACATATGCAGAAATCTGTTTTAACATCTTAAGATCATATTTTAAGTTTTCATTATCTAAAATATGAGCAGCCACTACAAAATTAGATAAATCTACTATACCTGTTCTTTCTCCTATACCATTTACGGTCGTGTGAACACAATCAGCCCCAGCTCTAACACCTGCCATAGCATTAGCAACTGCAAGACCAAAGTCATTATGGCAGTGAACATCAATCCCAACAGGTTTTAGATTGGCCTTAATAGTCTTTACAAGGTCGTAAAAAATGTGGGGTTGCATAACCCCAACGGTATCTGCGACACTTATCCTGTCAGCCCCTGCGTCAATGGCGGCATTACAGATTTCAATAAGATAATTGAAATCCGTTCTTGTGGCATCTTCGGGTGTGTACCTGACTTTAAGCCCGTGATCTTTTGCATATTGGACACAATCTACTACTTTCTCAATTGCTACTTCCTTAGTCATTTTCAATTTGTCTTTAAGATGAACATTAGAAGTTGCAAGAAATATTGCAACCCTGTCGACTTCACAGTCAACAGCCATTTCTACGTCTCCCTTGACCGCTCTCACATGTCCTACGACATCTGCCTTGAGATTTTCTTTAACAACCTTTCTAATAAACTCTTCAATCTTTGGAGAAACGTTGGGATGACCGACCTCTATCATGTCGACCCCAAAGTCATCTAGCATTTTGGCAAGTGTCATCTTCTCATTGATGGTAAAAGAAACACCTGCGGTCTGTTCCCCTTCTCTCAAAGTTGTGTCCAATATCTTGACCATTTTATTCTCCCCAATCCTCTTCCTCTTCCGGGGCAACTTCTAGTACTAGTGGGTCAAGGCTTATTATTTCAAGCTCTATTCCACACTCAGAACACTCTACGATGTCCCCTACTTCTGGATTTTCTATTTCAATAACGCAACTACATTCTGGGCATTCTCCCATACAAATCACCTCGATGGCATTAATCGTAAACTCCTTTTAAATTTTACGGTTAATAATAGTATATAAACTACGATAATCGAAATATTTTTAAAGCCAAATATAAATTAACTCTTATGGATGAACTGGATATACAAATATTATCGATTTTGGAAGAAAATTCTAGGATGAAGAACACTGAGATAGCAAAACAGCTCTCCGTTTCTGAGGGGTCTATCCGGAGGAGGATCGACAACCTTACTGAAACAGGTATAATCAAAAACTTTACAGTTGAAGTCTCTACAACTTTTGGATTCATTTCATTGGTTCTTTTAAATACACATACACAAGAATCAACAGATGAGATCGTAAAACAGATCATGAAAATTGAAGGTGTAAGAAGGGTATACGAAACGACAGGAGAATGGGATGTCGTGGCTTATGTATTATGTAATTCACCAAAAGAGTTTAATATTATAATAGAAAATATCAGAAAGCTTAAAGGCGTTAACAAATCAACTAGCCTTACAGTCTTGAATGTATTGTAGTGATAATATGGTAAAAATACTACTCGTTGATGACAACCAGGATTTTTTGGATATATTGAAACAAGGTCTTTCTGCTCACGAAGTTTTACTTGCAAATAATGGATTAGAAGGCTTAGAAAAATACAAAAAAGAGTTACCTGATGTTGTCATAATGGACCTTAAGATGCCAATAATGGATGGGATTAAAGCTACAAAAGAGATAATTAAGTTTAATCCAAATGCAGTTGTTATAGGTGGCACGGCTTATTCAGAGTTACAGAAAAGTTTATTTGATGCCGGTGCAAAATTTGTTCTTATCAAACCATTTTCAATAGACTCAATAGAAAAAATAATAGAAAAACATGTTTTAAAAAAGAGGCCTAGGACAGGATATTATAAATAGACTTTTTTTCTAAAGCTTCTCTTAGCTCCATCCCTATTCTTTCTCCATAGCTAATTTCTCTGCCATATAGATATCCTGTTTGTGGGGTAAACTTTGTTCCAGGGCTTCCAGGAATCCTCATAGAAACATCAAATATGACTATTTCTTCTTTTCCTTCATACGAAGCTACCGCTCCCTGAAGAGCGAAAGGCCCTATTATCCCTGGCGGATATTCTTTCTTTGTAACACTAACAAATTTCTCTCCAATATCAAATGCTTTTTCTAAGATGCTTTCTTTTGTGGTGCAAGTTATATGGCCCGTTTCAATCATTTTAGGTTTAACATATTTTAAGACTTCAAGTTGCTCATTTGCGGGGAGTCTTAGTATCCCATCTAGATTAGTCTGCCTTCTGGTATCAGTTCCCATTAGCTCCAGTTCTTCTTTAGTATTTGAGTAGAAAAAATTGAAATTTGTCTGAGCGCCCAAGATATATTCTTCAATTACGGCCTTTTTCAATCCTTCTTTAGTTATCATTCCTTTTTCTATTAATTCATTGCTTTTTTGTTCGTATTCTTTAGGTGAGGATGCAAAGAAAAATGCCCGTTCATAGCCCCTCATAGCTTCTGAAACCTTTACTATGACAAGTCTATCAATTTTATCGGGGGAGGAGAATATCTTTGGGAATCTTATCCCAGCTTTTTCCAAAAGGTAATATTGATTTTTTGAAACATCTCGTTCTTCAAGCTTTACAAGACCTCTTGTTCCGTATATCGGAACAAAAAAATCGTTTTCTATTCTTTCAAAATCGAAGTAAACCCAGAAGTACCTGTTGTGTATGAAAATAGTGTTCATTTCTCGAAGCTGATTCTGGACATCTTTATCAGTAATCTCCTTGAATGAATCTAGGACAATAACTTCATCTATACAGCCACGACCACCCCTAGATTTATAATACTTTGAATAAGTCTTTTCTCTACCTTTTTGGCAAACTGCAACTGTGTTGAATCTGTATTTTTTTACACCACTTGAGATATCAAGGGCAGAATGTCCTCCCAATACACCTATAGTTATGTTATCGAGATCATAGCTGCTCAGGATATTCTTTATATCCTCCTGACCTATCATAAAAAAACCTTACCAGCTTTTTATTTCCTCTTTAGACTCTCCTTTTATCAACTTTAGTACTTTTATCATGTTCTTTGCTGTATTCTGTGATGTCTTTATACCATATTCATCTTTATCAGAGTCTCCAATATTATAACCAAACCCAACACCCCCATAATGCGATGTCGCCTCATCTGCAACAACGATTGAATTATGTATCAAGAAGAAATTGAAAATCTGCTGTAGAGTAGTTTCCTGCCCCCCATTTCTAAATCCTCCTACAGAAATTCCAGCTCCAACCTTGTTTCGGAGTTCAAATTTTCCTCTAAGTGCTCTGGTTCTGTCCATAAAAGCTTTCATCTGTGCAGACACTCCGCCTAAGTATACTGGCGAGGCAAGTATAATCCCATCAGCACCTCTTACCTTATCGTACAAAGGTGTCATATCGTCTTTCTGAACGCAAATTCCAGTATCCTTACACCCCCCACATGCCTTACAAGGGGCTATTTTCATCTTTCCAGTATGTATAAGTTCTGTTTCAACTCCAAGCTCTTTACATGCTTCAAGTGCTTTTTTCAATAGAAATAAAGAATTACCCTCTCTTGGGGATCCACAAACTCCTAGTATTTTCATATAATCCCTCCATTTTCTTAATGAATGTTTATTTATAAAAATGTTTTGTATGAAACTATCTAAATTTTTATAAGTAAACTATTATGATAAAATCCAGTGTTAAAATGGAAGAAATTGACGAAATAAAGCAGAAGAAGATGAAAGAATTAAAAGAAAAGAGTACTTATTGAAGTCTTTACTTTGTCTGGGTGCTGTCATTGTCCAGCTGTAGCTGAAATGGCTTATAAAGTTGCATCACAATATGACAATGTTGATGTAGCCATAGTTAATATTCCAACTCCAGAAGGAAATTCAAAAGCAAGAAAACTTGACCTCATGAGTGTACTCACAATTGCCATAAACGGAAAAGTGGCATTTATTGGAACATCTCAGAGAGATATGATAATGCACGATGCTGTAAGAAAAGTTATGTAGACAAATTTTTTAATTTTTTTGTTATATCTTCTAAAATAGTTAGATAAGACTCTTCTAGATCCGTCGTGAATTCATCTGAAAATGTGAAAGGATCCTTTATTCCTATCGCACAAAAAAGTATTTCGTTTGGCATTCTATCTGGAGAGATAGTCATCCCAAGTTTCACCATCGTTGAAAAGTTAGTTGTATGAGGTGAAGAAGTTTCCGGCATTGATAAAATATCTTCTAAAGTAAGATATGTAATTTTTCCTACATTATCAGAAATAATTGAATCAATAAAAATAGCACAATTATAATCTAGAATGGAGTCGAGTAGCTCAATACCAGAAGAATAGAAAACTTCAAAGATTATATTATTATGATTGCTGAAATTTTTTTCTAAATCTTCTACAACTTTAGGCCCTATTCTATCATCTTTAAGATACGGATTCCCGATGCCTAGGACTATTATTTTTTTCATTTTATACTCTTATTGGATTTGGCCCTAGTTCTCTTATCTTTTCTGTGAATGATGTCATGACTTCAGAGAATCTTTTCCCTTCTGATGCCGAAATCCAGAATATCTCTAATCTTTCAGATTCTATTCCCATTTCAGATATCAGTTTTTTTAATAGTGTCACTCTTTTTAGAGCTTTAAAATTCCCTTGCTGGTAATGACAGTCAGTGGGTATATGACAACCTCCAACAAATACTCCATCAGCACCTCTAGCAAATGTTTCAAGGATAAACGCAGGGTCAACTCTCCCCGAGCACATAAGTCTAATCAGTTTAACATTTGGGGGATAGCTATACCTCGAACTGCCTGCTAAGTCGGCACCAGCATAAGTGCACCAGTTACAGACAAAACCAATAATATTTGGCTCAAAATTATTCATTAATCAACACCATAGAATTTTTTTATGAATCCATCTCTTGGAGTTTCCGAAAGGGACGCTATTCTCTCTTTTGGAAGTTTCATTGAGAGCCCCAGAAGTTGATTATAATAAAACACAGGTATACAGAAGTCTTCACCCCTATCTCTTAGACCTTTTTGACCTAAGTCAAATTGGAGGAAGCAGAAAGGGCAAGCCGTGACAATACAGTCTGGATCTGAGTATTTTATGTTCAGAAGTTTTTTCTCTAAAATCTTCAAAGTTACATCTGGATTATTACCTCGCATACCACCACCTGCACCACAACAAGATAATTTCTTTGGATAATATACACTTTCCATTCCTAAAGCTTCAACTAAAGCATCAAGTTTGTGTGGCTTTTCAGGATTTTCAGCCATTAGGTGATCTGAAGGCCTCAATAGATGGCAACCGTAGTGTACGGCAGCCTTAGCGCCATCTAATTTTATCTTTGTAGCTTTCTTAATTTTTTCAGTACCAATATGATCGTGAAGTATTTCTACTAAATGATATACAGAAATTGTACCATGATATTTTCTACCTATTTTATTTAGAATAATATTTACTTTTTCTCGCTTTGCCTGATCATTTTTTAAAAGCAGATTACTACTCTTAAGATAACAAAAACATCCATTACAAACTGCCATCAAATCTTTGTTCATAGATTCGGCTATTGATAAATTCCTAGCACTCTGTACAAGTCCTGAAATTTCTTCAACTGACCAGAATGCTCCGCCTGGGGGGCAGCACCCTGCACCAATCATATCATAAACATTGGCCCCTAGGAGCGACATTGTCTCTCTTATGGAGTTTTCAATATCGGGATATCTTAAGGGGATAATACAGCCAGTGTATAACGCATAATCAGTCGCAGGCAATAACATCATCTCCCTTTGGTTTCCAATCCTTCCTTATTTTTAGTAATTTCCTTGCGTTAGTTGAATCAACCATCTTTTGGATTTCTAATATATACTTCTTGTCCGAACCTGCCGTCTTAAGAGGTGGCGCTTGAACTTTATCTCTTAGAGTTATACCTTTTTTAACAGTAACTGCATGTCCAAGGTGATAAATAGTATTTGCAACTTCAATTTGAGCTTCTGGGATAATTCCTTTTTCTGCAGAGATCCTTCTAAGTGCAAAAACAACATCTGTTGGCCCAGCATTTTGAGGACATCTTTCCAAACACATGAAGCAAGTAGTGCACAGCCATATTGCTTTTTTGTCAAGTATATGTTCGTCAAGGCCTAAAAGAACCTGATGCATAGTTCTTTTGATTTTATGGTCTGTATCGCTTGCAACAGGGCATCCTGAAGCACACATTCCACACTGAAAGCATTTATAAACTCTTTTGCCTCCATACTCAATGACCTTGTTCACGAGGTCCTTATTGGTGTCGTTAAGGACAATTTTCATTTATTGTCTCCCGTAAGGGCCAAAATTTGCATTCTGACCTGTTTAGCTGTAAAGTGATTTGCTTTAATAGCTCCAGAAGGACATGCTGCACTACAAACACCGCATCCTTTGCACAGGGCTATATCAACTTCCATTTTATCCTCTTCAGTATATTTAATTGCCTTGTAAGTACAAAGAGATTCGCACGTTCTACATCTTGCACACAAGTCTTCAATTATTTGAGCAAAAAGAGGTTCAATGTCTATTTCACCCTTAGCCATAAGAGAACAAGCCGCAGAAGCCGCAGCTTTTCCTTGACTTACCGCATCAGGAATTTCTTTAGGGCCCTGGCATGCTCCAGCTATGAATATCCCATCACTGTCTGTACTAACAGGTTTTAGTTTTGGATGAATCTCTTTGAAAAATCCAGTTTTATCGGTACTTATGTTTAATAAGTTTGCAAGCTTCTTTGCTCCTTTTGGTGATTCCATTGCAACTGCTAAAACAACAAGGTCAGCAATAACATTTATCTGTTCTCCGAGAGTGTCATCATCACCTGAAACTTCTAATCTGTCTCCAATTGAATCAACTTGACTTATTCTACCCCTAATGAATTTGACTCCCTTTTCTCTAGCCATCCTATAATACTCTTCATAGCCCTTCCCAAAACATCTTAGGTCGATATAGTGAATGAACATATCTATGTCTGGATATTTTTCCTTTAGGAGTCTAGCATGTTTAATTGAGTATGTGCAGCAGATTCTAGAGCAATAATCATTTGTCTTTTCGTCTCTTGAGCCGACGCATTGGATAAACGAAATTGTATGTGGTTTTCTACCATCAGAGGGCCTCAATATCTCACCTTTTGTTGGCCCAGAAGCACACATCATTCTCTCAAGTTCTAGAGAGGTTATAACGTTCGGATGGTCATACTCGTATTCAGCTTTTTTATTAGGATCAAATAGGTCATAACCTGTTGTAACAATAATACTTCCAACATCAAATTCAACAAACTCATCATCATTTTTTGAGATATCTATCGCACCAACTTGACATCTCTTCTCACACAACTTACACTTGATACATTTTGTTTTGTCGATAACTGCTTTCATTGGTATAGCTTGTTGAAATTGTATATAGATGGCCTTTCTCTTGTCCATATTACAGTTAAATTCATTGTCAACTTTAACAGGACATACTATGCTACAATCACCGCAGCCATTACACTTTTTCCAGTCTACCGATGTTTGTTTTTTCTTAACAACAACATGGTATTTTCCGATATGTCCAGAAACATCTTCAATCTCTGAGTAAGTAAGAAGTTCAATATTTGGAGTGTTTGAAACTTCTACCATCATTGGAGCAAGAATACACGCGGAGCAATCATTTGTAGGAAAAGTCTTATCTAGTTGGGCCATCTTCCCACCAATACTTGGATCTCTCTCTACAATATATACCTTATATCCACCACGGGCCAGATCTAGGGCGGCATTTATCCCAGATATACCTCCACCTATAACAAGTGCAGATTTTAATACAGAGAGTTTTCTATCCTCCAAGGGCTCTAATTCAGATGCCCTATATACTCCACTTTTAACTAACTCCTTTGCTTTTCTAGTCGCATTTCTTTTATCTTTAAAATGAGGCCATGAACACTGGTCCCTAATATTAACTTGCTCATAGAGGTATTTATTCAAATCTGCCGAATTTAACGTCTTCCTGAATATTTCTTCATGAGTTCTAGGTGAGCAGCATGCGGCAACAACCCTGTTTATGCCTTCTTTTTTTATATCGTCCTTTATAGCGTTCTGGCCTTGTTCGGAGCAGAGGTACATATGTTCTCTTACAACAGACACATTTTCTATTGTTTTAGAAAAATTAACAACTTCCTCAATATTGACGCTCCCTGCAATATTAGTACCACAGTGACAGACATAAACGCCAATTTTGGGGCAACTGATATCTTCCTTTTTCCTCTTTGACTGGAATTTTGCCATTATACCACTCACCAAACTTTCAAAAAGTCAAATGTTATTTAATTTTAGATTACCCTAAACTGTTGATAGAATCAATTAACTATTTTTATGTCTTTTGGTTTAGCATTGCAACTTTTGCGAATAAATTATAAAGTAAAAGATTTATCTAAGCCCTTGATATGGACCTTTATTATGTCTTCCCCTATGATCTTTCCTATTACATAGGAAGGATAATACTTATTCAATAATTCAAGTGTTCTATCTTTTTCTTCTTTTGAAACAATTACCATAAATCCAGTTCCCATATTGAAGGTTCTGTACATCTCCTCAATTTCTACACCTGTATTCATAATTTTTTTAAAGACCAAAGGAGGCTCTGGAAGTTCAAGCTCAAATCCTATGCCCTTTTTCAGCCTTTTAAGATTTAGAAGACCGCCACCTGTGATGTGCGCCATTCCTTTCACTTTGACATTATCAATTAGATCAAGTATCTGTTTTACATAGATCCTAGTGGGAATCAAAAGTTCGGGATAGTCTTCCTCGCCCAAGGCTTTTCTTGCAAGTGTTAATCCATTTGAATGAACTCCTGAAGAGGCAATACCGATCACTACATCTCTTGGAATAATATCTTCTCCAGAAATTATTTTATCTTTTTTAACTACACCGAGGCAGGTTCCAGCTAGGTCAAATCCTTCCCCATTTCCCTTTATTATATCTGGAAGAGTTGCAGTCTCCCCGCCAACTATAGGCATATCAGATTGCTTTGCACCCTCCAATAGTCCTTTTGCTATCTCCCCAAGCAGATACTCTGAAGTTTTTTCTAAAGCGATATAGTCTACAAAAGCGATTGGAGCTGCACCATTACATATGACATCATTGACGTTCATCGCAATTACATCAATTCCCACTGTATCATATTTTTTTAATTTTTGCGCAACAATGACTTTTGATCCAACGCCATCTGTAGCTAGCGACAAGGCGTAATCTCCAAATTCTATGAATCCTGAAAAACTACCTATGTCTCCAATTGCTGCACCGATCTTGCCTTTTCTAAATTGAAGAGTCTCTTTAATAATGGAAACTAGAGCACTGATTGATTTTTCTTCAACTTTTATATCTACGCCGGATGATTTGTAGTCTTTTGGAGTTGTCAATTACTTCACCCCTATTATCCTCATTGCAAGATATGCTGCATTTTCTCCATTATCAATGCCCACACATGCTACTGGAACACCTTTAGGCATTTGTACAATCGAGAGCAGTGCGTCAAGACCTCCTAATTTTGATGAAACAGGCACACCTATAACTGGTTTATTTGTATAAGCTGCAACTACACCGGGAAGTGCAGCAGCTAGTCCTGCTATTGCAATGTAAACATCATAATCCTTTTTAGAAAGTTCTGCCACTTTTTCAGGCTCTCTATGAGCAGAGGCATATTGAATTTCGTATTCAACATTATTTTCATCAAAAACTTTCTTTACTTTATTAACAACCTGTTCGTCACTTTTTGAGCCAGCTATAATTAGAATCATGTATCAAGAAAGGCGAATAGATTAAAAAGATTTTGTATAATAATAGTATTCTAAACTAACGATTAAAGAGATTTAAATATTAAAAATAAAAGGACTTTCCTATTCTCTTTAGAAAATAACCTTTACTAAAAAACTCTGCTATTTAATATCTTCTTGGGGTTTTCTTTCGGTAACATTCCTTGCAGTAAATAGGTCTTACTCCATCTGGCTTGAATGGAACTTCAGTTTCCTGTCCACAATCTGCACATGTTGCCTTGTGCATTTCACGAGGAGGTCTATCATATCCGCCTCTATTTTCACCATACATTTTAATTACTCCTTTGTTTGGCCATTAATGGCCCCAAAGCTAAAATGTATTTTTAGTTTATAAGGTTGATTATCTAAATAAATGAAAAAAATATTATTTTCTGGAATAAAACCTAACATTTACATACTTTTATTAAATTAAACTAAAAATGAATTGGTAAGGATATTAAAATAGTATAATATTGACTAATCGATGCCTTCTCCAATTTTTTTTCTGAAACTTTTACCAACAAATCTAATATATGTATCTGATATGACTTCATATGCTATTTTACTTGCATCGCTATACGTACTAGCCAATCCACCACCAAGTATAACACGTCCTCCGCCAACAGCAACATTACCAGTTTGAGTAATAAATGTACCAGCATGCCTGTGGAATGAATTGTAAGGGATGTCGTTAGAATAATCAATCACTTGGCCTGTAAGATGTTTTCCGGGATATCCTGGAGGCATTTGAGAAGCTTCAAATCCACACCCCTTAAACCAAGGAAAGCTTCCACTTACTGTAAATATACCAACACAAACATTGTCTTTAAACTTAACATTTAGGTCTTCAAGTTTTCCTTCATAACTCTTTTTTGCGATATCATAAAGAGAAGTCTCTATTATTGGCCACCTGCCTTCTGCTTCAGGTGATCCATCTCTTCCGTTTATTTCAAATACATAAAAGTTGTAAGTATTATTTTCCTTTAAAGCACATAGACCAAAATAGATTATTCCATTGAAAGCTATTTTTTCCTCTTCTAAGAGATTTGTTAAAAAAGGAACAACTATGGTGTCTTCAATTTTCTTAACTAAATCTTCTCTGTTCTTCAAAAGTGGATGTGGAGCGACAACGCCCATCCCGCCTGTTATGTAGTTTACCATTTCACTTGGATGACCCATTCTCTTGTTAAATCTCTCAATCAAGAAAGTATCTTCTGGATCAAATCTTTCCGGAAAATCTTTCGCACTCCCAAGATATTTCACATGGCCTTCATGAACTGCATAGAAAACCATTACCTCTTCGCCATAGAGTCTTTCCTCTATGGTCAATTTATCCACAGGTTTACAGATAACACCAGATATCATAAAGTCATCAACAGCGCTCAAAGCCTCTTCAAGAGTATTGCACACTCTTGAACCTTTTCCATCTAGTAAATATGGATATTTCACAACGTATTTTTTTTCATTTTTACCGAAATTTTCCTTTAAAAAAGCTTTTGCATTTTCTGGATTATAAAAATTTTCAAAAATAGGGCATGGTATACCCCATTTTTTCATAAGATCATTGGTATTGCATTTATCAGCTTCTACTATCATAGATTTTGATGTGGGTCCCCAACAAGATATTCCTTTTTTTTCACAACTTTCTTTTAGGCCAAGTGATAGATATTTTTCTTGACCCCCAATCACCATATCAATATTATTTTCAGAAAGATAAGAAATAATATCATTAAGATCATCAAGTCTCTTTACTCTGCCATTATTTTCTTGGATTTCTTGCTTGTAATCGATAAAAAAATGCCGTACATCATCAAAATTTTTAATTTTAACTCTATCGTTTCCGATTGGCCAGACGCATTTTTTTTCAAATACCCCGCCAAGATTTCCAGGAAGTACATGGACTTCTGATACATTTTTAGATCTAGTAATTGATTCAGCTAAAGCCCACTCTCTTGCTCCCCCACCAACAACAGCCCATACTTCGCCCAAAATATCACTATCCCTATATACCTCCAGCCCTCTCACATTCTCTTGTTTTTATGAGGGAACTCATTGTTTCTTTGGGTATGTGTGTTGGGTAATTTCCATTAAGGCATGCAAGACATAATTCATCTTTTTTAAGTCCAATTGCCTTTACCAGGCCTTTGAGTGTCTGGTATGTAACTGTGTCTGCACCAATAATTTCTGCAACCTCATCTGTGTTTCGCGCTGCAATCAACTCTTTTTCAGTAGGCATGTCTATACCATAATAACATGGATGTTTTACTGGGGGGCAAGTAGAAATCATATGAACTTCTTTAGCGCCATTATCCCTTAACATTGTAACTATTCTTTTGCTTGTTGTTCCTCTAACTATACTATCATCAACAAGAATTACTCTTTTTCCCCGAATTTCCCCTTTTATAACATTTAGTTTATCTCTAACTGCCACATCTCTTGAAACTTGGGTGGGCATGATGAAAGTTCTCCCAATGTATCTGTTTTTTATTAAACCTTCTCTTTGCTTAATCCCATACTTCTCAGAAAATCCTAAAGCTGCTGTTCTTGCAGTGTCAGGTACAGGTATGACTACATCACCTTCTCCTTCAAATTCTATGTTTTTCCCAAGTTCCATTCTAACTTCGTAGACACTTTTGCCCTCTATAATAGAATCTGGTCTTGAAAAATAAACCCATTCAAACATACAGTGAGCCCTACCTTTTGGGCATAATAATCTCTTTTCAGCATTATTATCTTCAACAACTATAGCTTCACCAGGCAGTAAATCCCTAACAAGAGAATAACCGTTTACGTCAAGGCCAACACTTTCAGAAGAAAAAGAAAAAGCAGTTTCATCTAAATTCGTTTTTTCTCCGAATACCAATGGTCTGTTTCCATAGGGATCTCTGAATGCTATGAGTTTTTTTGGTAGCATCATCACTGCAGAATAGCTTCCTTCAATTCTTTCCATAGTTCCTTTGATTGCCTCAAAAGTATCGTTTTTCATTAACTCTTCAGAAAGAATATTTATCATGACCTCAGTATCTGACTTTGAATGAACACATCTATGCTTCTCTTCAAGTTCCAACTTTAAATCCTGATAATTTGTAATATTACCGTTATGTGCAAGACCGATTCCATAAGGATAACTCAAAAATAAAGGCTGAGCTTCACAAAGGGTGTTTGTTCCAGCTGTTGGATACCTTACATGCCCTATGGCTTTAGAACCTTCAAGCTTTGATAACTCTTCATTATTGAAAATATTCAACACAAGACCTTTTTCTTTTTTCTGGTGAACTATCCCGTCAAATGATAGTATACCTGCAGAATCTTGTCCCCTATGCTGAATAGCTAAAAGTCCTCTATAACACTCATATGCAGAATTATTTGATGAAGTACCTAATATGCCGCACATTTTTATTTTTCCTCTATATACTTTAAAACTGATTCAAAGAGTTTCATACCAGAAATTCCATTCTTATTTTTATCGAAATAGGCCCTTTCTGGATGTGGCATCATCCCGAATACATTTCCGGCCTCATTACAAATGCCAGCTATATTGTGTGCTGAGCCATTTGGATTCCAAGGATATCCTGCATATTCTCCGTTTTTATCAACATATCTAAACACGACTTGGTCATTTTCAAATAATCTATCAAAGTATTCTTTTTCCTTTTCTCTTGGGAACAGTAACTTCCCTTCTCCGTGAGCCGATGGTACAAGCATTACTTCTCCTTTAGGTATATCTCTTGTGAAGACGCATTTGCCTTTGTTTTCATGTTTTAGTAATGTTGGTCTGCATTCAAATCTTGCAGAATCATTCAAAAATAGACAAGCATCTGGATAATCCATTCTTTTAAATCCAGGTAGGACTCCAAGTTCAACTAAAACCTGAAATCCATTACAAATGCCACCCACGGGCCAACCTTCGTCTATGAATTTATGCAAATCATTTGCCATTCTTGCTCTTATCCTTGAGGCAAATATAGCCCCTGCTCTTACATAATCTCCGGCAGAAAATCCTCCAGGAATCATAAGGCAATTATAATCAAATATATCTTTTAGATCTTTCAAATGAACAAGTTCAGGGGAGGCGCCTAATCTCTTGAAAGCGTAGTACATCTCGTCTTCATTGTTTGTCCCCTCTATTCTTAAAACACAAACTTTAATCTCAGACCTGTCCATCGAATCACCCCATATGCTCCCAGATTGCATTTTTCCATTTATCTCTTAATTTCTCAACAGGAGCATCTATTATCGTATTTCCATTCTGTTTTATTCTTAGTTTTCTTCCTGATACTTTCCCAATTTTTATGAAAGGTACTTTATTTTTATTGAAAAGAAATTCAAACTCTTTATTGTCTTTAACCTCAACTATCCATCTAGTATTTGACTCTGAAAAGATAAATTCATCTGCTCTCATACCTTTTATAATTGGTAATTCAATTTCTGCACCGTAATCACTACCAAATGCCATTTCAGCGATAGCGACGGCCAGACCTCCTTCGCTTAAGTCATGGCAGCTTTTCACAATGTCTTTTTGCATTGAATCAAGCAGAATTTTTGAAAATTGTACCAAGTTCTCTGGATTCATTTTAGGAGCAATTCCTCCATCGATTCCTAAAATTCTGTAATATAATGATCCACCAAATTCCCTTTCAGTATTACCAATAAGGTATATTGAATTTTCTTCTTTCTTGAAGTTGGAACTGACCTTCTTATCTACATCATCAATTATTCCAATCCCAACGATAGTTGGTGTTGGAGGACAGCTTCCAATCATGCTTTCATTGTAAAGGCTTACATTGCCCGATGAAAATGATATCTGAAGATCTTTTGTGGCAAAATTTAATCCCATTACAGCCTGATAAAAGTCTCCAAATCTCTCAGGTTTCTCTGGATTTCCAAAGTTGAGACAATCTGCTAAGGAGTGAGGTTTACCACCAACTGCAACTATATTCCTATATATTTCATCTATGGCTGAGGCTGCTCCCCAATAAGGATCATATTCCAATAAGAATGGATTTACTGCTGTTGAAACTATTAATCCCTTGTTAAGCTCTTCTACTGGCTTTATAATAGCAGAGTCTTGTGGTGAAAAATTAACAACATCTCCATATAATGGAGTAAGTGAAGTCGATCCTCTGACAGTATGATCATATTGAAGAATAACCCAATCCTTTGACGCTATATTTGGATCTGAAAGCATCTTGATTAATATTTCATTTGTATTCTTAGGCGCTTCAGTTTGGATATCTTTCTGATCTCTTTTGACTATTTTGACATCTCTTGCATACAACGGGCCACCTGTTAAAAATTCTGAATCCATGTCAAATATCTTCTCTCCTTCGTAGTATACCAAGACCCTCCTCTCAGTAATCGTTTCACCAATAATGGCAGCATCAATATCCCACTTCTCAAAAATATCAAGAACTTTCTTCAGATTTTCTTTTGAAACGGCAAGCATCATCCTTTCTTGTGATTCGGATACCCATATTTCCCATGGTTTCATCCCTTTTTCCTTTAACAATACCTTTTCTAAATTCACCTTAGCTCCAAAGCCACCTGCGTGGGCCATTTCTCCTACTACGCACGATAGGCCCCCACCACCTAAATCTTTCATACCGTTCAGAAGTTTTTTGGTGTTGGCTTCAAGACAAGCATGAATTAATGGTTCTTTTGTTATCGGGTCCCCCACTTGAACTGCAGAACGTGAGGATGTTTCTGACTCTTCATCAAGCTCTGCGGATGCGAAGTTTACACCATGAATGCCGTCTCTACCGGTCTTCCCACCGACCATAACGAAAATATCTCCAAGCTCCTTGACTCTACTGTGAATAATATCATCTTTCTTTATTATACCAACACATCCGACATTTACAAGGCAGTTGCTTGTATACCCGGGGTGGAAGTAAACTGACCCAGATACAGTTGGAATTCCTACTCTGTTCCCGTAGTCTCTAATCCCAGCAACTACGCCCCTAAATATAAATTCAGGATGCTTTACACCCTTTGGTAATTGGTCGTAAGGCAAATCAAGTGGGCCAAAAAATAAGGGGTCTATCAGAGCAACAGGTTGTGCCCCCATACATACAACATCTCTAAGAATTCCACCAATCCCCGTAGCCGCTCCCCCATATGGCTCAATGGCCGATGGATGATTGTGACTTTCTAGAGCCAAAACATAAGCATAATCTTTATCAAACTCCACTACCCCGGCATCTTCCTTTATGACAAAAATATTTTGTGGAGCTTCAATATTAAAAATAAATTTTTTCAACAAACTTTTTGATGATTTGTAACAGCAGTGTTCTGACCATGCCTGACCTATCGCTTGTATTTCAATATCTGTTGGATTCCTACCTTGCTCTCTAAAGTAATTTTTGACTGATTTCATTTCATCCAGAGAAAGTCCTATTCCAATCTTCCTACTTAACTCTAGAAGTTTTTCGTCAGGTAAGTCAAGATTAATTTCAAAAACATTTTGTTTGCCACTCATTTTATCATTTCCACTTCATAATCGTGGATTACAGGATTAATCAGGAGTTTTTTACACATCATGTCAACGTCCTCTCTGATTTTCTTTTCATCCTTCCCACTTATCTCTATGACGTAGCTTCTTTTTACTTCAACATTTTCGACATTATCAAAACTAAGTAATTTCAGGGATTTTTTGATATTAAGCCCCTCAGGGTCTGTAATTCCTTCCTTTAATCCAACTTTTATTTCTACCTTCAAATAAATCACCTAAACTTTTCTCCAGTAATTCTTTCATACATATTTATGTAAAGATCGGATACATCCTTCACCATATTTTCAGGTAATGCAGGTATATCTGGCTCTGGTCGACCTTCATCCCTTGCATCGTATAATGATTTTTTGTATCCTGTCTTAATATAATATTGCCTTACAAATTCCTTTGAAAGTTCTATCCTCTGCCCTTCTTCATATAGTTTTTTGTCCCAAAATCTATCTTCGTCTGCAGTTCCAAATACATCAATAAACATTAGAGTTCTGTCTTCATTCATTCCGAACTCCTTTTTTCCATCAACATGAATCAAGCCACCCTTTTCTACCATCTTTGACATTCTTGTATCCATTTTGATTATTGTTTCAAGAATATTTTTGTATTCTTCTTCTGTAAGTTTAGATATGCTCAAAGCTTCCTTCTTTTCCAATGGCCTATCCACAGACTCAAGCTTTGTTGATGTTTCGATAAAGGGCCCAGGTAACTTTTCTCCATATTCAACTGTTTTTTTATTAAATCCAAGTTCTTTTGGATCTATCTTACCCTTATTTATCCTATCATAGAGGGAACCTGCAACGTAGTGCCTGCAAATAAATTCTAAAGGAATAAGGTAGTTTTTTGTATTGTGATTAATTTTGTTATAATCCTGAATAATATTGACCCTCTTGACCATCATCTTGTTCTTATCTGTAATTTTTATGAAGTGAGTTAAGAATCCTAGCTTCTCTGCTTCTTTAAGCCAGAAAGCCCCTTCTCTACAAAGTGTTTCTCCTTTGAAAGGGATTTTAGACGGAATTATTTTGTCAAAGACAGATATCCTGTCAGTAAATTCAAATTCAATTTCCTTATCAGAAACATCGTAAACTCTCTTAACTTTTCCTTCTCTTGAAAATCCAGAAGAGGCATCACTTGGGCTACCCATATTTGACTTTATTATATTTGATATTTAAATATATTTATGAGGTATGTGCAAAACTTTCTTAGTTTTGCATATTTTAATTGTTGCCGTCTATTTTAACTGTTTTTACTAATGTAATTAATCAGAACTACTGCCTTCTGTTCATTAAAAATCTATAGAT
>JBAYOH010000030.1:0-15929 GCA_041678455.1 Methanofastidiosum sp.
AGTTAGTCAGAAACATCGATGAAGATTTTGGAAGAGACGGTATCGAAGATTATGCTAAAGGGGTACTTTTTGGAAATGTAGATAGATTAAAGTCTCTAGAGGAACGTGGAGATTATTTCACAAATAAGTGTATTAAAGACTCAGGAAGAAAAAAAACTGCTTTAGTTAGAACACCAGATTTATTTTTTGTGGCCAAATATGTGAAAGAAAATGACGATTTAGATTTTGCTAAAAAATGTAGAGAGGCCATTTCTAGAACCGAAGGAGAGATAGTTAAGTTTCCTAAAATATCTCAATAATAAATTGAGTTATTACATAATTGATATAATAGCTTTTTCTTCTTCACTTAATTTTGCCCATTGTTCATCTATATTTTCTTGTATTATTTTTTTTAATGATTTTTGTCTTATATTTTTTCTCATCTTATCTAGAGTTTTTAGTGAAGTATTTTTATTTCTCGCAACTTCTAATACTAAGTAAAGATCTAAGTTTGAAGCATAGTTGAGCAATTCTTTATTATTGGTATCTATTATTATTGCCTTTCTTTTTGTTAAATCATTTATTTTTTCAAATTCTTCAACGTCCATATCGTCTACCTCAACCCCCAAACTGCGGAACACAAGCTAGATAAGATTCCCTAAGCTCTTTAGTATATATATGGTCGTAGATATCAATAACACCTTTTCTAATATCTCCCCTCAATTCTTGGATAAACTCTCTTTGCATACTGCTCTCTAAGTTTTTTGTTAAGAAATGTCTACCGCATTAACTTTAGTAAAAAGTGCGGGGGAAGGGATTCGAACCCCTGGACCCCTGCGGGAATAGATCTTGAGTCTATCGCCTTTAGCCATGCTCGGCAACCCCCGCGTAATGAAAAGTTGATTATGGGAATATAAAAAGGTTTCTAAGTCTTAGTTTTTAGCTCCTTTGATATATAATAAAATCTTGTAAAGACCGTTATATATATAACAATCAAAAGCACATAGAGCCCTATCTCTAAATTGATGAAAGAAAATACAAAGATTATCAGTATTCTCTCTGCCCTCTCCCCAATTCCCATCCCCATGACTTTTACTCCAAGAGCCTCTCCCTTGGCACGCATATAGCTAATCAGATAGGCACCAACCATAATTACAAAGCAAAGTGTAAGATCATAGGACAACCCAATTCCTAAAAGTACAACGCCATCTCCTATCCTATCAAATGTGGAGTCTAGAAAGCCACCGAGAACCGTCGTTCTTTTAGTATATTTTGCTACAGAGCCGTCAACTAGGTCGAGAAATCCTGAAATGGCAAGTATAATTGCACCAATATAAGGCAATCTAAGATAATAATAATATCCTGAAAAGAAGACAACAACTAGACTGATTGTTGTTATGACATTTGGCGGCAGGAATCTAAAGATTCGCCCGATAAAGTTAACAATTGATACAAATGATTTATTCTTACGGATGTTATTAAGCATGCCTCTTGAATTAATTAAGTATATTTAAATCTTTTTTATCCTATCTTTATAGGCACAATCATTGTGGATATAGCAAACAATACTATGGCAACTAGAACCATAATCCAATGTTTCCTATCAATAGGCGTTATCTCGTCCATTGATCCAGGGTGCCCTCTGTATGCTAGATAGACCCCTATTATTCCCCACAGGCTCCAGCCGGCCCATGTAAATATTCCTATACCAAATAAGGAAATTGCAACAACAAATGACAGATATCTGTGATTTATGGGCCCTAATACAGCCCTTGCAATATGGCCGCCGTCAAGCTGGCCCATAGGGATTAAGTTAAGCATAGTTACAAATATCCCAGCCCATCCAGCAAAAGCTACGGGATGCAAGTAAAGGGAGCTTCCCTCAGTTACAGTTACAAGTGATTCAGCAATAAGCTTAAAGATTAGCGGCTCACCCAAAAACATTGAGCCCTCACCAAAGAGCGTTATGGGAACGACTGGTGACATCATAACTCCAGCTATTGTTATTGGTATCGCTACAAGCATACCGGCAAGTGGTCCTGAAAGACCTAGTTCAACAGCACTGTTCTTATTGGGAATAAACGATCTTATGTTTATCACGGCCCCCATTGTTCCAAGAATGAAAGGCGCCGGTATAAAATAAGGAAGTGTCGCATCAACGCCGTTTCTTTTTGCAATTAGGTAATGGCCCATTTCATGTGTGCCAAGGATTATCATTATGGAAAAAGAAAATGCTATGGCCCCAATCCAGGGATTTGTCATAAATCCATAATCGACATGAGGTACTGACATGAAATAGCCGGCAACTGTAGTTGAAATAATTGTTAAGAAAAACAAGATCAGGTTCTTTCTATATGAGAAATCTTTTTTTGGCGGAGAAGACCTTAGGATAACAAAAAGCTTCCCATTTTCTTTTCTTATAAATGGATAAAAATTTATCTTCTCAAATGAAGAAATAATTTCCTCCGGCTTTTTGAAAAGCTCCCTTACCTCAAATAAAGCAGAATAATTATCAGTCTTGATATTTCCATATGAAAAGTTTTCATTTGCAACCTTTATTATATCCTGTAATTGTACCGGGAGTTCGTTTAGTTCTTGGCCAATAACTAGTGATTTGCATGAAGGGCACCTATCATAATCCTTATCTTCAGCTAATAGATACTCCTTATAATTACATTTCTCGCATTCCAGTACCTTGACCATAAAGAATTCATATTCAAATTACTTATAAAATTTCCCCAACATGCAAAAACTTATTTATCCATTCTCACAATTGAGTACGGGAGTAATATGGACACGTATATTATTGATTCAAACTGTAAGTATTATGGTCTCGATACGCCAATTCTTATGGAAAATGCCGGAAGAGGCGTTGCATCAGAAATAGAAAAGAGGTTTGGGACAAGAAATAAAATAGCCGTATTCTGTGGCTTTGGAAACAATGGAGGGGACGGATTTGTATGTGCTAGATACCTATCCAAAGAGAACAGGGTTACTGTGTACCTAGTGGGGGGCCCACAAAACATCAAGGAAGGCGCGGCCCTCTCAAAATGGGAGCTACTTAAGCATATTAATGTTGAAAAGATATTTATCAAAGACTCTGCAGATATAGAAAAGATAAGGCCAGACTTTGAAATTTATGTGGATGCAATATTCGGCGTTGGCGTCAAAGGGGCACTTAAGCACCCATATTCTGGTATTATCAACAGGATTAATGAGATTAATGGAATCAAGGTATCAATTGATGTTGCATCTCCATATTTTATGCCAAATGTTGTTATATCGCTCCATACCCCCAAAGAAGGCGCCACTACAGTTGTTGATATAGGAATCCCAAAAGAATTTAACAATTTGACTGGGCCTGGTTATGTCAATAAGCTGAACTTTAGGGCTACTGACTCGCACAAAGGCGATAATGGAAAGGTACTAATAATAGGGGGATCAAAAGAGTATCACGGGGCGCCAATCTATGCCTCTCTTGCAGCGTCATACCTTTCTGATCTAGTCTACGTCGCATCGCCCAAGAAATGCTCCAAAGTAATAAAATCTTATTCGCCAGATATTATAGTCTTCCCAACCGAAAAGGATCATTTTATCCTGGGAGATATTGAGCTTCTAAAAACTCTTTCAGAAAAAGTTGATTCAATCTTAATAGGCGTTGGGATGGGCAGAGACCCAGAAACAGTTGAAACGATATTAGAGTTTCTGAAAAGTGTTTCATGCAAGAAAATAATAATAGATGCCGATGGGCTTTTTGCAATAAAAGGAAATCTTGATATTCTAAAGAAAAATGATGTCTGCATAACCCCCCACCACTCCGAATATAAGATGGTCTTTGATGAGCCTTTAACTTATGATAATCTTCTAGCTAACTCAGAAAAATACCAGATTGCAATTGTCAGTAAGGGGGAAGTTGACCTTATATCGGACGGCAAAAAAGTTATCAAAAACTTTACGGGAAACTCGGGCATGACCACAGGAGGCACAGGCGATATCCTTTCAGGACTTATAACAGCCTTTGCAACAAAAGGTACTATTGTTGAAGCTTCGTGTGCGGGAACTTTCCTAAACGGGATTGCTGGAGACATCACATCAGAAGAGATGGGTATGAACTTTAGGGGTTCTGATACGCTAAAAAGGATTCCGAAATCCTTGAAATTCTGTGAGAAATATTAATTTATTTTTTCAAATTACATTCGATATAATAATCAATCTCTTTAGCCCACTCAAGAGCCGCATCAGGACCGTTAGCTGTTATAATTTTCCCATCGTTTACAACATTTTTGTCTTCAAAAATCACGCCTTCTTTATCAAAAATATCGGGACCTCCCCAAACAGTTGCTCTTTTACCTTTCAGAACTCCAGCTCGTGCCATAATATTTGGGGCAAAACATATTCCTCCGAATAGGGATAACTTTTTTTCGGCCCTTTTTATGTATCCATGAAGTATTTTATCGTCTGTGAGATTAAACGTTCCTGGGCCCCCTACTAATAGAAAGGCGTCATAATCTCCTATATCAATATCCCCAAATCCAACGACTTCAATAATTTTTCCAAATTTGCTCCAAGCTGTTCCTTTATTATGGGAAACAACGGTTACTATGTATCCCTTTTCTTCAAATACTGATTTAGGGACAAATAGCTCCTCATCCCTAAATCCCTTTTGTGCAACCCACATCAAAATGCATACCATATTTAATCTCCTAATTAAAATAAATAATTATTTTATATTGCAATTATCTGATAATTCCCCTCCATGTACCTTGCCATGCTCGGATGGCCAAATAATTCGTCACATAGATTTAGATTTTGTTTCTTTGCCTCTTCAATAGTTCCATTCTTTGTTGCGCATGCTTTACATACACAGTCTATTAGCCCTTCATCTTTCGCCCTTACGTAATAGTAGTGCAGTGGATTGCCTGCCTCATTTAATTTTCCAATAAGTGCAGTAGCCGAGCCTTCAATTATTAGCTTAGTATCATACCCTTTTGCGTGGAATTCGAGGGCATTTATCAAAGCATGTATAAAACACATAGGATCGCCATTAAAGGCAAATATTGCAACCTTTTTTTCTAACCAGAGTTCAGTCATTTTTTTCACCTTCCATACATCTCGCTTGTTTTGTGATTATTAAAGATATGTCATACTTTTCTAAAATATTTTGATTAAGATATTTTCTTCATCTATCTTTATCTCGTATTTTTCTTCATCATTAATCTTAAGTTTTAACAGCGGTATTTTTGGCCCGGAAACTACCTTTCCTGTTGTAATGTCAAACTTAGAGCCATGCTTTGGGCAAGTTACGATATTCCTTTCCAGTTTTCCTTGGGAAAGGTCACCATTTCTATGGGTACATTTGTTATTAATTGCATAATATTCCCCATCGATATTAGAGACTAGAATCTCTTTCCCTTCAACTTCAAACTTCTTCATGCTTCCAGCTTTAACATCAGAAATCTTACCTATCTTGATAAATCCCATAATCTCCCCATGTAGTAGAAGATTCAATCTTATTAAGGGTTATTATAGATTAACGTAAAGACTAATCGATAAAAAGTAATATTAAAATAAACTGTTACAAAAATAATAAAAAAAAAGAAAAGATATAATATCTTTTCTTAAATTAATTTCCATGTCCTTTATAGCGTATCTTTTTTAAAGGTCCTTCGTAGTAAATTTCTACTTCCTCATTAAGATATTCATAAAGGTACCTTTCAACGGTACTTCTGGGTATGTCCGTATCGTTAACAAGTTCCTGAATGAAGTAGTCTCTTCCGCTGTCTAACTTTTGCTTTAGAAGGATCCTTAGTTCATTAATACGCTTTTCTCTAGTTTCAAATTGTCTTCTCCATCCCATATTTTTTTCACCTTTTAGTGCTAACTATTATCTCTCAATTGTTAATTACTATTATTGATTATCATTAGTATATAAATCTTTTGGTTATATAGCTCATCATTAATGCAATATTTATATTCATCAACAATTAAATATTTTTAACTATTGATTTACATTTTTTTAAATATATTAATCAATTAAAAATATAAGGTCAACCGAAACTTTTAAATAATAACGAATATATATTCATTTGGTGATAAAATGTGGGGAAGAACATTCAATAGGGGATTTCATGCCTATCGCAACAGGTATCCTTACGAAGTAGGCTATGGTGTCGCAGGTGTTGGAAGAGGTAGAGGTGGTCTTGGAAGAGGCCTATGTGCATATCTACTAGAATTGGAGCTTGTTAAAGAAGGCAAAATCTCTCAAGAAGAAGAGAAGAAAATTTTGTTAGACAACATAGATTTCTTAAAGAAAGAGATTCAACGGTTAGAATCAAGACTAAATAAAATTTCAGAAGGTGTGGAATAAAATGGTAGGATATGGATATGGTAGAGGTCCGGGAGGAACTTGCATATGCACTAAATGTGACTACAAGGAATCTCATGGGAGAGGTATCCCTTGCCTAGATAAGAAATGCCCTAAATGTGGGGCTACAATGATAAGAGGTATTCGAGGTGGCATAAAATGAAAATAGCTATACCTTCCTCTGGTACAGAACTTAGTTCTCAGGTCGATCAGAGGTTTGGTAGATGCAACTATTTTTTAATAGTTGATGTAGAAACAAATAATTTTGAAGTATATCCAAACTCTGCCGCATCTGCATCCAATGGTGCAGGTATAAAAGCGGCAAAAAATCTTGTTAAGAAGGGCATAAAAGTAATAATTAGCGGAAACATTGGGCCAAACGCATTTCAGATTCTACAAGCAGAGGGAATAGAAGTTGTGCAAGAATTTAAAGGAACGGTAAATGAAGCAGTTAAAAATTTCAAGGAGGGTAATTATTCTAAAGCTTCATCGCCTAACGTTAATACACATTCAGGATTAAGAAGGTAGGGTGATCACATGAAACTTTGTTTTCCAACAGAAGGAAATGCAGGATTTATTGAATTGATAGGCGAACATTTTGGGAGAACTCCTACTTATACTATATACGACCTTGAGTCTCATGATGTCAAAGTCATTGAGAACACAAGCGAACATATGGGGGGGATTGGATATCCGCCAGAACTTATGAAGAACGAAGGCGTGGATGTCCTTATATGCAGGGGATTAGGCAGAAGAGCACTAAGTATGTTTATCGAATACGGAATTGAAGTATATATCGGGGCAACAGGGCGTGTTGAGGAAGCTATATCTGATTATAAAAATATGAAACTCAAAAAAGCTACAGTTTCTGATTCATGCGGTGAGCATAAATTTGGTGATCACAGTAAAGGAAGCTGCAACCATTAATTTTTCTTTTTTAAATAGTGATTAGATGATATTGTCTATAGCTAGTGGGAAAGGAGGTACTGGGAAAACCACAGTTTCTGTAAATTTAGCCTTAAGTTTAGATAGAGTTCAATTGATTGATTGTGATGTTGAAGAGCCAAATGACAATATTTTCATCAAAGCTAGAATAGAAAATACTCAAGATGTGAATGTAGAAATACCTGAAATCGATTATGAAAAGTGTTTAAACTGTGGAAAATGTGCGGACTTTTGTAATTTTAATGCAATAATAGATCTCCCATCTGGAATAAAGGTCTTCTCGGGGCTCTGTCATTCATGCGGAGGGTGTGCATTGGTCTGCCCAAATGAAGCAATAAGCTGGAAAGATAAAAAAATTGGGATTATACGAAGCGGAACGAGTGGGGGGATTTCCTTTTTCGAGGGTATTTTAGATATTGGTGAGGTTCGCCCAACTCCAATAATAAAAGCGCTGAAGTACCAGATAAGATCAGATATCGACACTATACTTGACTGTCCCCCCGGTACTTCTTGCTCTTTCCTTGAAACAGTGAATGGTTCAGATTTCTGCATTTTAGTTACAGAGCCGACACCTTTTGGATTCAATGATTTAAAAATAGCTGTAGAAGCACTAAAAGAAATGCGAATTCCTTTTGGCGTAATAATCAATCGCGATGGAATAGGGGATGATGAAATTGAACTCTTCTGTAAGCACGAAATGATCCCAATACTGCTTAAAATACCCTACAACGAAGATATAGCAAAACTATATTCAAAAGGAGAGGTATTTATAGATTATTTTCCCGAAATAAGAGGGCAAATTGTCTCTATGTTAAATAACATTAGGGGTAGGAAAAATGAAGCAGATTGCAGTAGTTAGCGGCAAAGGTGGAACTGGTAAGAGCTCATTAGTTTTGGCATTTGCTTCTCTTGCAAAAAATGCTGTCATTGCAGATTGTGATGTTGATGCATCAAACTTGCACATAATTTTAAATCCCACAATATTGAAAACAAAAGAATTCATTGGTTCACAAATAGCCCATATTGAAAAAAACAAGTGTACTACTTGTTTAGCATGCTATCTTGGGTGCAAATTCGGTGCAATCACTAAAGATATTGAGATAGTAGAATCCTTATGTGAAGGTTGCGGAGTTTGTCATTTTTTATGCCCTTCCAAAGCTATAACTATGATTGATAAGATATCAGGTTATACTTATATTTCAAAAACTCGTTTAGGTATTTTGGTGCATGCATTTTTAAAATCGGGTGCGCAATCTTCTGGAAAACTTGTAAACGAAGTAAGAAAAAATGCAATAGAAATTTCAATCGAGGATAATAAAGATTTAATACTCATTGATGGGCCACCTGGAATAGGCTGCCCAGTGATATCTACAATCACAGGGATTAATCTTGCCATAATTGTAACAGAACCAACCTTTTCTGCAATCCACGATCTTGAACGAGTACTTGAAGTCAATAGACACTTTGGGATTAAATCTGTCGTATGTATAAATAAATCTGACATAAATATAAAAAATACTTCAAATATCAAAGAGTACTGCAATAGAAATAATACCCTTATGATTGGGGAGTTGCCCTATAATCCTATTGTAAATTCGGCAATTGTTTCGCGCAAGACGTTAATCGAACTTCCAGATTCACCATTTTCACTAAAAATAATAGAAATATGGGAAAAAATTATGGAGGTAATTAAGGATTAAAATGGAATCTAAAAATAACATAGCTTTTGGGCCTGTACCTCGAGAAGATTGAGCTAGAGTATTGGGATAAATAACATACCTCCAAAGATATGCTCCTATTCTTGTATTTATTGCCAAATCGGAAGAACTTTCAAAATGAGTTCTGAAAGAAGCATTTTTATCAACCTGAATATATGCTTGAATCTGTGAAATCAAAAGTAAACAATACCATAAATAAAGGTGGCCCTATGGACTACCTCACTTTTGTACCCGATGGGGGATCAACACTTAACAAAAATCTGGGCATAGGATAGATCGATTGAAATCATTGGGCATAAAGATTACAATAATCACTAATTTGTCCTTGGTAGGACTTGATGATGTAAGAGATGATTTATACAAGGTCGATCTTGTATCTGTAAAAGTTGATTCGATTAATCCAGACATTTGGAAGAAAATAGATCGGCCATGTAAAGCACTTGAAATTGATGAAATCAAATCAGATCTGATTAAATTCTCAAAATCTTCAAAGGTACTTTGTTCACTGAAACTATGTTAGTTAGAGATTATAATGATAAATCTTTTGATCTAATTAATACTGCAAGCTTCATTAAAGATTGAATCACCAAAAAAGCTTTATTTCAGTCCCAATAAGGTCACCAGCAGTAAAATCAGCTGACATCCCCAAAGAAGGTATTATTAATCTTTTTATCAGATTTTTAATGAAAATAATCTTGAGGCGGAGTTATTGATGGGGTATGATTTTTTATTCTGGGGATGTAGAAGAAGAACCTTTGAGTATAGTTTCTGTCCACCTAATGAGGGAAGATGCACTTGATTCTTATATAAGAAACGTAGGCAGGGATTTGGCATTGTAAAAAATCTACTTGAAAAAAGTAAAATAAGAGAAATAAATTATAAAGATAAAAGATACTATTTGAGAAAGCTTTAATCTTTTAAAAGGAATTTATCGAGGACATCTTTTGCCTTTTCTCTGTTTTCTTGGTGTGTTGTGATAAACTTAACAAGTTTTTCACTTAAGAGATTCTTACACTCTCCACAGAAGACCTCTCCACGTTTACAGCCGTCATGAATCTCCTTTATCTTCTTCTTGTCATCTTCAAAGATAAAATAAAGATATTGGTATATTGTGCAGACTCCAGGATTTCCACCCTTTTCCTTATGCTCTTTTACAGTCTGGCCACCACCGGTAAACGCTCGTTTGATTTTTTTGTTGACTTCTTTTGGCGGATCGATAGAAAAAATTGCAGTATCGCTCTTTGATGCAGACATCTTACCACTTGGACCTTCAAGTCCCGGGAGAAACATATTATGTATTGCCGCTGGTTTGTAGTAACCAAGCTTTGGGGCAACGTCTCTTGTAATTCTCCAGTATGGATCTTGGTCAATTGCAGCTGGAATTAAAACAGGGACGTTGTATCCTTTTAGAACAGATGGCAAAAAGCAGGGGGCTGCTTGAACAGAGGGGAAGAATACCATCCCTATATTAGTTGAATTCGTGAAACCAAAGACGGCCTTAGCGGTGGAAGTTGTGACATTCTTTGCAACTTGTATTGATATCTTGTAAAGCGTTTTCGCATAATCGATATCTGAAAAGATGAATGTTTTTTTCGGGTCAAATCCCAATGCAATTACGTCAAGTGCATTCTCATAGGCAAATGCATGTGTCTGTTCAAGTGTAAGGTCTGGCCTCATCATGAACTTTTCATCATCTGTCATCTGAAAATAAAATTCGCAATCAAATTTTTCCTGGAGCCATTTACAGAATATCCAAGGCACAAGGTGGCCAATGTGGGTATGCCCAGAAGGCCCTCTTCCAGTATATAGGGCAAACTTTTCACCTTCTTCATACTTCTTTAAGATCCATCCAAGGTCTCTATGGGAAAAGAACAACTTCCTTCTGAGAAATGGATGTAAATCTCCGGTATACTTCTTTATAGTATTTAATAATTCTTCAGTAAGGATATCAGTTCCAAACTGTTTTATGAGTTTATTATAATCAATTTCCCCTTCTACTTCCCAAGGGGTAACAACAGACTCGTCCATAATATCAGAATAACCTGATTTTAGTTCTTTTTAAGTTTAATCTTTTCTTATGTCCTTTCGTTGGGCCATTCTGTATGCACAGACTACAAGAGTCTTGCCTGAGAGTTCAGCATCCAATTCATCATCACCAGTGTCAACTAGAAGAAAGGGCGTATTCTCGAGTTTTTGAGGGGTAGCTATTATCACTATGTTATCTTTTCCAACTTTTCTTATAACTTGGCTTGAAATCTGCTGATTTCCTCTACCAAAAACAAATCCTTGGGCCCCTATAGGGCTCACTATTATCTTCACACTTTTTTCATTTTGGATATATTCTAAAATTGCCTTTTCATTTACGTCACTTGCGATGAGTTTTTCATCTTTTATTAAATCTACACCAAGCATTGTCTTTTTTAGCCCCATAACTTCTGCAATCTTTGCAGTTGTAGAACCTGCACCAACTATGTACAAAGACCCATCTGACATAAACTCGCTGGCAAATACAGCTATTCCCTCCTTTGCCATCTCTTCATCCTGGCCTTCAAATACTGCCTTTGCATCCTGTATTAAATTGGGCACGTAAGGAGTTTTTAGATAGCCATACAACTTCATTATGAATTTATCATCACGATAACTTTCTTCATCTATATCTAATACATCAGAATCCTTGTACTTTGAGTTTCCTTCTATAAAAGCCTTGAGAAGATCAGAAGCTGCCTTGGGATTGATTGCAAAAACAGATGAAAACATCTTTACCCCAGCAGGCATTCCAATAACTGGAATCTCTGTACCGATAGCTTCACAAATATCTCTTGCTGTGCCATCTCCCCCACAGAATATTATGAGCTCAACTTTTCTGTTTTTGAACGCTTCTATCGTTTTTAGAGTATCCTCTCTGCTTGTCAATCCATTAGCATTGTAGACTATTTCATATTCAAGCCCCTTGTTCTTTATATGATCTTCACCCATCTCACCCGAAGGAACTAAAAATTTTGCATCTTTTATTTTACCAAGTGATTCAAAAAATACTTTGGCTCTTTTTTTTGATACTTTTTCAGCTCCAAGTTCTAGGGCTTTTTCATATAGTCCATCAGTTCCTTTTAACCCAACTGAACCTCCCATACCAGAAATGGGATTGATCAAAAAACCAAGAGTTTTCATTTTATCACAAAAATAAAAAAATAAGAGGATTAATCCTCCTGAATCTTTGGAAGTTTTTTAAGAGACTGCTTTACAAGTTCTACTGGGTACTCGTAGTCTGTTAGTTTGCCATGAATATATAGTTCGTAGGATTTAAGGTCGAAGTGTCCGTGCCCGCTTGCATTGAAGAGGATGACTTTTTCTTCACCAGTTTGTTTGCACTTTTTTGCTTCTTCAATAACAGATTTAACTGCATGAGCAGTTTCTGGAGCTGGAACATGTCCTTCTGTTTGTGCAAAGAGCATTGCCGCCTCAAATACTTCTGTTTGGTGGTATGCTTGAGCTTCAATAATGTTTTGGTCTTTAAGTGAACTTACTATGGGCGAAGCACCATGGTATCTTAATCCTCCGGCATGGATGCCTGGGGGAATGAAGTCATGACCTAAAGTAAACATTTTTGCAATTGGGCCCAACTTTGTGGAGTCGCCATAATCGAATGCATAAAGACCTTTAGTAAGGGTTGGACATGAGTGCGGTTCAACGGCAACAACTCTTAGATTCTTTTTATCTCTCTTTAGTTTATCGTGTATGAATGGGAATGAAACACCAGCAAAGTTGGAGCCGCCGCCAACACAACCGATTACTACGTCTGGATATCTTTCTTCCATCTTTAACTGTTCTCTAGCTTCAAGACCGATTACTGTCTGGTGCATACAAACGTGATTTAAAACACTCCCAAGAGAATATTTTGTATCGTCGTGTGTTGCCGCATCTTCTACAGCTTCTGAGATAGCTATCCCAAGACTTCCAGGATGTTCTGGATTATCTTTTAGGAAAGATCTTCCCGCGTTTGTCTTATTGCTTGGGCTTGGGAATACTTCTGCTCCCCATAAATGTATGAGATTTCTCCTGTAAGGTTTTTGTTCGTAACTTACTCTTACCATGTAAACTCTGCACGTTATGTCAAATAAGCTCGTTGCGTAGCTTAATGCAGATCCCCACTGGCCTGCACCAGTTTCAGTTGTTATTGTTTGCGTACCTTCTTTCATATTATAGTACGCTTGTGCCACTGCTGTGTTTGGTTTGTGACTGCCTGCAGGTGAAACCCCTTCCCATTTAAAATAAATTTTTGCAGGTGTTTTTAGAGCTTTCTCTAATCTTAGAGCTCTGTAAAGAGGAGAAGGTCTCCATACTGCATAAATATCACGTATGTCTTGTGGGATATCAATCCATCTTTCTTGAGATACTTCCTGTTTTAATATTTCCATTGGAAAGATTACTGAAAGCTCTTCCAATGTTGCCCTTTTCAATGTTTGTGGGCTGTATACTGGTGGCAGAGGTTTTGGGAGATCTGCCTGTATGTTATACCATCTTTTTGGCATTTCGTTTTCGTCCAAAAATATTTTGGTTTTTTCCATGTTTATTCTCCTTTAATATTTTATTAAAAATCTAAGATATAATTTACCTAAATAAAATAAGACTTCTAAAAAAGTCTAGATGTCTAATTTATACAAAAATTCCTATGAGTAAGCGAAAACCTGAAGATAGGTCGCTTAGTATCGCCACCACCAAAATCTAAGAAAAGAGTCTTTTGTGACTACTTTGGTTGTATTAGATGGCTCTAAACTCATAGCACCAAAAATTTAAATCATAAATCAGTTTATAAAGCTTTGTATGGACTATTTCTTCGCCTTTCCTTGATTAGCAACTGACTTTATGGCCTTTTCAATTTCTTCCGCGTTTCCTAAATAGTAATGTTTTATTGGCCTTAGATTTTTATCAAGTTCGTAGACTAGTGGTATACCTGTAGGTATGTTCAGACTTACTATCTCTTTTTCAGAAATATTATCTAGATATTTTACAAGTGCCCTAAGACTGTTGCCATGTGCGGTAATTAGCACTTTTTTACCACTCTTTATTGTCGGAGCTATAGTGCCATGCCAGTATGGCAGAAATCTTTCAACAGTATCTTTGAGACATTCGCTTTGTGGAAGTTGTTCAGCAGCTAAATCTTTGTAACGGGGATCAAAGCCAGGAAATCTTTCGTCATTTTTTTCTAGAGCGGGGGGGCGGATGTCATAGCTTCTTCTCCAGATTAGAACCTGTTTTTCACCATACTTTTCAGCCATCTCTGATTTGTTTAGCCCCTGTAGTGCGCCATAGTGTCTCTCATTTAGCCTCCAAGAGTTAATTACCGGAATCCACATGAGGTCCACCTCATCCAATGTCAACCATAATGTTCGTATAGCTCTTTTTAACACTGAAGTATAAGCTATGTCAAAATCATATCCCAATTCAAGCAATACTTTACCGGCTTTTTTAGCTTCTTCAATTCCTTTTTCAGAAAGGTCAACATCGGTCCATCCAGTAAATCTGTTTTCTTTGTTCCAAATACTTTCTCCATGCCTTAATAGAACAACTTTATGCATCTAAATCTCCCAAAATATTCTTATTGATTCTGAGAATGCCTTCATTTTTAAGTTTATTTCCATCTTTCCCTAATTACGGCAAAATAATCTTTATTTATACTGTCTTTTCTATTTCAAATCTCTCTTTTTTTAATAGTCCAAAAATACCGTTTTCCTTTAGAAACGATTTGTAGTTCTCATAGTTTTTCTTACCTGCAAGAAATTCAGCAGCTGAATTCATTATTCCCTGTAAAGAAGTTTTTTTTTACCATATAATCGTAGATGGTAACCTTATTTGTAATTTTTTTTATTTCATCTAATGTCTTAGCTCTAGTTTTAGATTCCATTTCATGGGGACACAAAGAAAAAACAGCATAGTCAAATTTTTCATTAGTCAGCTCTGATATTTTTTCAGCATTACCATGGGCAAACATGACATTAGCAATATTTTTTTCTTTTTTATAGAATTTGCATAATCAATCATTTTTTTAAAAAGTTCTACTCCTAAGACATATTCATATTTTTTGAAAGGAAGAGTGCCAAAGTTACTGTTCCGCATTCAACATCAATGACTCTGGAATCATTTTCAATTAGGCTAGAAATTATCTTTCTTATATCCTCTGTAGCAGGATCAATCAAACAATTGTGTAATTTTCCGCCATACCAGTATTTTTTATCTTCTTGTTTGCTCATATTTTCAATATACCCTAATAAACTAATACTTAAATAGTTATACTAATTATATTATGCATAAGAAGATGAGCACATGGGAGACGAATCAAACATCGAAGCTAGTGAAGATTCAAAAATAATTTTGCGTGAAATGAATATTAGCTTAATACTTGATTCATACGATGATATGTTTTCGGACTTTGATCCAAGACCTTATTCTGCAAGAGGGCTTTCAGATGATTTCTTGATTGAGTGCAAGAGGGCCGTAAGAGGAAATAAGACTGAATCTCCAATACTTGAACTAAGACTGCTTGTACCAAAAAATAAAAGAAGAATAAGAAAAGAGGCCATGATTAAGAAAAGATTGAAGGACCATTTCCAGAATCAGGCGAAAGAAAAACAAAAAGAGATGACACAGATAAGGAGAGAAGGGATAAAATGGCTTGTCATAGGATTTTCATTGGCCCTAATTTCATCTTTATTGATAACTCAAAAAGATTTTTTATTTAGCTTACCTTTAATCCTAACTGAGCCAGGGGGCTGGTTTAGTCTTTGGACTGGACTAGATAAATTTTTTATTGAACCAAGAGGGAAAAAGCTCGAGTTAGAATTTAACAATAATATGGCAAAAATGATTATAAAGTTTTATAACTATTAGATTAAAACAAATATTTTTTTTCTTCTAAAAATCTGCGG
>JBAYOH010000031.1:0-15623 GCA_041678455.1 Methanofastidiosum sp.
TTCAGAGAGAACTTGAAAGGGTAAAATCAATAAACGAAGAACTCAACAGGCAGATGGAAGAAACAGAAAGAGGCAAGGTAATAGTTTTGGATGCCTTTGAGAAGGACATTGAAATAAGCGAAGGCGTAATAGTAAAAGGTGGATTGAAGACTAGAGAGAACGTAAAAATTGAGAACGATGCCCTTATCAAAGGAGATATAATAGCCGGAAAGAATGTTACCCTAGGAGACAGAACTACTATTCATGGAGCTGTAAAATGTGACGGATCCCTAATAATGGGTGAAGAGGCAGAAATCAGGGAAGAGATTTTTGCAGGCAATGCTTTTATTTCAAATGGTAGCATCATACCCGTTTCAATCAAAACTACTGGGGACGTTAAAGGTGGGGAAAGAATTAAAATTGGTGGCGAATTTATTGTTGGTGGCGACGTGTTCTTAGGCAGCGAAGCAATAATAAAAACAAAACTTGAAGCAAATGGAAATGTTTCAATCGGGGAGAACAGCAAAGTAATGAAAGATATAGTTTCAGATGGAGATGTCGTATTAGGCGCCAACAGTGATGCGAAGACGATCAAAGCAAAAGGAAATGTTACAATAGGCCACAATTGTAACGTTAGCAAGATTTTTTCAGATGGTTCAGTTACTTTGATGGATGGAACGCATATCATCGAGGGAATAGAATATAGAGGCTCAATAAAGATAGGTGGCGGCGTAACTCTAGAAGGAACTATACGAACAAGAGATAGAGGAATAGAATTTTAAATAAATATTTTTTATTTATAAATTCCTCTTTTTGTATAAAATATGGCTATCCCGCCAATTATTAATCCTATCAGCAATCCTGCAATAAAGTATCCGACAAAAGCGTAGGATTTAGTTGTTGTCAAAGTTGAGGATTTTTCAATTTGTACTTCTCGTTCAGGAGATGCTTCTTCTAGAGATTCTAAGAATCTAAGTGCAAATGCCACGCCTTTAGAGTATTTATAAAGAATTATTGAGCCTATCTTATCAGATTCTTCAAATGTAGAGGCGTATTCAAAGTAACTTTCAGCCATTAAAGGCTCTCCGCCATCTTTTCTTGCAAGATAAATTGCTCGCCCAGCTTCTTGTTTTGCCCGTTCAAGTCTTTGTTTTATCACTTCTTCTCCCGAAGACCATAACTCAATTGAAACACTAGATCTCACCTTGCTGTCAATAGCATCAAAAATAGCGGCCGCATATTTTCCTTTTTCATACTCACTTTCAGCTGCTGTGAGCAACTCGGCACTTTGAGTAAGCAATGTATTCTGGCCAGTTAAAGTTTGTGCGTAAACAAGACTTAGTCTTGCGTCCTCAATCCTCTGGCTTGCATTGTACTTTATTTGTGACTCTTCAATTATAGTTTCCCCTTTAGAATTTTCCTTGCTTACATCCATCCACAATTTTGCAGTTTTTGCTCTTTCTTGAGCAAAGTTTGCATAATAAATAGCATCGTAATATTTTTGATTGTAGAAATTTTTCCAAGCATCAGCTATTAAATTCTCAGCTTCGATGGCCCTTTTTTCAGATGCTGCGAGACATTCAAATGAGGTAATACCTCGGATATTTGCCGATTCATTTGTTATTAGTTGATTTGCTTCATCTAGCTCTTTTTGGGCTGCTTCAATCTTAGTTTTGATCATAGTTGAATCCTTATTTACCATAACGTCAATTGAATCACTAATATAGTTCAACTGTATTTTGGCATTGAAGACGTTGCTCATTGCGCTGTAATACCTCTTTTCGGAAAGATTTTTTTTAGCCTTTTCGATATTTGAATTTGCCCTAGTTAAGAAATCATTTAGCGTTTGATATTCTCTGTAGCCTATAGTCTCAGAATTTAGTTTATGGCTTGTAGTGATAGAAAGTTTCTCTACCGTCACAAACTCAGAAAGGGCTCTTGATTTGACAAAATCAGTATTTACAACAACGTTGGCGGGAGGCTTATCTTCTTTTATCCTATACCCTGTAAAATACCATAGTGCATCTACTGCGTCATCAACTTCAATAACAGTAATCCCCCAACGGCTCTTTGCATGCTCAATTACGTTAACAGTATCAATTTTATTCTCTTCAATTATTTGGATGACAGATTGCCCACTTGGTATAAGGAATACCTTTATTCCTTTTACATTTGCACCCATTATTTTCTCCAATATGCCCCCAACAGGCCCTACAGTTCCGTCAGGATTTATCATCCCAGTCATCATGACCTCTGGATCTATATCAAGCTCTTTAATCGAGGCTATAGTGGCTATAGTAAGTGCCGCTCCCGCCGAAGGGCCACCAATTATAGGAGAATCTGCTCTAATTGTATAGAAATAATCATATTTGGAATGGGGCACCTTTAATATGTCTGAGGCAACTACAGAAGCGAATCTGCAAGAGGCCTGAGTATCAAGTTCAGAGAGTGGCCAGGTATCAACAAATACTCTTCCAGTACCAGGTTTTACTAGAACGGTGGCATCAAAAACTGCACCCTCTAGCCCAGCATCTGTCCTTTTTACTGCCGGCACCTTAATTGTAATAGATTTCCCATCTTCTTGTGATAATAAAACTGGCAACAAACTAGTGAATAGTATGCTAAGCAAAAAAATTGCCAATATTTTTTTATTCATTAAAACACCTAGATATTTTCTAAAAGTTTTTGGATTCTGCTATAGCACGCTTCAAGTTTTTTCCAAGCGTTGTCCATGTCAGCTTTTCCAATGCTGGGATTTTGTATATTATCAAAATAGAATCTTGTCAAATCCCGATACATCTGACTCATCTTGAAGTATTCATGAGCTTTAGCGTCTACGAGGCTATTTGTCAAATTATCGATTTCAATGATAAAGTCTGCCCAAGTATTGATCTTTCTTCGCTCTTGAGCTTTTGGTGTTTCAATTGCAGCTTCTGGGATAGTTATGGGAGGTGTTTGATATATTTGTGTTATTGGTTCTTCTTTTTTCACCTTTGGCTCAATTGCCTTTTCTTTGCCAACGCTAAAGATAGATGATTTTTCTTTTGCCTTGTGCTCAGGTATCCCCGATTGACTCTTTTTCTTCGTGGAAATAAATCTAACAAGGAAAATTAGAAAAACAAATAATACAATTAGTGCTGAAAATATTATCATCCAATACTGAGATAAGAGAGTTTCTAGAGAAGCCATTAATAGAAAGATTATAAAATTGCTTATAACTTTTTCTATAAACTGGAATAGTTATTAGATAAAGGAGAAAAAAGCGATTACCGAAATCTTTAAATAGTTTTTTACATTATTATTTTTTAATATAAATCAAACTTATGTATAAAGATGGTAATCTTTAATAAATAACTGTAATAATGGGATACTTATGTTTAAGATAGATGTTTCTTCCTCATATGAGAGATTTGGGCTAGAAAAAAATCCTTTTACATATCTATCGTCTGAGGCTATAAGGGATATCGAAAAGATTCATGTTTCTCAAGAGATAGATTCTCGTATCGCAGATATTCTTTCGGACGTTATTGGGGAAAATTCAGGGATAGCACTCTCACTCGTTGGTCCTTTGGGATCAGGAAAAACTCAGAGATTAAAAGGGGCCCATAAACTTATACAGGAGTCTGGAGGAATGTCAATCTATCAAAAGATTGACTCAAATGATATAATTAAAATAACGCTTGATATTTTCTCATATTTTTCTGAATATGAAGATGAAGAGGAAGCCCAACAGCCTCTTGAAGAAGCTACTGAACTTGGAGAAGATGCTTATGCAGAGCCGTATCAAGAAGAAAATCTTTCATTTTTTCAGAAAATAAAGAGGTTTTTCTCAGGAGAGGCCAAATTTGTACCGAGGGTAGAAGAATACGAAGATTCTGAACTTACAAGGGCAAATTATAATTCTCAAGACATTGGAAATCAGCTAATAGATTATTTAGGAGAATACAAAAGATCTGCACTCATAGTTGACGAAATGGAAAACATTCTGACGGCCTCAAATACTGACCTTATTCTTTTCTTTGAATTTTTGAGGGAATTTATCAGCAACATGCCTGAATCTAGCGTCTTTATCATGGCCTGCACCAATAATGCTTATGAGAGGATAAGAGAAATTAATCCTGCCTTTTTAGCAAGGCTCCATAATGAATTATTCTCAGAACCCCTAACTGATGAGAGGGCAATAAAACTTGTCCAGAAGAGGCTTGAGTACAACAGGAGAAAATCAATAATAAATCCACTTTTTCCATTTGAGGAAAGCGCCATAGTTCTTGCAAACAGCATGGCAAAGGGAAATCCAAGGGAACTGCTAAAGCTGCTTCATACCACATTGTTTACGGCGACAAGGGATAACTTTGTCGAGTTTATAGACGACAGATATCTTGCAAAAGTTTTAACTGGGCCATCATCAGTTGAAGAATACATAAGAAGAGTTCCTTCAGATTTGAGGGAAGATGTTAGGATAATCATTGAAAAGTATGGCGGAGGGCCAGTGACATACATACAGCTTGCAAAGGACACCCAAAAGTCAGTGACAAAGCAGTATACTAAACTGGAAGAGCTAGTTGCAATGGGTATTTTGGCAAGCGAAAAGGGAAAATACCAGGTAAATAGCTCTGTTATCCAGATGGTTAGGGCTTCTATTAGAAAAGAAAATGAGAAATCTAAAGAAGGCAAAAAAGAAACAAAAAAGTGATTATTGCTTCTTTAAAAGGCCTATAAATTCACTTCCGTTAATTAAGCCGAATCTACCTTTCTTTGCTTCTTTTTCGTTGTAGCAAGATGTCTTGTCTTTCTGAATCTTTTCTGAGTAAACTGCAAAAGGTACTGGATCTGATACATGTGTCTTTAGTTTAATAGGTGTCGGGTGATCGGCTACTATGCTTATGTTATAGTCAAATCCTTTTCCTTCTAGTTTATTTAGAAGTCTTCCGACAACTCTTTTGTCAAGATCTTCAATTGCTCTGATCTTCATTTCAAAGTCTCCAGAGTGTCCTGCTTCATCTGGCGCTTCAACATGTATATATATGAAGTCAATATCATCTAGGGCTTTTACGGCATAATCCGCTTTCCCTTCATAATTTGTATCAATGAAACCTGTTGCGCCAGGAACATCGATGACTTTCATTTCTGCACCATAGCCTATCCCTTTTATCAAGTCAACAGCAGAGATTATGCCACCCTTCATCCCAAATTTCTGGAAAAAGGGTTCCATAGGTATTTTCTTGCCCTGGCCCCAAAGCCATAGCATGTTGCCTGGATTCTTACCCTCAGATATTCTTTTTTTGTTGACAGGGTGCTCCATTAATATCTTTTTGGAGTCAAGCATCATCTTGTTCAGTATATCTGCATTTTTACCTTTGATTAGATTATCAGATACCTTTTGCCCAACTACATCATGCGGAGGTGTGCATACAAAGCTATTATCTCCCTTATAAACAAATAGGTGCCTGTAACTTACTCCTGGATAAAATTTTCCGACGTCAAACGATTTAGAAACTTTTTTTATGAGGTCTGTTGATTCGGGTGTTGTAATGTGGCCTGAAGAATAATCTTTTATAATTCCGTTTTCTTCTGTAATAATATTGCATCTAAATGCTATATCACCTTCTTCAAGTTCAACACCAATGCTATATGCTTCAAGAGGCCCTCTCCCGGTATAGTACTGTTTAGGGTCGTAACCTAAAATTGAAAGATTTGCAACGTCAGAACCTGCTTCAAATCCATTTGGCACTGTTTTTAGTTCCCCCATAGCACCTTCCTTTGCAATCATGTTGATATTTGGGATTTCAGAAAGCTCAAGAACTGTTTTGTTTCCCTTAGCCTCTAAAGGATAGTCTGCCATTCCATCTCCGCACACCACTATGTATTTCATGTCACAAATGGATATAAGATTGTTTAAAAGGTTTTAGAAAGTTCTAAGATATGTTTTGATAAAAAGAGGCAGAAAAGACAATGCTTTAGGATCTTTAATCAAGGAAAAAATAGTCTTAGAATGTTCATCATAACTTCCATTTTCATTAAGAATTTGTTTTTTTGATCTGAAAAAATCAAATATCTTGTTGAGTTCCTTTTCACTTAGATTTTCATATATTTTTCTAAGGAGCAAACCCCTGGATATTTCCTTTCCTATTAATTTATCGCACATTTTTGGGTAATCATTGTATCCGCCAGAGATTACTGATTTAGCTAGACATTCAGAAGCTAAAGCTCCATAGTACACACCCCCACCTGACAAAGGCTTCACCTGGCACGCTGCATCACCTAAAAGGAATACTCTATCTCTATAGACATCTCCCCTACCTACCGGTATCACTCCGGCCTGAACTTCAATTATCTCCCCTTTGATGTTTTTCTTAAACATAAACTTGCTAAGCGATTCTTTAGGACTTTCTGAAACAGTGCCTATCCTAAATATTCCATCGCCTTCTGGGATAATCCAGGTAAAAAAAAGTTTTTCTAAATAAACTTGAACAAAATTTTCTAGATTCAAATCCGCTTTAATCCTGACCTGATACCCTTTGTAGTATCTTAGATTGTAATCAAATTCTTGAGCCCTAACTCTAGATGTGGGCCCATCTGAGCCGATAAGCAAATCAGTGTTAAATTTTCTCTTGTTTGTCTTTAGGGAAATCTTTTCTTTGTATCTATCAAATGATTGAAATCTTTCATCAAAAGAAACGTCAAGGCCTTTTGAAAGTGTTTGGTCAAATGCCGACCTATCAACTACATAGGATACCCCTTCCCTTTTGAGTTCAAATGACTCATCCCCAAAATTGACTATAGCGCCGTCAATTCTGTTTAGTATTGATGTTTTAAAGTTGAAATTATTAAAGTGATCAAAATATTCTTTCCCAATCAAGCCAGAGCAGGAAACAGGCCTTCCAATTATTTTATGCTCTTCGATTATGCTGACTTCATGTCCTGCTTTTTTAAGTAAATGAGAAGCTAAAAGTCCCGCCGGGCCGGCCCCAATAACTGTGATTTTCACAAAATCATATAGATTAATTACCTTATAAATAGTAGCTAATGTTTGTATAAAAAAGAAAAAAGGATATTAAATTTTTATCCATTTTGATTCTGCCATCTTAGACGAATCAGAATTTTTGACTTTTGCAGAGAAATAGTAACTTGTTGGGCAAACATTACATGCTTCACAAACAGCATTTCCTGACTCTACCTTCTTAACTTCAGTAAGTTCTATCTTGTAAACATTGCTGTAGTATGCAATTATGAGCTCACTATCTGTTGGGGCTTTAATAAACTGAATATGACCTTCGGCATACCATTTTTCCCATGGTGTTTCTTCACACTGCATTGGCTGGAATTTCATGGTTATTGCTGCATTGATCGTACATCCTAGGGAGAATACCAACAATAGTATAGGTATAGCAATCAAAATCTTCTTCATATTTACAACCAGAATAAATAATGAGGGCTAGATATTTAAATAATTCGGGTTTTAGAAAAAAAATAAAAAATTAATTTTTTCTCTTGTAGAGCATTGCCCCCAAAGCTATTGTTATAAGTAACAATATTACGGAGATTCCTTGGAATATTACTAGTTGATTCGAAATTGAAGAAATGTCTGATTTGAGCTGAGTTATCTCTTTTGATTCATTTTGAGCCTGTTTTATTGAACTAAATAGCTCATCTGCATTGTATTGGATCATTTCTGCTATTGTGTCTGTACCGGGAATCGCTTCGGGGAAATTTGAGAATACTATGTGTCTCCCGCCAATCTCATCTGCCAGTTGTGCCCCTAATGCTGTTCCGCTTTGAAGGTTATCAATGACAAATGCAATCTTCTCATCCTTTCCTTCGACAACAAGATTTTGAACAGTCTGGACAGATAATGTTTCAGGTGGCTGGTATATTTCAACAACTTCTAGACCAATCCATTCTGAGAAAGGTTTTTGCCATGCCATTACTATTGCCTTGTAATCTGAAGTTCTAAGTTCTTTTGCTTCTGTCATTATTTTTTCATTAAGTGCATCTAATTCTTGAGAAACTTCTGCGGTATTTTTCTCATAATATGATTTATTCTTTGGATCTATCTCTATCAGTGCATCCTTAATTGAATTAATTTTTGCTTTGGCAAGAGGTGGTGTTCCCCATGCATTCTGGAGCATAAGTTTTTTGATATTTGTATTTTCCGATGCACTAATCATGCTATCAAGCCAAGGCTCAACGCCATGATAAACTACAATAGATGCCGTATTTATCTCAGACACCGTACTTGGCCTTACATCAAAATGGTCTGGGCATATCCCGGGCTGCACCAAAGCTATAGCATCTACCCTGTCCCTGCCGACCTCTTGTACAAAGTATTTCATTGTAGTTGTCGTGCAAATTACCTTTATTTTTTCTGCAGAAGAGAAAGTAGGCATTGAGGATAAAATCAACGCTAAAATAAAAATCGATACCATTATTTTCTTGATAATAATCGCCTCCGTAATACGAATTTTATATTCGTGTTACTAATAAACTCTATCATTTATTTATAAAGATTTTGATTGTTTTTTATTCTAGCTTCTATTGCGAAATATATTGAGGCGTAAAAAATTATATCTACACTTGATAAGAAAAATATATAAATTAAGTGCCATAATTTGAGGCGGTGATATAAATAAAAAAATTAATTATAGCTCTTTTTATTTTTAAGAAAAACACTTATAAAGTTCTTATCAACCGTTCTTTCAATGATTAATCCGAACAACACAAGAATGGTTCCAGGATGGAAATTTGCACCTGTGCCTATATGCTACGGGGGGGATCTAAGAGCAATTGCATTCTGCTGTCACCCTGGGTACCCTTTAACATTTTCATTTAAATGTGGACTTCCTAAAGCCTTAGAAGAGCTTGGAATAACTAAGGAAGAATATATTGAGATAAAAGATAAGTTCTCAAAAGAGCACGACTGGGATAGCGAGCTTGTCTGTTTCAAATCGCTTTCTTATTGCTGTATGAGGAGAAGCGGATGTATGGGAGGTAGGGATATAGCCCTATCTAATAAATATAAAGATGAAGAGGCTTATGAAAAATATTTTGCCTTAAAGAGAAAGCTCTGCGTTGAAATATTAAAAAAGGCTAGAAACAAAGAAAAGGTAAAAGAACTCCTAGAATATGAACTTTCTAGACCAGAGCCTTTAATCGAATAATGTTATTTTTTATACTGTCCTTTTTATTGAAGACTGCTGAGCCTGCTACAAGAATATCTGCGCCAGCATCTCTGATCTTCTTTATGTTTTTTTCGGTGACACCGCCATCTACTAAAATCTCTATATCGCTGCCCTTTATTAATTTCTTTGCTTCCTTGATCTTTGGCAGCATTGTTTCAATGAAACTTTGTCCGCCAAATCCTGGATTTACGGTCATTAAAATAAGTAGATCCATTGAGTCTAAAAGATGAGTTATAGTACTTATAGGAGTTGATGGATTCAAAGCTATCCCCGATTTTACCTTCAATTCCCTGATTTTGTTCAAAAGTCTGTGCGGGTGGTAAGATGCTTCAATATGAAAAGAGATGTAGTCAAGGGAGATATCCCTGTTACTTTTATCAAGGACGTTAGAGAACAGCTCAACGTAATCAGAAGGAGTTTCTATCATGAGATGGACATCTATTGGCAGGGTGGTAATCTTTGAAATTGCATCGACTACTAGTGGCCCTATTGTGATATTTGGGACAAAATGACCATCCATCACGTCAACATGAATTAAATCTGCACCAGAATTTTCTGCTTCCATTATGTCGTCTCCTAATCTAGAGAAATCAGCAGAAAGAATAGAAGGTGCAAGTTTTGCCATGAGATTAAATCTCCTTGTGCTCTACCTTTTTCCAGTCACACATGAACTTTTCAATGCCTATGTCAGTTAGCGGATGCTTGATAAGTTTCATCAAAACATCATAAGGTACAGTTGCAATGTCTGCGCCCATTAAAGCTGCCTGCAATACGTGGATTGGATGTCTTATACTTGCAATTATGACTTCAGTTTCAAAAGAATAGTTCCTATATATCTGCTGGATCTCTGCGATAAGATTCATGCCGTCATTTGAAATATCGTCAAGTCTTCCAACAAATGGGGAAACATATGATGCACCTGCTTTTGCAGCCAAAAGCGCCTGAGTTGCAGAAAAGATAAGTGTGACATTTATCCTTACACCTTGCCCTGACAGCTCCTTCACTGCCTTTAATCCTTCCTTTGTAATTGGAATCTTTATTACAATATTCTTGTGGATGTCTGATAATTTCAGCGCTTCTTCAATCATCCCCTTATAGTCGGGGCATGTGACTTCAGCTGATATTGGCCCATCGACAATTTTACATATCTCAAGGATTAGGTCCTTGAAAGGTTTCTTCTCCTTAGAAATTAGCGAGGGATTAGTTGTTACTCCTTCAATTAATCCCAGACTAGCAGCTTCCTTTATCTGTTCAATATTTGCAGTATCCAAAAAAAACTTCATTTTATCTCCCCTATGATAATTATAATTATCTTTTCATTGTTATAACGTTTTTTGACAGTTTATATATTTCATTTGATGTAAGATTATATATCTGCATCAAAAGTTCGTAGTCCCCGCTTTGAGCAAATGTGTCTTTTATCCCACATCGTAAGACTGGAACTGGATACTCCTCAGAAAGAATTGATGAAACAAGTGCACCCATGCCAATATAGATATTATGCTCTTCAGCTGTGACAACACCCCCTGTTTTTTTCACTGATTTAATGATACTTTGCCTGTCAATTGGTTTTAAGGTGCTTAGATTTAATACACCAGCTGAAATACCTTCAGGCTTTAGTTTCTGTGCTGCCTCAAGTGACTTTGATACCATTACACCAGATGCTATTATTGTGACATCGTCCCCGTCCAATAATGTCGTGGCTTTTCCTAGCTTGATTTCATCTTCACTTTCAAAGACATTTGGAACTTTACTCCTCCCAAGTCTTACATATGTTGGACCTTTCTCTGAAGAGATTTCTCTTATTGTCTTCCTAGTCTCAAATGTGTCGGCAGGTACCATGACCTTTATGTTTGGAAGTGCGCACATGAGTGAAATATCTTCAATCATCTGGTGTGATACACCATCTTCCCCGACTGTAATGCCTGCATGAGTTGCAACAATTTTCACGTTCGTCTTAGGATATGCAACAGATTGCCTTATCTGATCGTACACCCTACCAGCTGCAAACATTGCAAATGATGAAGCAAAAACAGTTTTTCCTGTGGTGGCAAGTCCTGCAGCAATTCCTATCATATTCTGTTCAGCTATACCGATATTAAAAAACCTGTCAGGAAATTTCTTTCCAAACGAAGATGTTTTTGTCGATGATGATAGATCAGCATCAAGCACTACTAAATCCTTTCTTGTTTCTCCAAGCTCGGAGAGTACTTCTCCATAAGCATCTCTTGGAACTCCAAAGCCAGTCATGAAATAGCCTCCAGATCTCTCATAGCTATCTTAAATTCCTCATCAGTTGGTGATTTACCGTGAAATGATACATTGTTCTCCATAAATGACACACCTTTTCCTTTGATAGTATGCGCAATTATAATCTTCGGTTTATCTGTGATATTTAGACCTTTGTTTATTGTTTCAATTATTTCCCGTATGTTGTGCCCATCTACTTCGTAAACTTGCCAGTTGAATGCAATTAGCTTGTCTTTTAGAGGCTCAAGAGCCATGACCTTTTCTGTAGGTCCGTCTATCTGCAACATGTTTCTATCAATTATTGCAGTTAAGTTTCCAAGCTTAAATTTAGGAGCTGCCATCATGGCTTCCCAGACCTGCCCCGATTGAAGCTCCCCATCGCCGAGCAATGCAAAAACCCTAGAATTACTGCCATCAAGTCTAAGTCCTAAAGCCATCCCTGTAGCAATTGATAGCCCCTGACCTAAAGAACCAGTTGAAATCTCTATCCCCGGAGTCTTTGTGCAGGGATGGCCCTGGAGAAGGCACTTGGGCTTTCTCAAATTCTTTAACTCGCTCACATCAAAATACCCTGACTCAGCAAGAGCGGAATACAAAGAGGGGCATGCATGGCCCTTACTTAAAATGAATCTATCTCTTTCAGGCCATGAAGGATTTTTTGGGTCATGATTCATTATGTGGAAATATAGGGATGTTACAATATCTGCAGAAGATAGAGACCCACCAGGGTGGCCAGACTTGGCAGAATAAATCATTTCAATTATATGTTTTCTAATTTTGTTCGATTTTTTTTTCAAATCATTAACCGTCGATTCATCCAAAGGCTCTTTTGTTTTCATCTTATCTGACATGATTTAATTTTTCTCAATATAAATGATTTATGGTTAATTCGTAAAGGTGATGAAATACGCACGCTAAACTTTTTATATATAAAAAATAAATAATAATCATGGAAACTTGTGGCATTTGCAGCAAAAGAATAAAGGACAATCTTGAGATGTGTTACTGCAGTTATTGTAACATGACCTTTCATTTCACATGCATCGACGAGCGACCCTGTCCAAACTGTGACAAAGTTCTAAATATTGCGCATGTGAGACTGGGAAAGCCGGCTGAGATCTTTAGAAAAGATGGAAACAAGGATGTCTTTATTGAAGAAGTAGATATTAAGCAGAAAAGCGAATCAATGTCTCCTGTAGAAGAGAGTTTTGAAAAACAAGGTATAACTGAAGAGGACATCCCAGAAAGGATGAAAGACAATTTCTACTCAGAAGATTCGGCCAAGCCTAGAAACGTTCCACCAATGAGTCCAATGGTCGAAAGAGGCCAGACACTTAGAAGAAGGGAAATGCCAAAAAAAAGGATGGGTATATCTAAGAAAAAACTGCTTTTCGTTGTCTTAGTTATCGTTCTTTTGATAATAAACATAGTTGTAATTTTTTATGTTCTAAATGACGGAAATATCCCATTCCTAAATATAAAAATTGGAGGAGGAGAGGCCACTTCAAAGATCTTCTTTAATTTTTAACCAAAAACGATAAAAAGAGTCTACTTAGTTTTGCTGTGGGGACGATATTGCTCAAAAATTTAAAGAAAGAGTTGGAAAGCTCAATAAGAAAAGCTGTTAGTTTGGAACATGACTATGAGATAGTTTTTTCAAGACCGCCTGATTTTAAACTGGGCGATATTGCAACTCCGCTATCTTTTGAGCTTGCAAAAAAGTTAAAGAAAAATCCCATCCTAATTGCAAAGGATATTGCAGAAAATATTATTCTCCCAGAAGGCATAGAAAAAGCAGATACTTCTGGAGGTTATATAAACTTCTTTTTTGATAGAAATTATTTTTCAAAAAAAACTGTTGAGGTAATAATCGGTGAGGATAGCCTTTACGGAAAAGGAGAGAAAAAGGAAGAGAAGGTGATGGTTGAGTATTCACAACCTAACACACACAAATCCTTCCATATAGGTCATCTAAGAAATGTCTGCCTTGGAGATGCTCTGGCAAATATAATGGAATTCTCTGGATATGAAACTGTAAGAGCCAATTATATCGGAGACGTTGGTGCCCATGTTGCTAAGTGTTTGTGGGGATACATGAAGTTCTATGATGGGGTAATCCCTGAGAAAAACAAAGGAGATTTTCTGGGAAAAGTCTACTCTGAATCTGATAATAAAATAAAAGAATCTAATGAGTATCAGGAAGAATACAAAGTCGTGCTGAAAAATCTATACGAAGGGGACAAAAAAACTCTTGATGTCTGGAAAATGACAAGAGAGTGGAGCCTTGAAGAGTTTAATAGAATCTACAAAGAGCTTGGGGTTAACTTTGATATTTTCTTATACGAAAGTGAAGTGAAGGATGAAGGCACCAAAATAGCACGTGAACTTTTGGACACGGGTGTTGCAAAAAACAAGGAAGGTGCGGTCATAGTTGATCTGAAAGAGTCTGGCCTTGACGAGTTTGTGATCCTAAGAAGTGATGGTACGGCTCTTTACTCAACAAAGGATTTAGCACTTGCAGAGAGAAAGTTTCAGGACTTTAGGATTGACCGATCATTATATGTTGTCGGGAGTGAACAAAAATTCTACTTCAAACAGCTTTTCAAAACATTGGAGCTTATGGGATTTAGTCAGGCAAAAAAATGCTATCATTTGTCTTATGAACTTGTCATGCTTGAAGAGGGTAAGATGTCCTCTAGAGAAGGAAATGTCGTACTGTATTCAGAACTAAAGGATGTTGTGAAAAAAGAGGCCCTAAATCAAGTTAGGGAAAGAAATATAGTAAATGCCGACAGTATATCTGAAATCGTTACTATGGGTGCCTTGAAGTATAGCATGATGAAGGACAATAACAAGAGAATCATCTTTAACTGGAAAAAAGCTTTGGATTTTGAAGGGGATACCGCACCATACATACAGTACGCCCATGCAAGGGCATCAAGCATTCTAAAGAAAATAGGAGAGCTTAACTCTGAATTTAGAATAGACGATCTTAATGAAAAGGAGTATAAGCTAGTTTCATTGTTATCAGAATTTCCTGAGGTAGTCGAGAGGGCCTCAATTGATTATCGGCCTGACTTTGTTTCTAATTATGTCTATGACGTTGCCAAATGCTTCAACGAGTTTTATCATGAATGCCATGTTTTAAATGCCGAAACAAACAAAGATTTCAGGACATCCCTTGTTAAAGGGACAAAGATCGTACTGAATAATGCTCTAGGACTTCTTGGTATAAAAGCTCCAGAAGAGATGTGATACTCACTTTTGAGTATCTACCCAAATGTTTATATATCCTCTTAATTTAATTTTTTTGGTGATTCGCTGAAAGCTAAAAGTTCAAAGAATATCGCCTTTACAGCAATTTTTGCAGCTTTAGGAATTCTATTTGGAACGATACTGCTTATTCCAACGCCGGTACCAAATGTTTATCTTGATCTGTCCCACGTTGGTACAGTTCTTGCTGCTATATTATTGGGTCCGGTATTTGGGGGTATAACTGGATTTATAGTCGGAATATGGCCAGGAATAACTTTTGGAAATTTTTTTGTACCTCCTTTTAAAGCTTTGACGGGAATTTTTGTTGCTATTCTGTCCAAAAAGACAAGACCTGGTATAGCAGTCTTTGCTGGATACCTCCCTGAGGCATTTTTAACGTACCTGACACTTGCAGTATTAAAAGTTCCATATGGGCTTCCATCGCCTGTCGTATATACCATATTGGCGAAGGCTTTTGCTGAAATTATCGTACTAGCTGTATTGATGGAAATAATAATGACAAATAAAGGATTAAAACAGTTTCTTCAATCAAAGGTAGGATTTTTATACCTTTGATATTTTTAATTTATGTGAAGAAAAAACAGCTTGAAATCTTTCTTTCAAATCTAAAGGAGATGGAAGATCCCGATATGTTTGAGGAGCAGTACACCACCCCAGGCGACATTGCTGCTGAAATCATCTTTTTTGCCTACCACAGGGGAGATATAGAAGGAAAGACTATAATTGACCTTGGCGCAGGTACAGGCAGGCTTGGCATAGCTTCTCTCTTATTAAGGGCTAAAAAAGTATATTTTGTAGAGAAAGATAAAAGGGCAATAGAGATTTTGAAGGATAATTTAGAAACATTAACTTTAAAAAGTAATCAAATCTTAGGAGAATACGAGATAAAGGATGGTGATGTTTTAAACGTCCTCCTGCGAGGGGACACTATTGTTCAAA
>JBAYOH010000032.1:0-15457 GCA_041678455.1 Methanofastidiosum sp.
GCAATCTCACTAGAACTAAGACCATGCTCTTTCATCTTGATTATCCAGGCAATTTTTTTGTCGTTGAGCTTTGCCATACTCCAATAACATTTCCTCACGGGAAATGATTTTGGGATAAGACACTATTCATGAACACCGAAAAGCTTTAAAATAAATTCATTTAATTTCATGTAGCCCGGCGTGGCCTAGTCTGGTTAGGGCAGTGGACTGTAGATCCACGGATCGCTGGTTCAAATCCGGCCGCCGGGACTTTTATGATTTTTCTTAGGTTTGATTTTGGAATGTTTCTAAAGTAACCTTTATATTTCTCCAATCTATTATAAACTTATGTTCCATATAGAGTTACGCTGGAGAATTCTAATAATCTTATCTTTATCTGCTATTCTATCTTTTTCACTCTGGTTTAGTGCAAATGCGGTGATACCTCAACTAACAGAGTATTTCAATCTTACAAATTCTGAAAAAAGTTTACTTAGTATAATAGTAACAATAGGATTTATTGTTGGTGCCCTCACTTATGCATTTCTAAACTTGCCAGATGTATTTAAAACAAAAAACGTATTTTCAGCATCAGCGGCTCTAGGGGGTATAACGAGTTTCATAATAGCATTTTTTGTTGAATCTTTTGCTTTATTACTTGTACTTAGATTTTTTACAGGTTTTTTCTTGGCAGGGGTATACCCTCCAGGCATGAAACTAGCATCTTCCTGGTTTCAAAAAAAAAGAGGATCTGCAGTTGGATGCATGGGCGCTTCGCTAGCATTAGGTTCTGGAATGCCATATCTTTTTAATCTAACAGGTATCCCTGAATGGAGAATTCTAATTAGTTTTTCTGGCGTTGCTTCTTTGATAAGCGCAGCATTAGTTTTTGTATTTGTTAAAGAAGGGCCATATACTGCAGGTACAATAAAATTTAGTATAGATAATCTAAAAGATATACTAAAAAATGAAAAATTAAAACTAGTAAATTATGGATATTTCGGCCACATGTGGGAGCTTTATGCAATGTGGGCGTGGATCCCAATTTTCTTGAGAGAATCATATCTAAAGAGCGGATTTAGTGACAATTCAATATTTTTCTTTTCATTAATCACTTTCTTAATCTTCCTATTTGGATCTTTAACAACATTCTTCGGCGGTTTTTTTGCCGATAAGATTGGCAAAACGGAGTTTAATATTTTGATGCTTTCAATCAGTGGTTTTTGTTCGTTGATAATCGGATTTACTTTTGGAGTTAATAACATTGCAATGATTATTATTGCCTTGATTTGGGGTATGGTCGCTGTGGCGGACAGCCCCCAATACTCAGGGCTTGCTACAGAAGTAGGGGATAAAAAATATATGGGAACTGCCGTAACAATCCAACTTGCAATTGGATTCTTCATATCAATTATTTCAATTAAGCTAATCCCGATAGTTGTAGACCTTGTCAGCTGGAAGTACGCATTCTCAATCCTATTTTTAGGACCATTGTTCGGATTGATATCCTTAAGTAAATTAAGGGCTAATAAGGTGAAATAATAGTGAATCAAACTTTGGCCCGTAATCCAACTGAAGATACTAAAAAATTGAATAGTATACTAAAGGCGATATTGCTCATTGCGGGAACAATTTCTTTAGTAACCGGTATAGTAGGTATATTCTTACCTCTTTTACCAACTACGCCTCTCCTTTTACTTACTGCTGCCTGCTACGCACGAGGCTCAGATAGATTCTATAATTGGCTTTTATGCAATAAATTTTTTGGAAATTATATTAGAAACTACAGAGAAGGAAAAGGCATCGCATTAAACGTAAAACTCATATCACTTTTATTACTTTGGGCCACGATACTATTCTCAGCTATTTTTGTAGTTTCAGCCTTTTTTATCAAGATATTATTGATTACAATAGCAATCACAGTTACAATTCATATACTTACTATTAGAAGTATAAAAAATCAAGAAGTTTAACTTGTAATTCTCAAAGGTATAATTAATTTTTATTTGGAAATACTTTTATAGTCACATTGCCTAGTACCTCTAATGGAAGAGATTTTTACAAATGTTTTTATCGACGGTGACAAACTTTATACAAAAAATCTTATTAGAGGGGAAAGGGTATACGGCGAGAAGCTAGTTGATTTCAAAGGAAGAGAGCTCCGTGAATGGAACCCACGTAGGTCAAAACTTGCGGCTGCAATAATGAAAGGATACAAGAATCTACCTTTCAAAAAAGACTCAAAAATCCTTTATCTGGGTGCTGCAACAGGAACAACTGTTTCCCATATCTCAGATATTGTTGAAAATGGAAAAATATTCTCTGTTGAGATGTCCGAGAGAAGTATGAGACAGTTCCTTAATATCAGTGAAGTACGGGATAACATCTATCCAATTCTAGAAGACGCTTCAAGCCCCCACCTCTATTCGGGCCTAGTGGAACAGGTTGATTTCATTTACCAGGATGTTGCTCAAAAGCATCAGCATGAAATCCTGATTAAAAACTCAGTATATCTCAAAAAAGGCGGTGCTGTATTTTATTGTGTTAAGGCAAGAAGTATTGATTCGAGCAAACCGCCAGAGGAGATATTCAGAGAGGAAATAAAAAATCTTGAAAAAAAATTTAACATTGTAGATATAATTGATCTTTCACCATATGAAAAAGACCACACCATAATAATAGCAATCTTAAGGTGATTAATTTGGAAAAGGTAAAACTTAGATTAAAATTGTTGGTATCTTACCTCGAAAATGGGGATATGAAAAAGGCAAGAGAAAACTATCTTCAGATTGCAGAGCATCTGGGGGATTCAGAATACAATAAAGGTTACGCAAAGGCCATAAATGGTATTGTAATCTCTATGGAAAAAAATGATAGGGATTCAATAATATGCAAGGTAGTTTCAAAGGAATTTGACAAAAGAGATCTTAAAAAACTCCTGCTTGAATCTACAAAAAGGGCTTCAGAAGCCTTTAGGACTGAAGAAGAAAAGGGCTTTGAAACTGCATGGGTAGACCTCCTTTCAATTTATGTTGAAAGGGCCGGAACTTAAAACTTTATCAAAAGCAACTTTGCTTTTTCTTCAATATAATAAACTCTTTTCAAAAGTTTATTCTTTTCTTCTCTATCGTTGTCATTTCTAAAGTTTGTCCTTTCAAGTTCTGTCCGTAGCTTGGATAATTTTAGTACTTCTCTGAAGCTATCCTTCTTATCAAGGGTCTCAGAAAGTAGCTTATGTTCGACAGATTTGATAGCCTCTCTAAACCTAGTTATAGCTATTGTGTCTTCCCTAGTTCTTTCTTCTGAAAACTTCTGCTCAAACCTTTCTAGTTCAGAATAAATTCCCTGGAATTTTTCTGTAATTTTTTTGCCCTCTGGTGTCAATCTTATGAATCTAATTCTTCCTTCTTTGTAAGACTCAACTAGCCCAACATCTTCCAACTCTTTTAGTATATTGAAAACATGAGGGTATATCGAGTCCACCTCTTCTGCAATGACCTTTGGATATCTAGGCTTTTCGTCTTCAAGCATGCTAAGCAGAATCTCAACAGTTTTTCTATTGAAAAAAAGTTCCTTTAAGTCATCCATATAGACTTATTTACCTTTAACCTTAAAATAATTTGCCTTCTATAATGGCAACTAGAAATTGTGCCAACATCAAGTAGCAAAATATTTAAATCAATCCACATAAGTAAACTATGGGATAAGATGAGTCTTATAGATAAAAAAGGACCACACGTTTGTGTTAATTGCGATAATCTTGTTCAGAAAGATGACGAAAAAGAGGTGGGCATATGTTCAATTGCGGCTTCTACAAAAACGATCTTTAAAAAATACTGCCAGAAATGCGATGAAAGATCTGCACTTACAGGAGATCTTTGGATATACATAGATGGGGAAGATTGGGGTTAATTCATAAGATTATACATTTAGTTTATCATCTCTATTCTAGTTTATATATTACCCTTTCTTTCAGAATTTAGAAATATTGTTACAAAAACAGTAGCCGGGGGCGGATTCGAACCACCGTCTCAAGGTCCAGAGCCTCGAAGGATTGACCACTACCCTACCCGGCTATTAGAATCAAAAGCTTAATCTCTGTTAATAAGTTTTTCTGTTTCGCTCATATATGCAAAACTCTCTTTCTCTAACAGTGCCCTTGCTGAAAAATCAGTGAACAGCTCGTTGAATCTTCTCTTCAATGTACGGATAACATAGTCATCATAGTACATATCACAGTTTGTTTCGATATCGTAGAGAAGAAGGTAATCTGGTGAAGAAGGGGTTGCATGTAGAATAGTTTCCCCATTCAAAGCAGATAATATCTCATTCTCGCTTAAATCCCCTTTCGTATAATCAACTACAGATCCAACAATCCTCCGAATCATCTGCCATAAAAATCCAGTCCCTTTGAACTCCAAGATGTAAATCGGCCCAACTTTTCTATAACTTGTTTCAATAGTTCTTGTAGTGCCATCAATCCCACTATACTTAGAAAATGAGAAGAAATCGTGGGTTCCCTCAAAAAGTGAGAGGCCTTTTGAGATAAGATCTTGATTATATCCATTGTCAAAAAGATAATATCTATAAGTTTTGGTGAGAGGAAACTTAAGGTATTTGCTAGTTTTAGCGTAGATCCAGATATCTTTCAATGAATGCGTCAATCTTTTCATATTTAGATCTTCCTCAACTTCAAGTCTTAAGAGATTAGAAAGAGCAGAAACTCCTCTGTCAGTCCTGGATAAAAAGCCGTAATTAATAGCTTTGATGCCCTCATCATTCAAAGCTTGGACTATATCACCTTCAACTGTTCTGACATTTGGTTGAGATTGTGAACCGTGAAAACCTCTCCCGTTATAAGCTACCTTAAGGTAAACCATCAAATAAAATTCATAAAAAAATTTAAAAGGGTTTTTATAGTATTTCGATAATAAAGTTCTTGTCTTTTATGACATTTACTTTCTTACCTTTTTTGAAGAACTCACGCTCTACTCTTTCGACATAATCCCTATTGAGCTCAAATCCCTCTACATTAATCTGGCCCTTTTCTTCTAGTTTGGATATATTATCTCTTAGCAATATCTTTACCTTCTGGACATCCTTCCCAAATTTTGGCCCTATGATATCGTATCTTGGGATAACCTCAAATATCTTCTCATCGATATCAGGTTTACCAGTTTTCAATTCTAAGTTTGAAATATTCATGGATTTTGATATGTCCTCCCTTATTTCTTCGATATCTTTCTCAGTATAGACTATTGCTCCGTTAACTGGGGCATTTAATGGTATCTTCAAATCTGATTTGTATCGCCTTACTGCAACGATGATATCCTTTAGAATTTCCCCTTTTTCAAAAGCGCTCTTGTCATAGAATTCAAACGAAGGAAATTCTGTCAGGTGAATACTATTTATACCTTCATCTCTAAAGATTTCATTGTATATCTCTTCAGTAATGTGTGGTGTGTAAGGAGAAATCAAACCAATTACATTTCTGAGTAAAGTTTTCAAAGTGAATGCGGCTTCATCTTTTTTGACATTATTGTACAATCTATATTTGACTATCTCTATGTAATTATCGGCAACTTCATGCCAAAGGAATGTTCTAATTTCCTTGAGAATTGGGGCAAAATTATACTCGTCAAGTTCTTTTCTTGAGAGCTTTATTAGATCAGTTAGCTTAGATAGAATCCACTTGTCAGGTATTGTAAGAGATTCAGGAGAAATATTATTAATATTTGTATCTGAAATATTCATTTCGATGAATCTAGAAACATTCCAGAATTTTGTTAAAAATCTGTTACCATGCTCAATCTCTTTCCAAGAGAATGGGAAGTCTTCCCCCTTCGAAGCAAGAAGTGCCCACTGTCTCAATGCATCTGCACAGTGCTTACTAAGTGGCTCATCAGGTTCGATTACATTTCCAAGGGATTTACTCATCTTTCTCCCATCAGGACCTGCAACCATACCGTGGATTAATGTTTCGTCCCAAGGATTCTTCCCTGTGATAAGGTTACATCTAAATAAAGTATAAAATAGCCAAGTTCTAATAATTTCATAACCCTGTGGTCTTATAGTTGCCGGATATGTTTTATTGAAAAATTTTTCATCCCTGTTATACATTGAAATGGCGAGAGGTGTTGCTGATGAATCTACCCAGCAGTCACACACATCAATTTCACCAATGAAATTGCTTGATCCACATTTACATTTTTCTTTTGGCATGTCAAATCTTGGGTCTACTGGGAGCCATTCCTTTTTTGCAGGTATTAATTCTCCACAGTCTTTGCATTTCCAAAAAGGTATAGGTGTTCCGAATACCCTCTGTCTTGATATGATCCAGTTCCAATCCATTGAGTCAGTCCAGTCATAGAATCTGTCGTACATATACTCTGGATGCCAGGCTATCTTCTTTCCATTTTCAATAAGATTATTCTTATAATCCTTTACATTGATAAAATACTGCTCCATTGGTAAGAGCTCAATTGGTGATTTACATGACCCTCTTTCAACATGAAGCAATACTCTGTGCTTTATTTTCTCTTCTTTTATAAAAAGCCCTAAATCATTTAATTCAGAAACTATAATCTTTCTTGCTTCTTTAATTGGGAGCTCGTCATATTTCTTGCCGATCTTTAGCTTTCCATCCTCCGTTATTGAAGTAATTACATCAAGATTATACTTCTTCTGCCAGAGTATATCCTGTTCGTCTCCATAAGTACAACAATAAACTATGCCTGTTCCAAAGGACATATCAACTTCTTCATCGGAGAGAATCGGTATCTTTCTGTCAAACAAAGGAAGAACAACATTCTTACCCTTGAATGATTCATATCTTGGATCTTTTGGGTTGAAGAATACTCCAACACAAGAAGGCATTAGCTCAGGTCTAGTTGTAGCAATTTCAACATGCTCTTTTCCGCCTTCAACTGGAAGCTTGAGATAGTATAGTTTTCCATCTTTTTCTTCATAGCCAACTTCAGCTTTTGCTAGAGCGGTCATACATCTTGGGCACCAAAGGATGGGATGTTTTTCTCTGAACAAATACCCCTTGTGATAAAAATCAATTAATGTATTTTGAATAAGCTTAACATATTCAGGTTTCATTGTGAGATACATTCTTGTCCAATCTGGGAAGTAACCGATATCGGTCATTTGCCTTCTCATTATGTCAACACATTGAGCTGTCCACTCTTTACATTTTTCAATGAAGGCTTCCTTATCGTCTTTAGAGATTTTAAACTCGTGCTCAACTTTTAACTCTGTTGGAAGGCCGTGACAATCAAATCCCTGAGGGCAGTAGACATTGAATCCTCTCATCCTCTTGTACCTCTGTATAAAATCAATCCATGTAAAATCCATTACGTGACCCATGTGGAGTGAACCGGACGTAAATGGAGGTGGAGTATCAAGAACATATACCTCACCGTTTTTCTCCGGATTGAATTTGAATATCTCTTTTTCAAGCCAATAATTCTGCCATTTCTTTTCAATCTGTTTGCCGTCATAGTCTTTATCCAACATTATTTCACCGTCTCTTGGTAGCTAAGTTGCCCATTCATATAAATCTTTAATCCTTCGTCCGCAATTAAGGTTTTGATTCCTGTACTTTCTTGGATATAGCGCCTTTCTTCTTCAGCGCCCTTGAGATGCATCCTATAGCCAATGTGTGTGATTACTGCAACTTCAGGATTGACCTTCTTTACAATGTTTTTTGCGTCCTCAGTTGTAAGATGAAATGGAATTCTATCTCCATTTGGTCTTGTAACGTTGAGAATCATTACCTTAGACCCCATATACTGATTTTCCATGTCATCGAAATACTCAGTATCGGAAGTATACGAAATAGCGCCCGAATCTGTATAAATTTTAAATCCAATTCCAAATGGATCTGAATGCTTTGCCCTTGTAGCTTCAATCTTCTGTCCTTTAATCTCAATATTTTCTCCAGGAATCATAGATAAGACGCCCTTCAAATTTTTTCTGTAATAAGGGAAAATAATTGAAGCATATTCATCCCTTCCTTCAATAACGCTCTTGCTGCCAATCACATACCCCTCTTTTTTCAACATGCCCCCGGTCATACTCTCAACCATTATTGGAACATCATTGAAATGATCTGTGTGGCAGTGGGAAATTAAAAGAGCATCTATCTTCCTTGGGTCAAGCCTATTCTGAATGGATCTTAGGTGCGCACCAGGTCCTGGATCTACATGAATATTTATTCTATCTTCAATATAGAATCCACCTGTACCACGCTTTTGGGTGATGGCCATGAATCTTCCTCCGCCACTACCCAAAAAAGTTATCTTTGCCATACGTACCTCTAAGTAACTTTTTAAGAGTTCAATTTATTAAGTTTATAAAACTAATGAGTGATACTATGAGGGAAGCTCTAAAAGAAAGCAGAAGTGGCACTTTAATCAACATTGAAGTTATTTCAAATTCGAGCGAATTTCATATCGAATACAATGAGTGGAGCAAGAGAATAAGGCTAAAAATTACTTCCCCTGCCATAAAAGGTCAGGCCAATAAAGAAATTCTAACTTTTTTTAAGGAAATTTTAGGGGAAGCCACTATAGTAAAAGGCGAACATAATAAAAAGAAATCTATATTTATTAATTCTAGTATAGAAGAAGTTTCTAATAAAATGTCAAAAATTTTAAAATAATACAAAATTCACCATAGTAAGACTTATAAAGAATTAAATACTAGTTATCAATAGGTGAAATTGGATGTCAGAAACGAAAGTCAAACATGCTGATGAAATATTTAAGTCATTTAAAACTCAAAGTGTTTCAGAGTTCTTTAAAAAGAATGCAGCAATGTTAGGTTATACTGGTAAATTACGTTCATTAACAACACTTGTTCACGAAGGGGTTACAAATTCGCTTGACGCTTGTGAAGAAGCCAGAATTTTTCCAGATATTTCTGTTTATATCAGTGAAGTAGGCCCAGAGCATTACAGAGTAATAATGGAGGATAATGCTTCAGGAATACCCTTAAATTATATTCCACAGGTCTTCGGTAAGATGCTCGCTGGAAGCAAAGCACACAGAAACATTCAATCTAGGGGACAACAAGGTATTGGCGTCTCCGGTGCAGTTATGTATTCCCAAGTTACTACTGGAAAACCGACTGAAGTGGTAACTTCTACGGGGGGCAAATTTATTAACAAGGTAAATACTAAAATAGACGTTGAGAAGAATACTGGAGAAATCCTTTCTCATGAAACTTTAAAAAATCTTGAAAAGTGGAGAGGAACTAGAATAAATCTTGAAGCTAAAAATCTTCAGTATAACAGATCAAAATACGGCCCATACAGTTATCTTAAGATGACTGCTATTGCAAATCCACACACAAGAATTCTTTTTGTGGAGCCTGACGGTACAAAGATTCTCTTTGACAGAAATGTTAGAGTTATCCCAAAAAATCCAAAAGAAATGAAGCCACATCCTCACGGATCTTCTGCTGATGATATCCTTTCTATGATCAAGGATTCTACCGCCACTAGAGTAAGGACTTTTTTAGTTTCTGATTTCACAAGGGTATCCTCTAAAAAAGTTGAGGAGATAGAACAGCTTTCTGGCCTTGATCTTGATATAAATCCTAAGAGGGTAGACTGGGAATACGCTGAAAAACTGGTAACTGCCATTAAACAAATAACATTCATGGCTCCGCCAACTGAGGGATTAATACCAATTGGTGCCGAATCAGTTAAACTTGGCCTTGAGGGCATCCTAGCACCTGAATTTGTCCATACAGTAACTAGAAATCCACAGACCTACCGCGGAGGTATAGCCTTTATTGTAGAAGCAGGCATAGCCTATGGCGGGGGTGCAGGAAACAATGGGCTTGACATTATCCGTTATGCCAATAGAACTCCTTTGATATTTGATCAAGGTGGATGCTGCATTACAGAAGCTGCCAAATCTATTGAATGGAAGAGATATGGCGTAAAGGACGATAGCGCACCGCTTACTATATTTGTTAATCTTGTTTCAACACATATACCTTATACTTCTGCAGGAAAACAGGCTATTGCAACGGAAGAGGAAATCTATAACGAGATTAGATTTGCATTGATGGACGCAGGAAGGGCTTTATCTAGGTACCTTTCTGGAAAGCGAAGAGCGAGCGAGAAACTTACAAAGAAAAAGACCTTATTGAGATATGTCATAGAGACATCTAATGCCCTTGGGAGCTTGGTTAAAGCAGAGGATAATTCTAATATAATTAAAGCACTGACAGACATTGTTGAGAAAAAATATGATTTCGAGGAAGCAAATAACGGGGAAGAAGCAACAACAACAGCCTCTGAAGAAAACGACGTTGAAGAGGTGATCGAGAATGACCAATAAATCTTCAGAAGAAGTTCCCACCATACTTGGTAAGTTTGGCGAAGAAATTTATGAACAAATAATGAATGAGGAGAGCCCGTCAATAAAGATACCCCTTAGGGGAAAGTCTAATGTTTTTTTTGATGATAACGAGAAAGTTATTCAATTAGGAGATAAGTTTTCTAAAAGGCATTTTCTAAATGTGGCCCACACAAAGAAATTCATGCAGACCGTGCTTGTCGCCTCTTACTGTAGAAAGCTTGTTGAAGAAAATAAACATGCTGGTATCAGAGAGTTGTATTACGCCTTGAAACATACGGTAGAAGGTTCTAAAGAGAATACATTTGATGACCAGAATGAGTCTAATCCCATTGTTGAAGATATAGAAACAGCACTTGACATCCTAAGAGAAGAACTCAACCTAACTGCAGATAGAAGAGGATATATTTACGGTGATGTAGTCCTAAAAGATGGGGAGGACGAATTTAACGCTTCAAAGCTTGGAAGGGGTGGATGGGCCGTACCCGGTACAGTTGAAGAGATAGATTTCTTAAATGTTAACGCCGAGTATATTCTTGTTATTGAAACTGCTGCAATGTGTGATAGGCTTATTGAAGAAAAATTTGCTCAGAAAAATAATGCGTTGCTAGTTGCTTGCCAAGGGCAAGCCCCGAGAGGTATAAGAAGACTGATAAACAGACTTCATAACGAAAAGAATTTGCCTGTTTATGTCTTTGCAGATGGCGATCCTTACGGCTGGTACATCTATTCTACTATAAAACAAGGTTCAATGAATTTGGCATATCTTTCTAAGAGATTAGGGGTACCGGATGCAAAGTTTATAGGTATGACCATGGACGATATCGAAGATTACAGCCTCCAGAAGGTAACTGAAAAGTTAAAGGATATGGACAAAAAAAGAATAAATGAAATAATGGAATACGAGTGGTTTAAAAACAAAGACTGGCAGGAACAAATGAAGAAATGTCTAAAGCTTGGAGTCAGAATAGAGCAGCAGGCACTTGCGAACAAATCACTAGAGTTTGTCGCTAAAGAATACTTACCCCAAAAAATAGAGAATAAAATATTTTTACCTTAAATAAAATAAAAATTATTTATTTTTTCTCTGAAAGTACTTCGATAAGAAGATTCATTGCTTCTCCGATTGCTTTGCATTTATCTTTAGTTAGCCTTTGTGTAAGCCCATAATTGCCTTTGTCAAATGCCTCATTTGCTTCTCTGCAGAGCCTCTCTGACTCTTCTAGCAGTTTTAGAGCCCTAAGATATCTTGGATCTTTGTCTGATTCACTCTTTACTATTTCTAATTTTAGATTTTCAACTAGGTCATCAGGTCTACAACAATCATTATTTTCTTCAGAAACATTTTGATTTGAGATTAATTCTTTAGCTTCTTTAATTAGATCTTGAGTGTAACATAAGTCACATCTCTTCATTGAGCTTCCGGTAATTATTCTCAACGTTTCTTTTGGATTTATTCCAGGATGCTTTTGTATTTCAACTTGGTCATCATTTGATACTGGATCTCCATTTGGAGGGGTACCTTCAGTTATAACATAGTTGATACTCTTATTTTCTAAACCATTAAACTTAGCAGAGAATTTTATAGTCTTACTTTCTCCAACTGATAAAGGTCCAATGTTATTCCATGTTATAGTAGTTGTTCCATTGACATTAACTAAAACATTGTCAGGGGCTATTGAAGACAAATTAGCATAAGTTAACCCTAGGGGTAGAGTATCTGTAACAGTCACAGGATCTAATATTACCTCTCCAGTATTTGTTATTACTAAAGTATATTCATTGTTAAATCCATTTTTACCCCAAGGCGGCTCAACTGATTTTGTTATGTTTATTGCTGGGCCTTTAACTCCCACATTAGAAGTATCTGTATCAGTGACATCCCCAATGGAAGATGTTCCAATTACTGTTGCCTGATTTGTGAAAGTACCTATTCTCCCAGGATCCACTGTTGCCTGGAATTCAACTATTATTACATCTGTTGGATTCATTGCACCTATATTGTCCCATGTTAAAACTTGTGGTGTGCCAACTATTGAATTTGGTTCATACTGCACGCCACCAACGTTACTGTATCCTGGCCTATATGTAAGTCCATCTGGCAAAGAGTCGATCAATTTTACAGGATCTAAGGCCATGGCCCCGGTATTTGTAATGGTAAGTCTAAAGTATACTATTCCTCCAGGAGATGGAACATTTATATCAGTATTTAGGGTTACCTTCTGTAAATCTGTACCTGGAGAAATCACATTCCAAGTATCTGAAAATGGACCATATTGTCTTCTTCCATCGTTACCGCTTGGAAGAGACCAATACTCGGTATTTGTAACTGTATTTGTGAAGCTTCCTCCTTGCGCCGGAATTGTTGCATCGTATTCTAAAATCACTGAAGAGCTTTGTGGTATTGATTGATACTCCCATTGAATTATGTCTCCAATAGTCATCGTATTGTAAGCTAAAGGAGATGAAGTAATTGTTCCACCTACAAGAATTAAGTCTGAAGGGATCAGGTCTTGTATTACTACATCGTAAGCAGAACTGTTCCCAGTATTTCTCACAGTAATTGTGTAGTGTATGTTATCTCCAGGCAATCCTTGAGTCTTATCGCCTTGTTTTTCGATAGTAAGGTTGGGTTCAATGATCCTGACATCATCCAAATCACTTATATTGTATGGAGCTCCGTCTTGAATAAAGCTTGTATTTGCATTGTTTACAAGTATAACATCTCTAACATTATCTGGAAGAATATTCTTAATTCTTCCTGTAATCTTGATTAACACATCATTTGGCCCAATAAAGTTTCTATTTGAAGCCCCCATTGGAGTTCCAAGTTTCCAAGTAAGTACTTGCCCATTTTGAGTGAACTGTTGTATTGTTCCACCAAAAGTATCAGTATAAGTATGTGAAATGTATTCAATTCCATCAGGTAAATGGTCAACTATTGTTGTGTTGGTGTAATTTGATCCGACTCCCGAATATACAACTGCCAAATCAAATACAACTTCTTCACCTATTGTTGCTTTTTTCTTCTCAGACTCTTTAAACAGTCCTTGAATATTGATTATCCTTGCACTTGCTGTTGCATTACTATATATACATCCGTTTGAGCATTCTCCTACTGCAATTACCCCATTAGTTCCTGTACCTGCATCAACTTTTAATCTAGCCGATAAAGTTGCTGACCATGTTCCCCCCGATTGTGCAATGGGTCCAGGTATCTGCCAAGTTATAGTGTCGCCCGAAACAATCGGTGTTTCTCCATTAGTTCCATTTCCTGCAACTATGGGCGCTTCCCAATCAGTGCTTAAAGTATCAATAACAGTCACATTATAGGCTGGAGTGTTACCTGTATTTGTAATTGTAATTGTCCAACTTCCGGTGCCTCCTGGAGGGACAGGTTGTATTAAAGGAGTTTTAGAAACAGAAATAATAGGTCTCAATGGAGTTATAGTTGGACTAGGATTACTTGCATTTAGTGAATTATGACAGCTATCTTGATAATCAATTCTTACATTGTTTGTTCCAGGAGTTACAGTATCACAGCTTAATCCATCGTTTTTTACTCTAAATTGAATGACAGTATTTGTTCCGCTAGCATTCATATCGCCTAGTGACCATATGGGCTTTGAAAGATCTGCAGGGGGATTCGGAGTTGGATCTGGATCAGTAATCATTGAATCAAAAATAAATCCTGGCGGTAGATCAGATGTTAGGATTACATTGTATGCAGTTGGATATCCTGGATTATTTCTAACATTAATTGTAATGATTCCATCGCAAGTAGTAAAGGTACCGATATTTTGGGATATGGAAAAGTTAGGTCTAGTCCTTAAAGAACAGCTACTTGATGAAATGAAATCAAATCTGCAGTACGGATTATCGCAACCATACCTAACATAAGCGATATTGAAAGACTCATTTCCGCAACCCCCGGCATTTACAGTTCCCCAAACATAATAAGTAGCAGTATTACTTCCAGATACATTTGACAGTGTACCATGTATCCATGGAACTGCTGATGTCCCTGAGCCTGAAGGTGTAGTGCCTGTATTTGGATATTGACTTGTGCTTATACCTCCTAAAGTCATATTTGTCGGCAAATTATCCCAAAACTCAACATTTTTCGCTGGAGCATTGCCATTATTTGTGATAACAAGCTCCCATTCCACAATATCCCCTGGTTCTGCAGCGACGTTGTTGGCAAATGAAGTTTTTTCTTTGGTGTAATTTCTTCCATGTTTAGATATTGACAAAGCCGGAGTTCTCCTGATAATTTGGGAAATTTTCTGCGTAGATATTTTTACATCATTACACGGGGTTAAATATGTAGCTTGGCTAATAAAATTTCCAGAATCAGGCATAGTACAACTTGATCGAATTTTAAAGGTGATAGCGATCTCAGATGAAGGGGCCATAGCTCCTAACTCTGGAATTTGAGCTTTAGTCCACCTAATTGGATTTGCATCAACATTTTCTGGCTCGAATGGATTTCCAGACCCTACAACATAAGATATCCCAGTTGGAAGCGAAACTGTGACATTAACATCATAAACATATGTCAATCCAGTATTTTTGACAATAACAGTTGTATTTTCTTCGTCACACATATTTATCGTTGCAGGTATAACGTTAGTAGTTATGGCGTCTGTATTCGGTATTTTAACTGAAGCGGTATCTGTTTTTACAGGCTGACAATCATTGCCTAGACAACCCGCGCTAGTAGATGCAATATTTGTTAGATCAGTACATGAATCGATATTTGCAGTGAATGTAACTTCAGTTTTTTCTCCTGCATCAATTTTAGGGATAAACCATGTTGCACCATTAATCGGATTTCCATTCCTGTCTTGATTAATAAAAACTTGTGAATAAGTTCCGGTAGATGAATTATATGAAAGTCCAGATCCAAGTTTATCTTCAAGCCAAACGTTATAACTTCCTCCACTTCCAGCGTTTGTAAGACATAGTTTCCATTGAGCTTTATTTTCAGTAGCCCAAAATAATTCGGGAACTTTCATTAAGCACACATTACCTGAAAGTATCAAACTTGGAGTAGAAGATGCACGCCCTGTACAGATGTTGCCCGTAGAATCATTATTACA
>JBAYOH010000033.1:0-15184 GCA_041678455.1 Methanofastidiosum sp.
AATTCTATCCCTAAGTTTTTGTTCACCATGCACTGCGTGAACCCCAGTGAAATTAATTACCATCCCGCATAGATTATTTGTTCCAAAGATTACATTCCACTCTTGTTTTAAAATTATTTTTTTTACTCTAGGCCTTTCAATCTTATTTTCTTGGTACAAATTATCTAAAATATCTAAAGTTTTAACTAAAATTTTCTCAGTTGAATGCGTACTCAAATTAACACCCCAAAAAATAAAAAAAATTAAATTTTATTATTTATTTTGATTACTGCCTTGTTGTCCACCCTGTTGTTGCCCACCAGCATATCCACCGCTTAATCCGCCAACAGCAGTTGCATATTCGCCAGCCAATATTTTATCGACCTGTTCTTCGCTCAATTCATATTCAAATATTTCGCGATAGAATTTTTTAATTTCTGTTCTGATGTTAACATCTTCAAATCGGGCAGGGTGTGCAATCTTAGCTAACCATAAGGGGTGTAAAACAGCTGACTCTGCAGAAGGTCTGTTCCAGATAAAAACAGCGCTTGGTAGCCTGTAGACTTTTTTATTTCGAATTGCAGAAATATTTGCCCATTTTGGGTCGTTGTATAGATCTTCAGGTGTTCCGTAATCAATTACAACTATCTCTGGATTCCATACTATCAACTGTTCCATTGAAATCTGGTCCAATCCTGAGTGTATTCCTTCTTTCTTACCTGCTGTAGATACATCGCTTGCTGCATTTATACATCCGGCAGCTTCGATCCTCTCTTCCATGTAAGATCCGGTACCATATGTAACTAGGTGATTGCTATCAAATCCGTTAAATACAACTACTCTTTCATCCTCAGGTAAATCTACTAATCTTTCATCTATAAATTTAAGAGTGTTGTCTAGGTAATCACAGAATTTCTTTGCCTCCTCTGGTCTTTCAAAAATTTCTCCCAAGAAAGTAACTTCCCTTTTTGTCTGAGTGAAGTTACCATCGGAAGTAGCAAAGAATTGAACAACTGGTATTTTTGTATTTTTAGTTACTATTTCTCCATCTACATCTCCTGCAATGACAAATTGAGGATTTGAAGCCAATAACTCTTCAATATTTATGACTCCGTTTACGGTTCTTGGTGCAGGGAGTGTCATTATTCTTGGATCCATTGTTGCAAGTAAAGCTGATGTTTTATGCCCCTTAGATACTGCGCATAGTTTGTCTTCAACGCCCAATATATATGGAACTTGTCCGATTGGTCCACCGAAAATAGCAACTCTCTCAATATTTTTTGGGATAGCTACAGTTCTTCCGGCCATGTCAACTATATCTCTCGTATCTTCTGTCGCTGTCTTGGTATCTGTACCTTGTCCGATACACCCAGCGAACATCGACAAAATTAAAAGAGAACATACAAAAAAAGGTATTATTTTTTTCAATATATCACCGATATGATTTCATAATCATGTCCTTATAAAAGTTACGATTATTTTGTAAAAACGTATAATATATTCGAGATACACTGAATAAGCAAAAGAAGGGATAAAAATATTAAAATATTTTATAAACTTAATTTTTTAATTAGATTAAACGTAATAATCCCCGCTGCAAATCCTACAGCCATATTTGATATTACAGAAACAACTGCCGTAAGAATCATTACAAATATCTCAGAATTAGATTTAATGTCTCGAGCCAACTTAGCAAGCTCATATGATATATAGAACAACATTGCCCCAACTATACTCATGGGAAATACAGTAAATAAATTTAGAATTGATTTTGACAAAAATAATCCTAGGCAAATTTCTACTGTTCCTTCTAAGATATTTGCCCCCCCAGTTCTTGCACCGAAAGTATACTGGCCAGCCAATCCTCCTGCTCCATGGCACATCGGAAATCCACCAAAAAATGGGACTATTGTATTAACAATTCCCATATTGAGCAATAACCTCCTCTCAGATGCTACTGGTTTCTCTGGAAAATAATCCTTGAGTAATGCAGTTACTGCTATAACGGCATTTGTCAAAGTAAGGGGAATTTGGGCTATCCCTGCTAAAATCATGCCTTTGTAGATATCTTTGAAAGACACTGTAGTGATAGGTGGAAGTGTGAATCCTATATCCATTATACCGTTGAGTTGTCCTTTAAAAATTATTAAAGCAAATCCAAACAAAAACAAAAGTATTGCTGCCGGAAGTCGAGTATTTTTTCTAAAAACTAATATTATCAAAAGAGCCATAATTCCAATTAAAACATCAATTCTAAAGAATTCAAATCCTGTTAAAAAAAGGGTAAATCCCAATGCGAGAGTAATTCCTCTGGTAACGGATTTAGGTGTATACTTCACTATTATTTGAATCAGATTTGTAAAATAAAGGAATATCCATACAATACCCAAACCAAATCCAGTTGAGTAAATAAGGGAAGGTGTCCATCCTTGGGCAATTGCAACTGTTGCAACAGTTTTTTTCGGTTGTAACGGCATAGGAAGTTTGTAAACTAATCCCAAAAAAATATTGACAATGCCCATCATGATAAGAAATCCTGCAGGATTAAGGCCATTTACAACAATATAACCGATAGCCAAAGGTAAGAGTGTTCCAAAGTCGCCCATTGATCCAGCGAGTTCTCTTAAGTTAAACTCAAATTCTCCTATTCTCATATTATCTAAAACGAAAATCTGTTATCAGATAGATATTCTTTTCTATTAATTTTATTAGAAAACCAACCATCTTTTACATTTTGCCTTAGATCAAAATCAGGAATATAAGGTTTAATGTCTAATACTGGTGTATTATCAATAATATCTATGTCTGACACATATACTATATTATTTTCTATTCTTTCAATGCTGAGAATTGATAGTCCAATGCTGTTCGGTCTTTTAGGTGCTCTAGTTGAAAAGATTCCTCTTTCAACATCGTCAAGAAAAGGTTTTACTTTTAATGTAAATCCCTTAGAAAGATGAAAATGATAGATCAAGAAAATATGCGAGAATCCGTCTAGATCTTTTAATCCATCGGAAAATTGAGGAAATATTTCTATTATGCCTTTTTTGTTAGAAAATACAGATTGGATTGGAACGTTAATCTTCTCTTTAAATTCTGAATGAACAATTCCGATAGGAGAATAACAGATTTTTTTCATGAATGTATTTTTTAGATATTTTTTATAAGTATATTTGAAAAGATAACTCAGAAATAATCAGAGTGCTTTTTTAAAAAGTTGTAAAGCTGTTTGTCTTCCTCTCTCTTATTTAGAATGGAATATATGTTGTGTAGATTTACATATATGTCTCCAATTTGAGGGTGATCGGGACCGTACTCATGAATTAAAATTTGTAGCCCTCGAGTATATAGCTCCTCAGATTCGTCAAATTTTTTCATTTCTTTTAAAAGATTAGCAAGTGAACAGAGTATAGGAATTAGCTGAGAGTTTTCTTTTCCATAATCCTTTTCCTTGAGTTTCAATACTCTTTTGTACAGTTGTTCTGATTCGGGATATTTGCCTTGTGACTGATATACAAATGCAAGATTCTGTAAAACATTTAGAACAACTATGTCATTTGCAGGGAATATTCTCTCAAATATTGAAAGTGTTTTTTCGTAAAATACTTCTGATTCAGCAAATTCCGCTTGGTATTGAGAAATAAGCCCCAATAAAAAAAGGCTCATGCCTGAAGTAGAGTGTGAAGAGCCGTAAACATCTATAGCTTCGTTCAGTGATTTTTTCGCTAGTCTCTTTGCTTCTGTATATTTTTCCATCTTCAATAGTCTAATAGAAGCATTGTAGAATTCTTCCCAAAGTGTGTAACTTCCGCCTTCTATATTCATTTGTATTCACTTACCTGTTTAACTCTATATTTTATTCCAGTATATATCTATATAAATTTTGTGGGATAGTCTAGAAAACCTTTTAAGCGTTATGTTTTTAAAATCATATCAGTGATTAAATGAAGATTTATATTGCTGAAGGATGCACAAAATGCGGAGTTTGTTTTAAAGAATGTCCTGAAGTATTCGTTCCTGATTCTGACGGAAATGCAACTATTGCAGAAGAATTTCAGTTAGATAGCGAATGTGAAGGTGAAATTGGTCAAAATATGGCTCAATGTGCAAAATCTGCAGAAAATTCCTGTCCCGCAAACATAATTTCCACAGAAGAATAATTAAATGTTCTTCAAGCTAAAAGGCGAATTATTACTCCTATTGAATAATAATTCGTAATATTTATAAAACGTTGTCTTTATTTAATCATAACGAGGTGATAGAATGAATAATAAAAAGATATATGGGGTTACCCTTTTAGTAGTCCTTGTAACGGCTTTTGTATTTGCTGGCTGCACAAGTCCAACAGATACATCAACACCAACTACAGGACAAAAAACAGTTTTGAAGGTACACCATGCAGGAAGTCTTACTTCTCCTTTAGAGAAAGTAGAGCAGAAATTTGAAGCAGATCACCCAAACGTTGATGTACAATTAGAACCTGCTGGAAGTATAGAAATTGTTAGAAAAATAACTGAACTTGGTGTTGAAGCCGATGTTTTTGCGTCAGCAGACTATGCATTAATACCTGCAATGATGGTGCCAAATTATGCCGACTGGTACGTACTATTTGCTAAAAATGAAATGGTTTTGACTTATGGAGAAAAGAGTAAATATGGAAATATTATAAATGTAAACAACTGGTATAAGATACTTGACAAACCTGATGTAATATGGGGATTTTCAAATCCAAATCTAGATCCTGCTGGATACAGGAGTCCAATGGTAATACAATTAGCTGAATTTGCATACAACGATGACACCATATTTGAAAATTTAATATCCTCCAAATCAAAAATTACAGTAAGCAATGTAGATGGAACTTACGTAATAGTAACTCCAGAAGATTTAGCTCCGGCTGCCAATAAGTTAACTATAAGAAACAAATCAGTTGAACTGGTTTCAATAGTAGAACAAGGTGGAATGGATTACGCTTGGGAATACATTTCAGTTGCTGTGCAAAATAATATGAAATATTTAAGATTGCCGGGATCTGTTAATCTAAGCGATGTAGCCTATGCAGACACATACAAGAAAGTTCAGGTAAATACCATTGACGGAAAGACACAAACAGCTGCTCCAATAGTATACGGTATTACAGTACCTCTAAACGCGCCAAATAAAGAACTTGCAAACGAATTCGTTAAATACGTTATTGATGAAAACGGTCAACAAATCTTCACTGCTGATGGTCAGCCTCCAATAGTTCCCGCAATTATAAAACCTGGGAAAGCAAACGCACCACAAATATTACAACAATATGTGGCGGATAATTAATGCAAAAAAGAATTAAACTTGAATTTAGAAGGAATCCTCTTTCCTTCATTTTTTTCTTTATAGGATTTATACTTATTATTTTAGTAGTTGGAACTCTTTTTAATTTGTTATTCAAACAATTAGTTATTAGTCCAGCCAATTTTATTGCAATTCTAAAAGAACCATCTGTATTAAAGTCAATTGGATTAACTTTGTATGCTTCATTTCTTGCTACTATCTTGGCAGTAATATTTGGAACTCCACTTGCTTATGCCGTTGCAAGAAATAGTTTTTATGGAAAAAATATTATAGAAGCAATAATAGATGTTCCTGTAATAATTCCACATACTGTCGCTGGAATTGCATTATTTTCTCTTCTATCCATAAGAAGTCCTGTAGGCTCTGTCTTTGCAAATCTTGGAATAGTGTTTCAAGACTCATTATGGGGGATAGTGGTCGCAATGTTATTTGTAAGTTATCCCTTATTTGTTAATTCAGCTAAAGATGGATTCTTAAGTATTAATCCTAATTATGAACGTGTTGCAAGGACATTGGGTGCATCTCAATGGAAATCATTTTATCAAATTGCCTTGCCTCTCTCATACAATAGCTTACTATCCGGGGCAATAATGAGCTGGGCGAGGGGAATAAGTGAGTTCGGGGCAATTGTCGTAATTGCATATTACCCTATGATAGCGGCTACATTGATATTTTATAGATTCAATACAGGCGGGCTTAAGGAATCACAACCTATTGCAGTTTTATTGATACTTTTATGTTTCGTTATATTCCTATTTTTAAGGCTAATTTCCAATAAAAAGTGAGATTATGATAAGACTTGAGAATTTAAGTAATAAATGGGGGGAAGAATTTGAACTAAAAAATGTTTCTCTCGAAGTTAAGCAAGGTGAATACTTTGTCATCTTAGGCCCAACTGGAGCTGGAAAAACATTATTACTTGAACTTATTGTGGGCATATATATCCCCAACGAGGGAAAAATTTTGATAGATGGAAAAGATATTACTTATGAAGTTCCAGAAAAAAGGAATCTTGGATTTTTATATCAAGATTATTCGCTCTTTCCTCATTTTTCAGCTAAAAAAAATATTGAATATGGGATGAAGCTTAGAAACATATCTAAAAATGAAATTGATGAAAAAATAAAGGAACTATCAAAAATGTTTAAGATTCAAAATTTGATGCATAGAGATGTAACAACTTTAAGTGGGGGGGAACAGCAAAAAGTAGCTATTGCAAGAGCCCTTGCTATTAATCCTAAAGTTTTACTTTTAGATGAACCATTTTCTGCATTAGACGAAAATACAAAAACTAAACTAATATCAGATATGAAAGAACTTCATCGGAAAGAAGGTATCACTTTTATTCACGTTACCCATAGCCAAGAGGAAGCTATCCTATTAGCAGATAGAATAGGAATCATGATGTATGGAAAAATAGTTCAAGTTGGAACGCCAGATGAAATTTTTTATAAACCAGTAACAAAGGAGATTGCTCAATTTGTTAAAATTGAAAATATTTGGGAAGGCAAGATTACCAATAAAAAAGAAGAGGAAATAGTAGTTGAAGTTAATGGAAAAGAAATTGTGGCTTTATCTAATCACTTCAAAGTTGGACAAGATGTAAGGATAATAATAAGGCCAGAAGATATAATCTTGGGTAAAGGAGATACAAGTGCGAGAAATAATTTCAAAGGCAAAATAACTGCAATAATAAAACATGGGTTTTATTATATTATACGAATTGATTGTGGATTTAAAGTTGAAGCTGCATTAACAAAACAATCCATCGAAAGTCTTAATCTCAAAGAGGGAAAAGACATCAATATATTTTTTAAAGCAACTGCACTTCAAGTTATTAAGAGATAAAATTAAATCAGGAGAAAGTCCATTGAAGTTCTTAAAACTTGATACTTACGAAGAAGCTATAAAAAAAATTGAAGAAAGTGTGACCTTCAAGCTAAAATCGGAAGATACCCCTATTTCATCTTCATTGAATAGGATTTTGTCAGAAGATCTGATTTCACCAATTGATATACCACATTATCCCAAATCTCAAATGGATGGATATGCGGTGAGATCAGAAGATACCTTCGAAGCTAGTGAAACTTCTCCCGTAAAACTAAAATTAATTGAAAGTATAAATGCAGGCAGCACCCCCCGATATTTTTTAAAAAAAAATACTTGTTCATACGTGGCAACTGGTGCCCCTGTACCAGAGGGTGCAGATTCTGTTGTCATGATAGAAAATACACAACTTCAAGGAAATTACATCACACTTACCAGGGGCGTTACTCAGGGAGAGAATATAATGAAGATGGGGTATGACATAAAAAAAGGAAAACGTATTTTGTCCAAAAATACTCTTATTACCCCTAAAGTAGTCGGATTGCTTTCAGGCCTAGGTCTTAAGAAGGTCGAAGTATATAGAAGAGCGAAAATAGGAATTTTTTCAACTGGGAACGAAATTATTACACCATGGGAAGATCTAGATTATGGAAAAACGTATGACGTTAATTCATTTTATATCTCTTCAAAATTAGAAAAATTAGGTTGTGATGCCTATAATCTCGGTATTGCAAAAGATAGCAAAGAGGCGATACTTTCAAAGTTAAACGAAGCAAAAAAATTCGATATGATAATTCTTTCTGCAGGTGCCTCAAAAGGAGAGAGGGATTTTGTCGAGGAAGCAATCAATGATTTTGGCAACTTAATAATCCACGGCATAAGCATTAAACCAGGAAAACCAACGTTAGTTGGCCTAAAAGACAACAAACTGATTTTTGGCCTTCCTGGCCACCCCACATCTTCGTTTGTTATATTCAACATCTTGGTATTACCCTTTATCTATAAAATGGCAGGGCTAGAAAAAAAAATAGAACTTAAGAAGTTTATTTCAAGTGAAAGGATTTATTCAACGAGGGGTAGGCAAGATTTCTTGCCCATTATGATTAACGGGGAGGAAGTTTCTTCTGTTTTTCGGGGGAGTGGTGCAATTTCAAGTTTTTTAAAAGCAGAGGGGATTGCCATAATTGAGGAGAACACTGAATTTGTCGATAAAGGCGAAGAGTTAGGGGTAATAATCTTGGAAGATTAATATGTCAGAATTACCAGTTAAAGTACTAAGAGTTGCATTGACTCAACGTTGCAATTTAAACTGCATATATTGTCATCACGAGGGGGAGTGCTCTCAATCAGATAACGGTAAAAAAGAAATAACTAAGGAAGATATAGAAGACCTACTTAAAGTGTCAAAGGATTTGGGTATCAAAAAGGTTAGATTTACTGGTGGAGAACCGCTTTTGAGGAAAGACATAGTTGAAATAGTTGAAATTGCATCAAAGCATATGGAGGATATATCAATTTCTACCAATGGAACTCTTTTGTCTGAAAAGGTATCAGATCTAAAAGAGGCAGGGATATCTAGGTTCAATATTACTCTAAATACTTTGAACAATGAAATATACAAGAGCATAGCGGGTAAGGATACACTCAAAGATGTATTGGAAGGAATTGAAAAGACATACGAGGAGAAAATATTCCCAATTAAAGTCAACATGGTGGTAATGCAAAGGAATTATCGTGAAATAAAAGAGATGATAAATTACACAAAAGAAGGGATGGTCCTCCAGTTAATTGAACTTATATCCGCAAAAGACGATCTTGATTCTGATTTCTATAAAGAGAACTATGCAAGTCTCATACCAATAGAGGAGTACCTAGAATCCCATTCAATTAAAATAATCGAAAGAGAAAAGCAGCGCAGGAAAAAATACTTTGTTCCCCAAGAAATTGAAGTTGTAAGGTCAATGCATAACACTGTGTTCTGTAAAAATTGCACAAGCATCCGATTAACAAGCGAAGGGGAAATCAAAAATTGTCTCTTCAGAAACGATAATCTAATAAAAGTAAAAGATTTTTCAGATCACGAAAAACTAAAAGAAACTCTAATTAAGTCCATTAAAACAAAAACCCCATATTGGTGCTAGAATGAGGATAATAGTAAAGTATTTTGCATTATTTAAAGAGTTGACAGGTATTGCACAGGAATCGATTGAACTAGATTATGGAAAAACTATAAGAGATCTTGTAGGGATAATTATGAAAAAATATAATTTAGAAAATAATGTAAATATGACAATATCACTAAATCATGAATATACCAAAACTGATTCCCTATTAAATGATGGCGACGAAGTGGCCATAATGATGCCTTCAAGCGGGGGGTAATATGATTAGACTTCAAAGAGAAGATTTCAGCGTAGATAATGAATTAAAAAGAATAAAAAACGACAAGTGTGGGGCTTCAGTTATATTTTTAGGATCAGTTAAATCTGAAATGGATGGAAAAAAAGTTATGAAAATGGAACTTGATGTTTACCTTGAAATGGCTGAGAAAAAATTAGGGGAAATTGAAACTGACGCAACAAAAAAATATGACATTATAGAAAGTTCAATTATTCACAGATATGGGGAACTGCTTGTAGGAGATAACATCGTATTGATAATAGTTAAATCAATAGATAGGGCAAAATCATTTGAAGCATGTAAATTTATTCTTGAAAGGCTAAAAGAGGAAGTGCCGATATTTAAAAAAGAATATATGGAAGACAATGTATTTTGGCATGGAGGGGTATAGTCGTGTTTTCACACTTATCAGATAAAGGGGTAAAAATGGTGGATATAACTTCAAAAGAGATCACAGTCAGGACTGCAGTTGCAGAGGGACAAATAAAACTGAAAAAAGAAACTATCAAGTTAATAAAACAAAATAAAATCACGAAAGGAAATGTTCTTACGACTGCACAAATTGCAGGCATTCAGGCTGTGAAAAAAACTCCCAATATAATCCCTCTTTGCCACCAACTTCCTATTAACAAAGTAGACATAGAATTTTATATGAAAAATGAGTCAGTTAGCGTGACTTGTACAGTAAAAACAGAGTCTAAAACAGGGATTGAAATGGAAGCCTTGACTGGAGTATCTGTAGCCCTTCTTACTATCTGGGATATGGTAAAGTCAAATGAAAAGGATTCTTCTGGCCAATATCCCGATACAGAAATTGGCCTCATAAGAGTTACCAAAAAGGAGAAATAATCATGTCTTCTGAAGAGCATAAGAGTAAAGCCCCTAAGAGCTTAAACTACGGCATAATTACAATATCGGATTCTTGTTACACGGGCAAAGCTGAAGATAGATCCGGCAAATATATCTCAGAAAAACTATCTGAAAATAATCAAGTAGTAAAAAAAATAGTTGTGCCGGACGAAGAAGAACAAATAAAGAACGCTGTGAATGATATTATACAAGATGTCGATTGTGTAGTTACAACTGGTGGAACTGGAATAACTAAAAGAGATGTAACTATTCAAGCCATAATGCCACTTCTGGATAAAGAAATACAGGGATTTGGAGAAATATTTAGGTATTTGAGCTATACAGAAATAGGTTTTCCAGGGATAATCTCAGGAGCTATTTGTGGGACAATTGGTGAAAAGATCATATTCTGTCTCCCTGGAAGCCTTAATGCGGTAAAACTTGGAACAGACATTATTCTTTCTGAAGCCCCACATTTGATGAAACATCTGAGGGAATAAATGAAAGAATTTAAATCATTGCTATCATACAACAAGGCGCTAGATTTAGTTAAAGCCCATTCAAAAGAATTTGATTCTGAAACCATAATCCTTAATGATTCGTTGGATAGAATACTCTCTGAGAATATAATCTCGCCTTTTGATTCACCAGGCTTTGATAGATCTGCAATGGACGGCTATGCGATACATGCTAAAGATACATTTTCTATCTCTGAAGGCTCTCACGTTACTCTAGAAATAATCGATTCGATAACTGCTGGAAAAGTATCCGATAAAGAAGTAGTCACAGGCACTGCAATAGAGATTATGACTGGGGCAATGATCCCAAAAGGTGCGGATTCGGTAGTAATGCAAGAGTTCACAGAGAGAGAAAAAGATAAAGTTCACATTTACAAAAAAGTTTTTCCCTATCTTCATGTTTCTAGAAAAGGTGAAGACATACGAAAAGGGGATCTTATAATGAAAAAGGGAACAAAAATATCCCCTGAAAATCTTTCACTGTTGAAATCCATTGGGATCAAAGAAATTCACGTCAAGAAAAATCCAAGAATCTCCATTATTGTAACTGGTGACGAATTAGTTGAAGATACAGATGAAGTGAAAAGTGGAAAGATAATCGATTCAAATTCTATAATGTTATCTTCACTATCAATAAAAGCTCTTTGCAAAGTAGTTCACCAATTTAGAGTGACTGACGATCAGGAAGAAATTTTAAAAGCCATTTCTATTGCAAAAAAAGATTCTGACATTATATTGATCACTGGTGGGAGCTCCTTCGGTAAAAAAGATTATCTCCCAAAAATTATAGAAAATATGGTATTTCACGGGGTAACGATTAAACCTGGCAAGCCAATAGGATTTTCTATCCAGGATATCCCAATATTCATCATGTCAGGATACCCTGTAGCCTCCTTTGTCCAATTCTATCTCTTTATAGTTCCTTATCTAGAAAATATTCTTAAAACAAAAATATTAAAATCTGTTGATTTAACTTTCTCAGATAATTATTCTTCTGAGCTGGGTAGGGTTGAATTCGTGAGATGTATTCTAAAAGATAATGAAATTATTCCGATAAGGCTTTCAGGATCGGGAGTGGTATCTTCTATTTCTAATTCATCTGGCTATGTCTTAATAAATGAAAATACAGAAGGAGTAAATAAAGGGGAGATGTGTAGATTTTACTACTATTTGTGAGTTAGAGTTCTACAACTTTATTTAGCTCTTCCTTAAACTGTTCAACTGACAACGAGTGGCTCATCATCTGGAGCATAGTAGAAAGATTAGATAATGTCATTAGGTAGTATTGCTTTGTGTCCTCATCATCCTTAAATTGATTTAGCATATTTATTGATTCTTTGACAATAGTTTTACAATCTTCTAGATTGTCACACCTCATTAAGCCGTCATAAACCATTTTTTCAAATTCACTTAGTCTCATCTCTTCACCTAATAGCTTTGATTGGGGTATAATAAATTAGTTATTAAGTCTATTGGAATTAATCTTATTTGAATATATAAGTTTTAAAATCCAAAAATATATAAGTCTTGAAATCCTAATACACATAGGATTGGGGAAAGATTTGAGTAATTGTTTGATCTTCGATATAATTATAAAAATGGCTATGATTCCTTTCCCTCTAAGTTGTTAGTGGAGGTCATATTATGGCAGAAAAGGATATTAAGGTAATAAGAAAGGAAATAGAAAAAATAAAAAAGAGTATTGAAGAAGTCGAAAAAAGATTAGATAAAATAACGAAAGTAAAGACGGCCGATGAAATCTTTAGTGGGCCTGTTTCAGAAGCACCTTAAATAATATTTTTCTTATTTTATTTTAAGAGTTCTATAAAAATCTTTAAACAAATATTTAAAAATAAAATTCTAATCAAAAAGATATGGAACAAGAAACTGCAAGCGAAGACAGAGGCAACAAAGGCGAAAAGGTCACATATACTGAACTTATTATTAATATTGCTTCGACTGTTTTTAAGTTTCTGGCAGGAATTATTGGCCAAAGTACAGCCATGATAGCAGATGCCGTTCATTCGGTTTCAGACACAGCTTCAGACCTTATTGTGTTACTAGGATTTCGTTATGCAAAAAAATCTATTGTGATTCTCACAATTGTGGACATGGTAAGATAGAAACTCTCTCAACTCCAATAGTAGGTTTTATTCTAGTTGTAGTTGCATTCTTCATAGTTTACTCAAGCTTGGAAAGGATGTTGGACTTTCTAAGGGGTGAATTGATCCCAAGACCAGAGATTATTGCTTTATTTGCAGCTTTTATTTCTATAATTACGAAAGAGTTTTTGTATAGATATACAATAAAAGTGGGAGAGGGGATAGGAGCCAGTTAATAATTGCAAACGCTTGGCACCATAGATCCGATTCATTATCTTCAATAGCCACAATGATTGGTATTGGAGGGGCAATTTTTAGAGTGTAATTGGAGAATCTTAGATCCAATTGCCGCAATTTTTGTGAGTGTATTGATTTTGAACGTTGCTATAAAAATACTAAAAGAGAGTATAATTGAGTTAGTTGAGACTTCAGTTGATGATGAATTGAAAAATCATATCTTTGACACAGTTTCAAAATTCGACGGTGTTAAGATTATCACAAACTTAGGATAAGGCATATTGGAAACTACTATTCTATGAACTTACATATTCTTCTTGATAAATCCATGAATATTGCTGAAGCACACAAGATTTCATATAATGTGGAAGAAGAATAAGAAATTACTTGGGCCTGAAACTATAGTTATAATCCATCTTGAGCCTTATGAATAAATTGCTAATAGAGGAATCTACTATTTAGGCTGATGATTTGACAATATGTTTCCCTGATGAATTTTATTAAGAAAACAATCTTATACTTGAATATGGTAAAAAAGACTTTGTAGTTTTAATATTAAGAAGCACTTAGCTTAAACACTAAGTATCATGTCTTTATACCCTTAATAACTACAAATAGACCTTCCCCAACTCCAGATTTTATTTCCTGAATTTTATTCTCTAGATTAAAAATTGTCTGCTTCTTATCAACGATTTCAAAATGGGAATTTTTAAGGAGATTCTCTATCTCGGAAGCAGAATGAAATTTTGCGTTTTTGTAAAAGATGTTGGATGCTTTTTTTTCTTCATAGATCTGGCCAAGGGGCGTATTTCTGTCTATGAATGCAATTATTAGAAATCCATTCCTAGAGAGTATCCTATATGCTTCTTTGAATGATTTTAGAATATCAGTGAAAAAGCAGTCAACAGTTACCATCAAAACAAAATCATAGCTCTCATCTTGTATGGGCAAATTTTCTGCAAAGCCATGAATGACTTTTATGCCTCTGTCAATTGCTATGTTTGCCATTTTCTTAGAAGGTTCAACGCCATCTTTTATTCCAAGTCTAGATGCAAAGAGTCCACTGCCAACACCTATCTCAATGCCCTTCCCTGATTTTGGTAAAACTTTTTTCAATGCTTCAATTTCGGAACTAAATATATTAAAGTTCTTTGTGAACCATTCTTCGTATGATTCAATATTGTTACCAAATATATCTTCAACGCTCATTTATACTCTCTTAATGTTACTATTTAATAAAAGTCAAATCATGAAAAGATTAGAAACATACAACTCTGTCACTCTGCGTTACAATGTCATAGACGTCCTTCATTGTTGAAAGCGGGCACATCTCTGAATCTTTTTGTTTTCTTGATTTTATGCATGTTCCGCATGCTAGTATTTTTCCCACCTTGAGAAAGAAAAGTTTCCGCTTCGTTTATAGAGTTAAATTTTTCATTTGAAGTTTTTTGGTATTCTACCCCCTTTTCCATGAGAAATATATTTACTAGATGCTTCTCTCCAAGACAAAAATTCCCAAATCTAAATGCATTCCAGTATTTCTCTGCATCATTGTCTGATATGATTATCCCAATTTTCATACGATTACCTTATTGGCAATTTATGTGATTTATTATTTAAGTATTATTCATTAGAGAATATGTGAAGCCGTTAAAGAAACGCTGTTATATTAAATTCTTTAATTAAGACTTTATCTATGAAAAATCTAAGATTCTGGGACACTATCTCTTGTAAGATAATTTGATATGTGATCATTTTATACCATACTATACCATACATATCTTTCTTATGCGATAATTTTATTCCTTAATATTCTATGAGGTATGTGCAAAATAGATTTCTAAAATGGTTAATTTTAAATACTTAGGGGTTTGGTTTGGGGTTGTGCTCGCACCCAAACCATACTGAAAGCAATTTTTGATGAATATAAAGATTGCG
>JBAYOH010000034.1:0-15107 GCA_041678455.1 Methanofastidiosum sp.
CCTCTGGGGTGTTGACAAAATATTAATGTGGTCAAAGCAAGAAGAAAAGAAGTTTGAAGCTTGTCTTGATATTTGTACTGACCTTTGTATTGAGATTATTAGACACTCTATCGATTCAAGTGGAGCAGACGGATTCTACATGCCTGATCCAACAGCATCAGGAGACTTACTTGATCCAAAAGATTACCAGTATTTCCTTGAACCAAGATACAAGAGGATGACAAAGGAAACAAAAGATGTTATGTCTATGTTACATATCTGTGGTGACACAAGAGGATATATGGACAGAATTCCACACTCTGGTTTTGATGCATTCTCATTCGAGGCCCCTGGGACATCAGTTAAGGAAGCGGTTATGGGTCTCGGAGACAGAATTACACTCGTTGGAAGTTTAGAAACAATTCCAGTCGTTATGATGGGTTCCCCTGAATATGTTTACACGCAATCACTTAGAGATATTGCAGATGGAACGGATATTCTATCTCCGGCATGCGGTACACCACCAATGACTCCAAACAAAAATATAAGAGCCATGGTAGAAGCATGTGAGCCAAAGAAAGTAAAGAGAAAAGTCGTTGCGATGAGCAAAGAAGAAATCATAAAAAAATTCACACCGGCGAAGGCTGAACTTGCCGAAATGACAAGTGCGGTCATGATAGGCGATGCAGAGACAACTGAAAAGCTAGTAGTAGCAGCACTTAAAAAAGGATTAAAGCCAATAGATATTGTAGAAGAAGCATTATTACCTGGTGCTATTGGTGTAGCAGAGATGTACGACGGTGGATATGCATTCGTTCCTGAAATATTACTCGCTGCAAATGCAATGAAGAAAGGTATCAGCCACTGCCAGAGCGCAATGGGTGAGGTCAAACCCAAAGGTAAGATTATCATGCATGTCGCATTCGGTGACGTTCACGCCATTGGGAAAGACATCGTAAAGTCAATCTTGATTGCAAAGGGATACCAAGTAACTGATCTAGGGGCAAGTGTTCCATGGGATAAAGTAATTGAAACAGCAAAGAAGGAAAGACCTGATATCGTATCTGGAACAGCGTTAATGACAACAACAAGAACTGCATTCCCCAAAATAGCCGAACTTATGAAGAAGGAAGGTATAGAAGTACCATTCATAGTTGCCGGTGGAGCAGTCGACCCAGCATACGCAGAAACAATGGACTACGCCGTATACTGTAAAGGGCCAGGAGATGCTGAGCCTGTCTTTGAAGGTATAAGAAAAGGTAAGAAGTGGCAACAGATCAGAGAAGAAGAACACAAGAAATACAAGTAAATTATTTTATTTTTTCTTATTCTTTTTTTAATTAATTTTCATTTTATTTTATCTATTTGGAGTGTGTTCTCTCAAAAACTTTTTATATATAGATAAGTATAATTTATTCTAAGGTTGTTTAAAATGAAAAAAATTGCTATTATTGGGGGAACTGGCGGACAGGGCACGGGACTTGCTTTAAGATGGGCAAGAGCTGGACATGAAATCTTTATTGGGTCCAGAGAAGAAAGTAAAGCATGTACATCTGCCGACAATCTAAAAGAGATATGTATCGATACTGCATGTTCTTTATTAAAAATAGAAAGGTCTGATGTTCAAGCTATAAAAGAAAAAGTTCCTGAAGCAAAAATACTAGGATTCGATAATCTAGAAGCAACAAAAAAAGCAGATATAATTGTGATAAGTGTTCCTTATTCGCATCTTATTCCCACGATAGCTTCTATTAAGGAGGCTTTAGCTGAAGGAAAAACAGTTGTCTCCGTAGTTGTACCTCTTTCAACTGCAGTTGGTGGAAAAGCCACGACTGTTATTTCTCCTTGGGAAGGAAGTGCTGCCGAAGTTATTCAGAGCTTAGTACCAGAAAATGTTCAAGTAATTAGTGCATTTCAGAATGTAAGTGCAGACAGACTTTCTGATCTTTTAAACATAGTCGATTGTGATGTAATCGTATGTGGGGATTCAAAGGATGCAAGAAAAGGAATAATGGAACTTGTAAAAGACATACCTGGAGCAAGAGCTATTGATGGTGGACCACTGCGAAATGCAAGACTCGTTGAGCCAATAACGGCATTGCTCATAGGCATGAACATACGATATAAGGTCAAAGAAGGCATGGGGATAAGATTTACCCATCTGCCTGAATAAATATTAAATATTTATTTTTATTCTGAATATAATCCTTCTTTTTTATTATATACTTCGATTATGTTTCCATCTGGATCATAATAATAAAAGAATCTCTTGCCATTGATTTTTGGATGGGGATGAGTTAGAGTAACTGGTTCTGAAATTGTTTCTATGCAATTGTTTACAAATTTTTCATGTAACGCATCAACATCTTCAACTTCAAACGCTATATGATTAAACATTGAAGGGCTTTCCATAAGTCCACTTTTGAATTCTACTAGTTCTATATTGACTTTTGATTTTGGATCTGATAATACTGCAAATACAACATCAAAGCCTTCTATGCCAGTTACTTTTTCAAACTGTTCACCATTTATGGGGTGTTCAAAGACTGTTTCCAATCCTAATGTTTCTTTATAGAATCTTTTTGATAATTCAAGATTTGAAACAAGTAAAGCTATGTGATTTAGAGTTGCCATGAATAATTTAGGAAAAGAATAGTTTTAAAGGTTTTGAAATGAATTTGCTTAATAATTTTACTAATGATATAATCTTAATATTTATCAGATCTCATTTTCTTTATCAGTTTTATTTTTTTAGACATGCCACGTCCTCTTGTCTTCTCTGTTATCCTAGTCATCTCATTCTGCTTAATAGATAGATACTCTATTTCTTTTTTGAGTTTCATATAATGCTGGTATCTACGCAATTCAAGTTCGCCGTTCTCAATAGCATTCTTTACTGCACAGCTTGGCTCATTTATGTGAGTGCAATCAGAAAATTTACAGTTTTCAGAAAGAGCTTCGATATCAGGAAAAATATCACTTACGTCTCCATCGTCAGACCACAATTGGAGCTCTCGCATACCAGGGTTATCGATGATCATTCCACCTTTAGGAAGCATAATCATCTCACGATATGTTGTAATATGCCTCCCGTGAGAGTCAGATTTTCTAACTGATCCAACTTTTTGACGATTTGTGCCAAGCAGTTTATTGATAATAGTGGACTTTCCAACTCCAGATGATCCAAGAAGTGCTATCGTTTTTCCTTTGCCAAGATATTGATCAAGAGACTCTAAACCTTCATTAAGCTCAGCACTCAACGTGTGTATGGGGATTGTTGGATCTATACTCTTTACTTCTTCCAATCTTTTATCGAGATCCTGACAAATATCCGATTTGTTCAATATTATAACAGGTTTTGATCCACTTTTTGATACTAGAGTAAGGTACCTCTCAATTCTTTGAATGTTGAAATCGTTGTCAAGGCCTGATACGATTAAAACAAAATCAACATTTGCAAGTAATACCTGTTCTTCTGTAATCTTGCCTGCAATTTTTCTTGAGAATTTGCTCTTTCTTGAAAGTACAGCATGGATGGTGCCCTTACTATCCGTCTCCATCTTTATGGCTACCCAGTCCCCAACAACCGGAAAAGTAGTTTTATCTTCGGCAGAGAATCTAAATTTACCTGAAACCCTAGTTCCAATTTCTCCAGTTTCGGTAAGCGCCATGTAACTTTTTCGCTGCACCTCGGTAATACGGCCTGGTATTAGCCCCTCTTCTATAAATATAGTGAAATTATCTTCAAAAAATGAATCCCAACCAATTGTTTCAAGATCAAGTAATGACTGATTCATTGAATGCGCCTGTCTTATTTGATGTAGATATTTTTATATTTTATAAAACTAACATTAATTCAAGAATAAACTAAAGATTTTAATATAAATGTCAATTTAGTAATTTAATGAGTATTAGAAGGGCAGAAGAAAAAGACTTACCAAGCGTATTGGATCTTAACAACAGAGAATCTAAATGGGTTGGCAGAAAAGAAATTGATTTCTTTAAAAAGTATGTAGATATTCCTATTTTTAATGTATTCGAGACCGATGAAAGAATTGTCGGATTCTTGATGGCTATGGATCAAAATACAAATTATGATAGCATAAACTTCCTATGGTTTAAAGATAAATTCAACAAATTTTACTACATTGACAGGGTAATAGTAGATGAGTCAATGAGGGGAAAAGGTATCGCTTCTTTACTATATAGAGAACTAATAGATATAAAACTAGACATACCTTTAGTCGCAGAAGTATCAATTAATCCATCAAATGATGGCTCCGTGATATTTCATGAAAAGATTGGCTTTAAAGAGGTAGGGACGCTTACATCTGGCGATAAAAAGGTAAGAATGTATTACCTTGATTAAATAGATTTTTATAATAGAAAAACTGATAGAATATCCTGATAGATTATGAAGAATAAACCCATTGATAACACACGTATGAAAGGATATATCAAAATATGCCCAAACTGTGGCAGTACTGATGTTTCTGTTGAATCCTTCAATTATATGGTAAGGGATATCTGTAAAGAATGTGGTTATGGCAGTATCAAAGAAAGTCTATTTATTGATGATCTTTTATACTTCCCAGAAATCTCAGAATCGGATGTTGAGAAATTTAGAAAAGAGGCCATACAAAAGAAAAAGAAAGTAAAAAATAAAAATTAAATTTTACCCATATTTTTTATTATTCTCTCGCCAAACTCTGAACACTTAACTTCAGTTGCACCTTCCATCTGTCTTGCAAAATCATAGGTTACATATTTTTGTTTTATTGTTTCACCAAAGCTTTTCTCAACTAAAGTTCCAGCTTCCTTCCATCCAAGATAATTTAGCATCATGACACCAGAAAGTAGTAATGAACCTGGATTTACCTTGTCCATGCCTGCATATTTTGGAGCAGTTCCGTGGGTTGCCTCGAACACTGCATATCCATCACCTATATTTCCACCAGGAGCTATTCCAAGCCCACCAACTTGAGCTGCAAGTGCATCTGAGAAATAATCACCGTTAAGATTTGGCATGACAAGTACATCATATTCAGCTGGCCTTAAAATAATCTGTTGAAACATGTTGTCAGCTATGGCATCTTTTAGAACAATCCCCGAGTCTTTATATTCTGTATAAGGGATAATCTTTCCTTTGTAATCCTGATTGGCAAGATCATAAGCCCAGTTTTTGAAAGCTCCTTCTGTATACTTCATTATGTTCCCCTTGTGGACAACTGTTACGGATTTTCTATTGTTTTCAATGGCATAATCAAATGCTTTCTTAACGATTCTTTTTGTCCCAAACTCCGAAATAGGTTTTATTCCAATGCTAGAATTTTTCCTTATTTTAACTCCAAACTGTGTTTCTAGATAGGAAATAATTTTATTTGCCTCGTCTGATCCAGCCTGCCATTCAATGCCTGAGTAAACATCTTCTGTATTTTCTCTGAAAACAATCATGTCGACATATTCTGGATGTTTTACGGGAGAAGGGATACCGGCGTAATAATTTACTGGCCTGATACATGCATAGAGGTCAAGAACTTGCCTTAATGTAACATTAATACTTCGGATGCCTTCTCCAACTGGCGTTGTCAAAGGACCCTTGATACCAACTACACATTCTTTTATCTTCTGAACAGTTTCATCGGGGAGCCAACTTTTTGTTTTATTGAAAGCTTTTTCCCCAGCTAAAACTTCGATCCAGTGAATTCTTTTTTTGCTTCCATATGCCTTTTGAACAGCAGCGTCAATAATCTTCTGTGAGGCCTTCCATATGTCAGGCCCTATCCCATCCCCTTCGATGAAAGGAATTATTGGATAATCTGGAACATCGATCTTCCCTGATTTTATTGTGATTAAATCCCCGCTCATTTTATCTCCTCATTTTATTATATACATAATTTAAGGCTCCTCCGGCTTTCAAAAGTTCTAGATCTCTACCTAGAAGATTTTTATTAAGCTTGTAGCTCTCTTTCTTAATAGTATTTTTACATATTATGTTACTAAAATCACCTATCTCAATTACTAGCTCATCGCCAAAGTCAATTCTGTCATAATCCTTTTCATCAGAAAAGGTTAGCGGGACTATCCCAAAGTTAACTAGATTTGCATGATGAATTCTTGCAAAACTTTTTGCAATTACGGCCTTAACGCCCAAAAACATTGGGGCAATTGCTGCATGCTCTCTTGAAGAGCCTTGTCCATAATTTGACCCCCCAATAATGAATCCGCCGCCTTTAGCTTTAGCTCTTGAAGGAAAATCTTTGTCTATCCTCTCAAAAGTATACTCAGAGATCTTTGGTATATTAGATCTAAGGGGTAAAATCTTTGCCCCTGCAGGCATTATATCGTCAGTTGTGATATTGTCACCAGTTTTCAAGAGCACTGAACCCTTTAAAGGATCATTTAGACTTTCGTTTCTGGGTACCGGTTTTATATTTGGGCCCCTAATTATTTCAACATCTTTTCCACTTTCAGTTGGAAAAATAAACATATTATCATTTATTTCAAATTTTTTTGGCATCTCTACCTTTGGATATTTACCTAATTTTCTAGGATCGGTTATAACTCCATAGAGAGCTGCTGCAACTGCAACTTCGGGGCTTACTAAGTAAATATCTGCGTCCTTTGTGCCGCTTCTGCCTTTGAAATTTCTATTGAAAGTTCTAAGTGATGTTCCTTTAGAATTTGGTGCCTGCCCCATTCCGATACATGGTCCGCATGTACACTCCAAAATTCTTCCTCCGGCATCGACTATATGTTTCAGATGCCCATCCCTAGTTATCATTGAAAGGACTTGCTTAGACCCTGGAGAAACTACAAGGCTCACATTAGGATGAACTGTCTTTCCCTTAAGAACTTCAGAAACTAGCGCCAAATCTTTGTATGATGAATTAGTACAACTTCCAATTGCAACTTGAGATACTTTTGTCCCTTCAATCTCGCTTATTTTGACAACGTTATCTGGCATATGGGGTTTTGCTATCATTGGCTCTAATTTGTCTAAATCAATTGAAATAGACTCAGAATATCCTACAGTACTATCAGCTTCAATTCTTTGCCATTGATTTCCTCTGTCCTCTGATTCCATGAACTTTTTTGTGATTTTGTCACTTGGGAAAATCGAAGTTGTTGCTCCAAGTTCAGTTCCCATGTTTGTAATTGTTGCTCTTTCAGGAACAGATAGGTTCTCAATACCTTTTCCAGCAAATTCAAATATTTTGTTAACTCCACCCTTAACGGATAATCTCCTTAATAATTCTAATATTACATCTTTTGCAGAAGTCCATTCAGAAAGTTCCCCATCTAGACAAACTTCTATGATATTTGGCATTTTTAAATAGAATGGTTCGCCTGCCATTGCTAGTGCAACGTCAAGCCCCCCTGCACCCATAGAAATCATTCCAATGCCACCACCCGTTGGTGTGTGACTATCGGACCCAAGAAGGGTCTTCCCCGGAATACCAAATCTCTCAAGGTGTAGTTGGTGGCATATACCATTCCCAGGTCTTGAAAACACTAGCCCATATTTTTTTGCAACACTCTGTAGATACCTATGATCGTCTGCATTTTCAAATGAAGTCTGTAAAGTATTGTGATCCACATAGCTAACAGATAATTCTGTTTTTACTTTTGGTACTCCCATCGCTTCAAACTGTAAGTAAGCAAGGGTACCTGTTGCATCCTGTGTTAAAGTCTGGTCAATTCTAATGCCAATAAGACTTTGACTTTGCATCTCTCCCTCAACTAGGTGAGACAATATAATCTTTTCAGAAACATTATATCCCATATAACCACCAATTGTTCACTATAAGCTCTTTTCTTTGGTATATTAATTAAGTTTTTAAGTTTAGTGGATATATTAGGCAGATTATTCTAATAAATGAAACAAATGATTGAAAATACCTATTCTAGATCTATTGCTTCTATATCTTCTACTTTCTTATCATCATAGTTAACTATCATAAGTCTTTTTATTTTACCATAAAGCTCAAAATTTTTTCATTTAATTTATCAACAAGCTTCTTACATTCATTTGCATTTGTAGAATTCTCGGCACCCAAGGGAGGGGATAAAGTGGATAGCAAGGAAGAGTTCATCTTTAAGTTTCCCAGAATAAAATTTATCATGTATTTTAACAATATTGTTAACCCCTTCATCGGAAACTAAAAATACATGCCAGTAATCATTGAATGAATTTTTATTTAATACAGCACTTCATAGGCTGAAGTCGACCTCTTTTAGCCCTTTACCTTTTTTCTTTATTTCAAAGATAAATCCCTTTTTTCAGAGTAAATACGGGAAATACAAAAGTAAAATGAGGTTTTATATATTCATAGCAAAGAACATCATATTTATTTCAAATCTTGGATCCAATCATAATCCTCCTTTTTTAATTCTGGATATGCAATTACTATAAGTGGCATAATTACTATTCAATTTTAGATAATAAAAATATATCGATTACATATACAAAACTATTTATAGAAAGAAATCATATTATAATATGATTATTATGTCTGATGTTGCAAAAGTAATTGAGGTTGTTGGGAAATCTGAGATAAGCTGGGAAGATGCCGTAGCAAAAGCGGTATTCGTTGCTTCAAAAACAGTCCATAATATCAAAGGCGTTGAAGTTGAAAAGTTGACAGGCACAGTAGCAGACGGCAAGATAACTAAATACAAAGCCACTGTTAAATTAATATTTATTGTCGAATAAATTTTGTTGAATAAATTAAATATTTTTATTTTTATTCTCTAGATGAAAATACATATGCCCTTCCATCATTTGAAACAGCTATTTCTTCCCTAGTCTCCCTTAAAGCTGTTTTATCGTTTGCATGTTCAAGTGCCTTTGAATCCGATAACAGGGCAGATTCATAGATTACATGCCCCCCACTGAAACCATATTTAAAAGGATCTATTTTTCTCTTTTTAGATCTCTTTTGAAGGATAGTTTTTTCTGTATCTCGGATAACTGGAACAATATTCACAGATATGTGGGGAATTCTAAAATTGCTGTGGGCTATATCTCGTCTAACAAATCCACATACAGATAAACTATCTTCTTCTTTTATTACAAAAGGCAGATATTCTTTATTTTCAGACATATTCTAACCCTATTCTAAAAAATTAATTTCGCCATGTTTATCCTTATATTTTGCCACGGCCTTGGGGGCCCCTAGTAATAATCGCCTAGCAGTGTTGTAGACACTTGGCATCTTATCCGGAGTTATATTGGTCATTATATCTATGAGAACTTTGACTAGCTCTAAATGATACCTCTCTTCCATATCATCTATATTTCCAAATACCTTTATTGCGTTGACGGCAGCGTATTCATTTATTTTAGAGAGTTTTATGATAGCATCTTTTAAGAAAATTCTTCCTTCTTCAGTTTCTAAGGACTTCTTTCTATTGTGCGCAAATTGAACATATAGTGCTCTTTGATCGTTTGACTGCTCTATTCTAAATGAGTCAGAGTTTTCAATTCTTTTAATTATTTTTATAGTATCTTCACTGCTGTTTGATGCGATAATTCCAAGAAAGGATTCCCAGCTTACAAGGTTCTTTTTAGATCTCTCTTCAATCGATTTGAGGACATTCAGTTTATCTCTTGCAGAACTATTGAGATACAAAGAAAGAGCTGTTAATTTATCAGTTGCGGAATCTGATTGAAAAAGCTGTTCTTTTATAATTTTATGAATATTCTCAGTGTCTAAAGTAGCCAATAAAGATAAAGAAGTATTTTTTACTTGCCTTCTTTTTATTTCAAGACTTTTAGTTTCAATATAGGTCTTGCTTGAACAAGGAGTATTGTATTTTTTGTAAATTTCTAAAAGTTCTTTTTTATATTTTTTAGCAATTGATTCCATTATTTTCTTTTTAACATCATACATTTTTGTATAGTGGTGTGCAAATTTTTTATCGTCGACAGATTCAAATATTGTAAGAAACTGCCCCCCAACTTTTTCCATTAGTATCTCATCTGAAATTAGTTCGTAATAAATGTCGATTATTTTTTCAATCGGCTTAAGCTCTAGATTATTTAAAAGTCTCATTTTTTCGTTATCTAAAAGCTTGTAAAATGCGACATATTTAGCTATCAGATTTTTGTCTTTTCTTATTTGAGAAATAAGACCCTCTGAATTTACATCGTAGTTAATCTTGCCGTAGAATGAGTAATCTCTGTTCAATGAGATAAAGTGAGCTTCCGGTATATTTTCAAACACGGTTCTAGCCTCTAAACTATCAATCTTCTCAACGACCTCAATAATATCATTGCCATTTTGATCTACAACTGCAATCTTTAATGGAAAAGTCCAGCACATCCCTTCTTTTGGCGTAAGCTGTTTTAGTTCAAGAGTCAATCTCTTTAGCGTAGCATCGTAACTAGATTTAATGTCAACTTTAGGGAATCCTATTTGTTTTAACCACTGATTAGCCATTTTGGAAAAATTTATGTTTGAAACTTCTTCCATTGCATTGATCCAATCTCCTGTTGTTGCATTTCCATGGCTGAATCTCTTATGGTACAAACCCAAGGCTTTGACAAACTTTTCCTTTCCCATAAAAGTTTCAATCATTTTTACAAATTCAGGGGCTTTGACATAGGTAACTCCTGTAATGAGTTCGTTTGGATCGTTAAATCCATCTGGTAGTATAGGCATTACAGATGAACCCTGATCAGATGTAAACGTGCCGCTGCTTGGGGCTAAAAGCGTTAATACAGTTTTTAATCTCCCGTAATCTTTACCAAATAGAAATTCATGATACTGTTTTTCAATTATTACTGTAACTGCCTCGTTAAGCCAAATTTGGAATGGATCCTTTCCAGTCACCTCTGAACCATTTAGATTGTGGTAGTATTCATGCACTTTTACTGAAACCATATATTCAAAGCCATTGTCAGTCATGTCGTTAAAAGGCATAATCCTATTAGTACTAATTGTTGTGTTTCCGACATTCTCCATTCCACCAAAATCAGAGTTTTGCATTCCAATTTCACGATAAACTGTGCCAGTATATTTATAGCCAGGAATTATCTTCTTATCCTGACCTAGCAATTTTTTTCTTATTAGCTGAAGTTTTTCATTATTCCCTTTGATCTTCAATTTCTCTCTTTCATCGATAAGTAACTTCATTTCGTTTCGGATATCTAGGTTTTCATATTGATTGGGCCCAGTAAAAAGGTATATCCATATTACGCAGTCGTGTAGAACATCCAACGCCTTTTCTGCAATCTCTTTGTTTGAGTTTGGTGGAACGAGAAATTCAAGCATGAAAGTATGGCCATCTGGGTACTCAACTTTCCTTTTAAAAGTTGAATATGTTCCAACACATAAGAAGAAAAGGTATGGGGCCATTGGAGTTATTATATTGGCATATTTTATTTTATCTCTCCCACTACCAATAGAATGCCTTTCTTCTACAATGTCTCCATTTGTTATAAGATTGGTGTATCTTTCATCCGCAACAATTGTGGTCGTGTAAGTACATTTTGCCATCATATCGTCAAAACATGGAACAAGTCTTTGGAATCCCCATTGCTGACATTGGGTAATTTGCTGCGGTGGTGCCCCATGTGGTGTTTCATCATAATATAATCCCTCTAAGATATTTTTTGTTGGCCTACAAATAGTTTCAGTATTAATTATAAACTCTGTGTTAGGTGGCAATGATTTATTAAAAGTTATTATAATTTTATTTTCATCTGTTTTATACGTATATTTTGTTTCATAGTTTTCTACAGAAACAGATACGACTTCAAGATTTTTAGCATTCAATTCAAGTTTGGATATACGGGAGATCAAAGATTTTGCTCTTAGTTTTGATTTTACATTTGTGTAATTATCATATACATCGAAAATCAAATCCATATGAAGGACCTTGACAGGAAGGTCTTTGAAATCGTCCGGATAATATTTGAAAAGCTTTTTCATATAAACACCGTTTCATCTTGAGGGCATAATTTGATTTAAGTTAGGTCTTCTTTGAATTTTTCTTTTTAGGATTATTGCCAGATTTCTTCTTTTTTAATTTTTTCTCTTCGATTATAAGAGGTTTTAATCCATCTTTTTGTATGACAAAATTTACCCAATTTGTATAGTGGTCTGCCCCCTTAATTTTTCTGATTCTTATTTGTTTTAGAAGAATATCTGAGGCCAAAAAATTTGGGTCGTATCTTAAATCTATAATTCCATCGACTAAATAATCAAATACATCAGCAAATCCCTCAAATGCCTTAAGGCCATAATGAAGCGCTGAAACAAAAATTATATTTCTTTCTTTTGTTCCCTTTGCCCTCCAGTTTTTGACAGAGTCTACAACCTGAGATGGGTCAGACAAGGTCATGAATTCGGTCAAAGAATCAATCAATACTATGCCTTTACCATTCATGTCCAGCTCGTCCATTAAACTTACCAATTTATCGGTAAAGTTGGGCAAGTCATTCGGCTCCCTTACGACAGTAATACATTTTTGATCATAGTCTGCTTTCATTCTAAAAGAATAACAATCTAAAAATCTTAAAAGTCCTTTTTCACAAAAACTAGTGATATCCCAACCAAGACTATTAATATCAGAAAGAACTGAGGGCGGTGGATTATCAAGGGCGACATAGATTACGGGCTCCCCTTTCTTCAAGAAATTATAGCATAATTCTCCCAGTATTGCAGATTTTCCTGTTCCCCCTTCCCCTAGGAGAACTATAAATGAGTCTCTTGGAATCCCACCGATTATTAAATCATCTAAAAGCTCTATGTCTATTTTAATATTTTGACGTTCTTTGAAACCTTTCATAAATGTAGATAAGTTTTGAACTATAAAAGAGTAATTATTTTAATATTTTTATAATTCAAACATAAGCTTTAAGAAATTAAACTGATGATAAATATCAGTGAAGAGAGTAAGAATTTATATCTCGGGGTTAGTACAAGGGGTATTTTATCGTGCTAATGTTCAAATAGAGGCCCAACGGCTAAAAGTAACTGGTTATGTCAGAAACCTTCTAGATGGAAGAGTAGAAGCAGTTATTGAAGGCGAAGATATTTGCGTTAATAAGATGATTCAGTGGTGCGAAGTTGGCCCAAAATATGCAAGAGTTGACAAAGTTGAAGTAGTAAATGAACAATATAGAGGAGAGTTCAATGATTTTTTTATTAGATAATCATTGACATCTAGTATCTTTTCCTAAATGATATCCTTCAAACTCAATTAATACTTCAAATCCAGTATACCCTCTGCAATACATTTTATCTAGTGCAGAATGAAGCTTGAAAGATGCGTAGTCGCCCGTACAATGAAATCCAAAAAGAGTTATGCCATATTTTTTAAGATATTCTGCAGTACGAGAGATCTTATTATCATCAGCTGAAACAAGATGGGTTCCACCAAGGACTAGGAATACATCGTCACCGATAAGGTCCTTTGAATGCTCAATTGTATTCAATAGCCCTGAATGATTACATCCTAACACCACGACCCCCCCAATATGAGTCTTAATTACTAAAGCCTGGTCGTCAATTATCTCATCGTGATTGTATTTTGTACCTATTTTTTTTTGAAATATAGTAGATACTTTTTCAAAATCAAAGGTCCTTTCTATTTGACCCGTGGTAAATATCTTCTTAGACAACTCGATGCTCTCTTGGGTAAGAGATATGTCTTGTAAATCTTCATTCTTAAAGGGGGCACCAATGTACTTTGGGCCCATGTCTGTTTTTTTGAATTTTTCTTCAAAAATTGAAGGATGGGCAAATATTTTTGCATCGGAGTATTTCTTAATACCCATTAGCCCCCCAGTATGATCATAGTGCCCGTGACTTATGAAGATTTTAGATATGTCCTCTTTTTTTTCACCAAATGCCTTTAAATTATGATTTAAGACGTCAAAAGTTTTGCCCGTGTCAAAAAGAATTTTCTCTTTATTCTCAATTAAAAAACTAAGTCCGTGCTCTCCCCAAAAATTAGAGGAGAGCTTAACATTATTATCTACAACACATTTAATTTTGGCATGCATTACAATCCTTCCAAGAGATTAAATATACCTCCAAGATCTATTTCATATTCTTCTATTTTGCCTTCATCGCATAGTTTTGATATCTGTGGATCAATCGGTATTGTTCCTACAGTTGGAACTCCCATCTTATTATCTTTGTCATTTCCAAATACATTGATTTTTTTACCACAGTCAGGACAAGTTGCATAGGACATATTTTCTACAACACCCAAAATTCTTACATTTAGTTCTTGTGCCATAGATATAGCCTTTTTTACAATTGTTGCGGCAAGAGTCTGTGGAGATGTTACTACTAAAAATCCATCTAATTTGATACTCTGCATTAAAGTCAGCTGCACATCACTTGTACCAGGAGGAAGATCAAATAACAAATAATCAAGTTCGTCCCATATGATATCTGCAAGAAATTGCGATACTGCACCGCTAATCATAGGGCCTCTCCAGATAACGGCGTCTTCATTATTGGATAAGAGTAAACCCATAGACATTATTTTAATTCCCCTTTCACTTACTACTGGCATTATACCAGAGCTTCCCCCTATTGGCTTTTCATTTGTACCGAACATCATTGGTATGCTAGGTCCAGTTATATCAAGATCTAGAATACCTACACTTTTCCCTTGTTTGGCCAAATAAGATGCGATTAAAGAAGTTACAACGGACTTTCCAACTCCGCCCTTACCGCTGCCGATAGCTATCTTTTTATCAATCTTTGACATTCTTTCTTCAATGTTCACCTTTTGAACTTTCAGTTGTTCTTGAAGGTTAGATACCATTTATATCACCATAGAATACTTATTCAATACTATTTAAAACTTTTTAGATACACTAATATAGACAGCGCTGTAGAGGATAAACTTTAGCATGGCTTCCTTTTTGCCCATGTCAAACCTCCTGGCGTTTACACTCTCGCCGTATGCACGCTTATTCCTGTTCATTAGGTTTAACTCTTTCCTCCACATGCTTAAAAATCTAAGGACAGGTAAAATTCGTCCCTCTTCACTAACTGTTCATTGTATTTGGCCCAATCCATTTGCATAAATAATTAGGGTTTGTAAAGCGTTTAAGCTTTTCGCTTCATTTGAGAGGAATTATTCAACAAATCAGTTAA
>JBAYOH010000035.1:0-14803 GCA_041678455.1 Methanofastidiosum sp.
ATCTATAGATTTTTAATGAACAGAAGGCAGTAGTTCTGATTAATTACATTAGTAAAAACAGTTAAAATAGACGGCAACAATTAAAATATGCAAAACTAAGAAAGTTTTGCACATACCTCATAATTTATTATAATTTTTCAAATCTCTTTTCAAGTTCCCTTAGAACTTTTGGAAGAGTTGTGTATTCCATATCTTCAGGTGGTAATCTGTGTGGCTCAAATGGCCCATGCCTTCTCATGTAGTCGGCGACTCTTTGTGCTTTTCTTCTTGCTTCGTCGTATGCTGGGTCGTCAAATAGGTCAACAGGTCCGACTAATCTTCCATTAGATATTTGGAATCCAAGGGCGATAACTCTAGGCGGCCCATCAAATCTAGTGCATACTGCATTCTTTTGACTTACTGGCATTAATGGTCCGTTATGAGAGCCTCTCATCCATCCGGCTACTAGATGAGGGAATACAAAAGGTTCAAGTACTTCGCCAAGTGCAGGAAGACCTGATTGTGCCCTTACAAGTGCCACAGGGTCATCTTTTCCTACATATTCTCCGGCTATCTTGTAAAGCTTTTCAGTACTTATGTTTGCAACTGCTTCGTCCGCAGGTAATTTTCCACCCTTCTTTGGATAAACTCTTTTTATCACATATCTTGATTTAGCACCAATTAAAGCAAGCATTTTGTATAGCTCTTCAGGGCAATCCATGAATACTCTCTTACTTTCTAAGATGTCCCATATCTCAAACCTAAATCCTGCTACTGCATTTGGATCTATTACTAAACCTATTGTGTTAAATGGATCTGCAAATATCTTATACATAGGTAAGTTAAAGGCTCCAGGATCGGTCTTATCCATCATAAATGCAACTAGTGGCTCTGCTTTTCTTTCTTCAAATTCAAGCTCTGCGACTCCAGGGCCCATCCCTCTAACATTTCCGCTGAATGCTTCGGCCAATAGATCTTGACCTGCTCCGTAAAGCTTCAATTCCTTAGCTACTTCTGTTGCCTTCTCAAAAGTATTCCAAGCGAGATGGTGAACTTCTTGAGAATCGACACCTTTTCTGTGTGTCATCAAAAGCTCTAAATCGTCCCCACAATTAGTTACATAGAAGTCAATTAGAAGTTTACCTTTTTCTTTTTCTAATTCTTTTTTTGCTGTTTTAATTAAATCTGGATGGACCAGTGCGTGACCTGGCCACCCCCCTACATCTGCTTTAATAAGAGAAACAGTTATTTTTTCTCCCATTTAATCCTCCTCATCCTTTGATTTGAAATCATCAATTGAGAACGGAGGCTCCTCACCCTCTTTTATCTGGCCTTTAGCTTTCAGCATTTCTCTTGCAATTAGATAGTAAACAAGGGCTAATGCTTTTTTTCCTTTGTTATTTGTTGGTACAACTAAATCAACGTTTGATAGATAATTTTCTGAGTCACATAGTGCAATTACTGGTATTTTTGCAAGTCCTGCTTCTCTTAATATCTGATAATCTGCTCTTGGATCTGTCAAGATTACTATTTCGGGTTCTATAAAGTCCTCACAATTTGGATTTGTGAGAGAACCTGGAATAAATCTCTTTGTAATTGTTTTTGCACCTATTTTCTGACCAAACGCTAATACTGGCTTGAATCCGTATATTCTTGAAGATACTACAAGAATTTTCTCTGGTTCAAATTTGGCAAGAACCTTCCCAATTTTTTCTATCTTTTTATTTGTTTCGTTTATATCAAGGATATAAAGACCGTCTTGTCTTATCCTAAATATGTACCTTTCCATGTCCCTTGTCTTTTGGGTTGTTCCTATATGAATTCCTGATGCAAGGTACAAATCAAGAGGTACAAGCATGTCATCACTCATAAAATCTCCTCACCTAAATATTCTTTAATTCTTATTAGTTCATTTATTATTTGAATATTTTCTTCAATTACTTCTAAATATCTAAGACTAAATGCCAAAGATATATGGCAAACCCCTTCATCAACTGCAGGGATTATGCAATTCTTATCATCTTTTGATGCGGTATATATCTGGGATATCGTATCTAGTTCAATTTTTTTTGGTTTTTGACTGGGCTTTTGCTCTTTTAGATCCATATCGAATATTTTTCCACCTATGTCCAATAGAGGCATTTTTTCTTCGTATATGCCTCCAAGGTATCTAAAAAGAGGCAACGAATAAAAAGAGGATGCTGCTTTAGCAGATGCCAAAGACAAAGCAAATCTTATTTTAGTATAGGGCGTTATTTCACAAAGTAGTTCATCTAACGATTTTTGCTCGATTGCATCCAAACCTGCAAGTTCAGGTAGCACAACTTCTTCTATCTCAGAGATATCTTCTTCGAAAGGTACTGATGCCCTCCCAAAACTTGAAGAGGTATAGATATCTATTTCTACAATACTCTTCTCTTTATTAACATTGTAAACCTTTCTTGCTCTTATATCCTCTATTACGGTCAATCTTTTCTCTCCTTTTCTATTTCCAATGGTGGGGCCGTCGGGATTTGAACCCGAGTTTCCACCACCCCAAGGTGAGAGGCTAGTCCAAGCTACCCCACGGCCCCATGTGAAATCGACTATAAACTATTAAAATATAAAATTATATTTTATAGTCGAGCAGTTCGTCTATAAGATCAACATGGGTGAGAAGCATTCTTCTACAGCAGTATCTTGTTAATCCCATGTCATCCAATATTTTTTCTGTCTTTTCCCCTTTGCTCAATCTAGCTAAATAAGGCTCATAAAGATGGCCAATCACTTTTCCACAGGTAAAGCATCTTACAGGGATTATCAAAAGATCACCTGTAGGATTTCTGTCTTCTTGCTCTTGGTCCTTTAGAAGACTTACTTGGCTTATGTTCTTCAGTTCTCCTTGAATCTCCCCTTAATAGGATTCTGTCGTATCCTAAATAAGCTTCTTTTAAAGAATTATCCTGAGTAAAATCAACAAGACCTCTTGCGATTGCTATTCTGCATGCATCGGCTTGTCCCATAATTCCTCCACCTCGAACATCGATATCAATATCAACTGTATTTGCGGTATCCCCTGCAAGAAGAATTGGTTCAAACATTTTGATTCTCACTAATTCAGGTTCAACTATTGGAAGTGGTTTACTATTAATTCTTACTCTTCCTTTTCCTTCTTTCACAGTTGCTCTTGCAACTGCTTTTTTTCTTTTACCAACTGATTGAATAATTTTCATATACGGCCCCCAAGGAAACTTGATATCTCTTTTACCTTAAAGTATTTCTTGGTCCTAAGTTTTGAAACGTCTGCATCGTTGAATCTGACAAATTCCTTCCCCATTAAATCATCGGGTATCCCAACATATACTTTTAATTTCTTATATGCTACTCTTCCTTTGTCTTTCTTCCAAGGTAACATTCCCCTTACTGCCCTCCTGACTACTCTGTCAGATCTTTTCGGGAAAAATGAACCTCTTAAAGGATTTGCTATGTCTTTGAACTGAGACCTTTTCTCATAAAGGTCAAAGAAATAATCCCTATTTCCCGTAATTATAACTTCTTCAGCATTAACTATAAAAACTTCTTCTCCTTCTAAAAGTTTTTTAGCGACAACTGATGCCATTCTACCCAGAATCTGATCTTTTCCATCGATTATCATGAGATCACTCCATTATTCTTACACCGCTACCTCTCGGATTTTCTTTGTAAAGTTCATAAAAAGTTATTGCCCTTCCATTTTTGTTTATCTTATCCATAGCGGATTTAGAAAACTTAAATGCAGAAACAGTAACTTTGTGATCTAGCTCTCCACTGCCCAATACTTTTCCAGGAACAACTACTGTGTCTCCATCTTGTGAATATCTATTGATTTTTGATAGATTCACTTGGGGTAAATGCCTTGTAGGCCTTTTAAATCTCTTTGAAAGGTCAATCCACAAGGGAATTTTTTCAGAATATCCTTTGTCTATAAAAAAATCTATAAGACTCAATATACTTGGATTTGTTTTATTTAACTTTCTCATTAGTTTCACCACTCAAACTCTTACGCTTACGCTCGCCTGAGATTAACATTGATATTTTTATACCCTATTTAAACGTTTCGATGATTTTAGCTTAAAGGATAATAAATTCAAAAATAAGATAAAAAATATATTATTTCTTCAGGATTACTTTATATTTTCCAGATTGGGGTTAGAATAGAAGGAAGTTCTGTATTGTAACCAAGGTCTTTTAAGGACATCTGTAAGCATGCCATAGTAACAATTATTTCCTTTTCTGTAACGTTTCCCATGTGCCCAATTCTAATTATCTTTCCTTTAAGATGATCTTGTCCACCAGCTATAATTATTCCATGTTTTTCTCGCATTACTTTAACTAGTTCTTGACCATCAATTCCCTCTGGAACCTTTATAGATGTGACTGTATTTGAACATGTCTTTTCGTCATGAGGAAAAAGTGAAAGTCCTATTGACATTGCAGTTTCTCTTGTTGCCTTTGCTATCTTTTCATGTTTTTTGATCCAATTCTCAAATCCACATTCATCGATAATATCTAAAGCTTCTTTTAATCCATAAGTCATTGATACAGGTTGTGTGTACGGGGCCTTGTATTTGTTGTTTTTATATTTCTTCAGATTAAGGTAGTAGCATGTTCCGTCTGTTTTTTCGATTACGTCCCACGCCTTCTGGCTAACGGAGATAAATGACATTCCTGGGGGAAGCCCGATGCACTTCTGGCTGCCTGATGCGCATAGGTCAACTCCCCAATTATCAACTTCAATGTTGTCTCCACCAAGTGATGAAATAGTATCTACGACCAATAGAGCTTTAGTACCCTTTACAATCTTTCCAATATCTGCTACTGGATTTCTAACTCCTGTAGACGTTTCATTGTGTACCATTGTTACTGCCTTGATGGCTGGGTCTTTTTCTAATGCTTTTTTAACATCTTCTGTCTTGATAGGCATTCCCCAGTCATATTTTAATTCAATTACAGCTCCCTTGTAAGCCTTGACAATGTCTCTAAATCGCTCTCCAAACTTGCCCGATGTAATACATAAGACCTTGTCTCCTGGCAGAACAATGTTAGCTATTGCAGCGTCCATTGCAGCTGTCCCAGAACCGGCAATTATAAAAACATCGTTTTTAGTTTTAAAGATTCTTTTCATCCTTTCAGATTGCTCCATAAAGAGTTTGTTAAATTCATCGCCTCTATGGGGCATAATTTTCATTGACATGGCCCTGAATACCCTAGGGTGAACTGTTATTGGACCAGGTATCATTAGTAAAAAATCCTCATTCATATAACCACGACACTGTTTTAATAAAAATAAACAGATATAAGATTATCTTATCTAACCGTAAATAAAAAGTGTTAGAGTAGAATAAATCTCGAGAAGATTATAACAAAATTACATTATTTCCTTATGAGTCATTAGTCTTGTTGTGTAACCTGCTATTCTATTCAAAAGTTTTTGTGTAGATACATCGGTTAGGTCTTTAATAATTAATTTATTCTCTTGAAAATCTTTTGTAAGCTCGCCTCTATGTTTTTCAACTAACTGTCTTGATATCCTCTTTATGAATGATGGTCTGATTCTTCCCAACATTACACCTCCATTTAAATCAAATGGCATAGTATGCTTTTTAAAATTATCGTCAGGTTATTAGTTTTTTCAATAGATATGTAGTATCCCTCTTAATTATTAGAGAAAATATTTAAGGATTGCTTATTGAATACCTTCATGCTCAACATTATAAAGAGTCAAATTGACCCAGATCTTACAATAGGTATAGGTGCTTTTGAGAATCCCAAAAAAATAGAAGATGCTGCAAACAGTGTCGATTTTTGCAATGTTAAAGTTTTCAATAGTTCTGCCAAAATTATTTCATCCTTGAAAGAAGGTAAAATAGATGCCATAGTTAGAGGAACTCTTCAAAGCTCTGATTTCTTAAAAGAAGTAAAAAATAACTATAAAATTGATAAGATTTATAGAATTGGCCTTTTAGGGACATATGACAAAAAATATTTCTTTTTTGCGCCTCTTGGTATTGATGAAGGAGAAGATCTAAAAGAAAAAGAAATGTTCGTTGAATACGCAAAGGATTTATTGAAAAGATTCAAAGTTGAACCAAAGATATCTGTTCTATCTGGAGGTAGGGCAAAAGACCTAGGAAGGTCAGAAAGAGTAGATAAAAGCATACTTGAAGCAGAAGCTTTGGCAGAAAAATATGAGATTAATCATTCTGAAATCTTAATTGAGAATGCAGTAAAAAATTCCAATTTTATTCTTGCACCTGATGGAATTTCAGGTAATCTAGTTTATAGGACTTTAATCCATCTTGGCTGTGGGAGCTCCCATGGAGCGTTGTACTATCCCCTAGCTATTGAAGACACTATTATTGTAGATACATCCAGAGCCGCCCCAAAAGAAGAGTATATTTCCTCAATCGCACTTGCTAATGCTATTAAAAATTACTTATTAAAAAGAATCGATTAGTTTTTCCAAATTAACTACATCGTTCCATGATTTCATTACCCCGTGATTTGTTGCATCAAGGTGTATCGGAGTTAATGATACCTTGTTTTCTTTTATTGCAGAATAGTCAGTACCTTCCTCAACAAAACCCCCTGGAGGCTTACCAAAAACTTTGAAATGCATCTTACCTTCTTTGTTGTTTGTTTCAAATGGCTCGTCATAGTATACCCTTCTCCCAAGTCTTGTTATTTCAACACCTTTTAGTTCATCAAAAGGAACAGAAGGTACATTTATGTTTAGTAGAGTATCGGTTGGTAATTTCTTAAAATTCCACGAGTCAAAAAGTATTCCCAAAAACTTTGTTGCCGTTTCAAACATCGGATTATAATAATCTGTTGAAGAAATTGAGAGAGATGGTATCCCATTGATTATACCTTCTCTCGCAGCGGAAACTGTTCCTGAATAATATATATCATAAGATATATTCTCCCCATGATTTATCCCAGATAGGATAAGATCAATTTTCTCCCTCATGAAATGTCTTATGGCAAGAGCTACACAGTCTACAGGTGTTCCAGAAACAATATAATCCGTTCTTTGTTTATCTTTTAGATAAAGCCCTTCTACTTCAATTTTTTTAAATATAGAATAGCTGTGGCCAATCCCACTGCAATTTTCCTTTGGTGCTATGACAACTACTTCACCTAAAGATTCTGCAATCTCTGTGAGCTTCTTTATTCCTTCGTTACCATAGCCATCATCATTAGTTACTAGTATCCTCATTTGAATTAAAGAGGTGACAAGTTACTTTTAAATGTTATTCCTTAATAATTTCCAAGATGGCCTCTTTAGGCACCCTTAAATGAATAAGATTTTGTTTTCCACGGCCCCTTGACTGTGCCCTTTGAATGTCAACTATTTTAAGATTTTCAAGTTTTACTATTGACTTTCTAAAGAGTTCATATGACATACCCCCATCTAAGGTATTGAAAAAATCATTCGCTTTAGTGAATTTACCAGAATTTTCTGCTATAACTTTGAGGACTCTCCTGTCTGTTTTAGATAAGCCATCGAAAACATTTTCAACATGCAGAGAAGAACTTATTCGCTCTATTGCTTTTTCAACGTCGTCAACGATTATTTTTCTCCTGCCTTGAAGTTCTGCTAACATTGCAGCTTCCCTTATCCCCCTTATTCCAAGTCTTAAATCACCTTTTTCAAAAGTTATTTCTGAAATTTTATCTAAGACTTCTTCATCAATTACACTAGGAAATAATCCGATATCGGCACGATATCTCAAAATATCCATTATTGTAGCTTGAGAGTACGATTTAAAATGAACCTCATTTGGCATAAATACAGTTCTAATCTTTTCTGAAACTTTAAATGAAAAAGCATTATCTGTTATAATCCCAATAATCCCTGTTTTAACTCCTGGAAAAATCTCATGTGCCCTTAGGATCTTATACAAAATATTTTCTGCAATGTTAACATGAAATAAAAAATCTACATCGTCCAATGCAACAAGTAATGTTTTTTCTTTTTTCTGTAACTCTCCCATAGTGTATTCATAAAGAGTTGTTAGAGGTTTCCCAGTTTCTACAGGGGGGTATCCAAATATGCCTCTAAATATTTGGGACATTATTGAAAATTCTCGATAGTGAAACTGGCAGTTTATATAGACCGGTACAACGCTGTTTGAAACTTCTGTAATGTTCTTAAAGAGTAATTTAACTGAAGTAGTTTTCCCTGTACCTGTTGGCCCTAAAACAATAGTATTTGTTGGAAAATCTCCTTTAATCAAAGGTTTTACATTGTGGGATATTGCTTCAAGTTCATTGTCTCTGTATTTAAAAACCTCCGGTATGTAACTAAGATCAAAGACTTCGGGGTTTCTGAATAGTGATTCATCCCACATCAATATATCCTTTATTTTGCTTGACATAATTAAATAAATAAATTATTTTATGTTTTTATACTTTAGCTACTTCTATAAATATGTTTGATAAGATAAGATTCTTATCATTTTTTTCAGTATTTGCATGTTCTATTGCCTTTTCAATCAATAGCGGAAAAGGAATTTTTTTTGAGTTATTGTATCCCTGCATATAATCACCAATTGGAATATCAATGGGATCAATATAAAGTAAGCCTTAGTGGAATATTTTATTTTTTATTAAGTTATGGACTTATTATAACTTAAAAATAGATAAAAAGTGATATTAGGGCTTATTATCAAATTTTGAGAAATTATTTATTTTAGAATAACTTATAGAAAGATATTTAATCTTAAATAGAATAAGAAATTATATGAAATCTGAGGAAAAAAAGAAACTTGTCATTGTGACTATGACTATAATAGTATGCGGAATGCTTTTGTTATCCTCTCTCCAGATATTTTTCTTTTTTAGATAGCATTATTCGGCATTAAAAATAAAAAATAATTGGAAATCTAATTTACATAAAGTTTTCGACATAATAGCAGAAAAATACTGCTGCTAAACTAAAAATGAATATTGTATAACCAAATGTTAAATCTAATATTTCTTCTCCTTTCAAATAATCCCCAAGAATAATAGGATTTAAAGTAAATAAAGGTTACTACAGAAAAGAATAAAAAATACAAAATATGTCAGACCGCCCATCTCTCATCATCAGTCAGACGCTGTCGGTTTCCTCATCCATACATTCCAATTAGTGAATTACTTTGATACTCTGATGATGTAATTCTAGATACTGAGCATTTAAAGTCTTCGGAAGTGACATAATCCCTCTCTTCTCTTATGGCAGTCATTCCAGCTTCCGTGCATAGCGATCTAATCTCTGCGCCAGATAGACCATCTATTAAATTAATTATCTCAGAATAATCTAGATTCTTGATATTCATGTTTCTTGAGTGAATCTTAAAGATATCTAGGCATTCATCTTTTGTGGGTGGCGGTATTTCTATTAATCTATCAAATCTTCCCGGCCTTAAAAGTGCCGGATCTAGCATATCTACTCTGTTTGTAGCACCTATGATCTTAACTTGTCCTCTTGAATCGAAACCGTCAAGTTCAGCTAGAAGCTGCATCATAGTTCTAGCAACTTCTCTATCTCCGCTTATACCCGTATCGACACGTCTTGATCCTATGGCATCAATTTCATCAATAAATAGGATCGAAGGAGATTTTTCTCTAGCAAGATTAAAAACTTCTCTTACCATCCTAGCTCCTTCCCCTATATATTTTCGGACAAACTCAGAGCCAACGACCCTTATGAATGTGGAATCAGTTTCGTTTGCAACTGCTTTGACAATTAAGGTCTTACCATTTCCAGGTGCCCCATATAACAAGACCCCGTGTGGTGGCTCTATACCAACTTTATCGAAGAGTTCTGGTCTTTTCAGAGGTAGTTCTACTGTTTCTTTTATTTTGTTTATTTGATCTCTTAGGCCTCCAATTTCACAATAAGTAACCCCTGTCCTATTTAGAACTTCCATCCCACAAACTTCTGGATCTTTGGTAGAAGGTAGTACTTCCATTATCGAAAGATTTCTCTGATTACAAGCGACCAATGCTCCAGGTACAAGGTCGTTAATATTGACATTGGCACAGGCACTTACAACAAATTTTGGGCCGCTTGAACTTTTAATAATAATCTTAGATGAATCGATAGCCTCAACTACAACTCCTGTGATCAGGGGAGGGGCGTTTAATCTTTCCAACTCTTTTTTGAGGCCATCGTTTTCCTTTTCCAATCTAATTTTTTCGGTTATGAAGCTTCTGTTTTGTATTTCAAGAAGTTTCAATCGTTCTATTACCTTGTCATCATATTGAGCATCATTTTCATAAACATCTTCTTCGTCAAGTCTTTTTGTCCGATACTTAATACTACTGTCCACCATTAGCACCCCGAACAAGATGTATTAGATTTCACATCTTTATAAATGTTTCTACATTGAGTGTCATTATCATGAGAAATATTTAAAAAAAATCTAACAGTAGTGATTACCATCTCTAAGAATAATCAGAGTTCAAAACCCTTATAAATGTTCAATTTGAACAACTGTTGATAAGATGATATGCGAAATATGTGGCAAGACTATACAAGGAAAGGTCTTCAACATAAGAGTTGAAGGTGCCGGTGTAAAGGTTTGCGATAAATGTTCTAGATTTGGAACAGATCGACAGAGTTGGTCAAAATTTGGCAAAGGGCCCATTGGCTCAGGCGGTGTTGTATTGCCTTCAAAGCCAAGAATGAGTGGGCCGATCAGAACAAAAGAAGAATACATACTCGTAGACGACTATCACCTTATTATAAAGGATGCTAGAGAAGCAAAGGGTTGGTCACAGAAGGACCTTGCCAGAAAAATGAATGAAAAAGAATCCATTATCCACCATATTGAAACAGCAGGTTTCGTCCTATCTAACGAACTTACCCATAAGCTTGAAAAAATTCTAGATATTAAGCTCAAAGAAAAGTCAGACGAAGGCATTGATATATCTAAATCAAAACAAAACTCAAAGGAAACAACTATAGGCGATATAATCAAGATAAAGAAGAAGTGAGGCAGTTCAAAAAAACTGTTGCATATTCTCCCTTATAGAGAAAGAACTTAAATCTTGCCCCATCCTCTTCAACACTATAAGAAAGGTCCTTGTACCCACCTAAGATATTTCTATATGCTCCGTTGGATGCCAAAAATGGGGCTTCTTTGACACGGAAGCTTTCCTTTGTTATTCCATCTTTTTCGATTAATTCAATTGATAACTTTCCTAATAGAGATTTTGGAATCAAAGAGCTGTAACCAATTAAAGGTGCTATCACACTTATCTCTCCTTTTTTTATCCCTTCCTTCACGCGCATAAGATTAGATTTAGTTACCTGCGTCCTGTAGTAGTTACCCTGTTTAGCCATTGATACAAGATCTCCTAGCTCAGGTTCATTTAGGGGAACTTCCTTTATTCTTTCAAGAACAGCCTTATTGAATATTTTAGATTGGTAAGCATGAATAAAAAGAGAAGAAACTGAAGGATGTAGAACCATAAACGCCTTAGAATAATCCGAAGACTTAGACAAAAAATCTAAAACCTGTTTCTCATTCCTTAATTTTGGATATAATTCAAATGCTTCTGCGTACTTTCCTTCCTTAATCAAATCAGTTAAATCTTCACTAAAAGTGTCTTTTAACAATAACTTTTCAACTGCCTCTTCGAACTCACCTTTCAGAATAAGCTTGCCGACCTCTTCATTTCCACCGAATCTTTGTTCTCCAAAAAGATTTGGAAATCCAGAGTTTTTCTCAATCTGTTGGATATTAGATCTTATAATCTCGTCAGAATTTTCCGGAATATCCCTCACGAGAATATTAAATTTGTTCCCCACTAGGCCTCCGATATCAATCTTTTGACCATTTGAGAAGTCATACAACTCTACGTCCTTTAGTTCTATGCCCTTTATAGTTTCTTCATATATTCTATCGACAGAAAAACTCTGGGTAGTCACGGCATGTCTATCTTTGAGCCCCGCATACCCAAATTTTCCAAAAGGTATCCCAGTCTTCCAAGCTATGTCGTAGATAACATCAAGGGTATCCCTGTTTATTTTTTTTACCTTGAAGACAAGATATTTACCATCTTTTGCATCTATGACTTCCTCTACTTGAAAATCTTCGGGATACTTCTTTATTTCCATTGAATCCGCTCTAGGACACACGAGTGCTTATTTCATTTAGAGTAAAGAAATCTCCTATTCCAGTCCACCGAACCCTTAGAGGCCCGCTATATAACCCAGGCGATTGAGTCCTAAGGACAACATCAAAGCTTAAAGTTTGTCGAGGAACAAGTGAATCAATGGTAATTTCATTACTGATTAGTCTAAATCTTGGATCTGACACGCTCACTACTTGGAATCCTCTCATATAGGATTCAGGAAAAGAAATTCTAATGTTCTGTGCATTCTCATTTCCTGTATTTGTAAGATTGAAAGATACTCTTACGTTATCAGTTGGATGAAAAGTTGAAGATGTCCATTGGACTTCAGTTGACACCCATACCACAGGGATATCCCACGATTGAAGTTGAAGTTGCAAAACTTCATTTTTCTTTAATAAATCCTGAATTTGAGAAGTATAACCCCTTACGACCGAATCATACTGTGATTCTTTTGTTTCAAGAACAAGTAGTTTGTTTTCAAGAATTGTCTGTTGTCCCTGAAGCTTTGTTACATCTTGATTTAGAGCACTTACTCTTTGACTAAGTACTGCGTTTTGATTGCTCAAAAGGCTGATGTTATATACAGATATTGCAAGCCCTACTGCCAGAATGAATGTTGCTACCATAAATACTTCTTTCTGCATAAATCTTCCTCCTAACTAATTATATCAACGGCAAAATCCATAATGATTCTACCAAAACCCTCGGGTAGTACATCAATCAAGACAAGCGTCATATTCTTATTATAAACTTTTATTTTGTCTTCCCTGTACAATCTTAGAATCTTATAGGATATATCTCTTCTTGTTTGTTTATCATATTTTGCCAAATCTAGCATGTTTAGAGATATTTCTCCAATTATCTTGCTTTTTACCCTCCAAAGACTTGTCTCTGGAACGTCTTTAATTGTATTTGAATCGACTATGGGAAATGTCTTTCCCTGAATAATTTGTTTTGCCATTATTCCAGTAACGTTACCCTTTGCTGTGATATCCCTTTCCTGGCCAAGTATATTTATCTGCTGCTTAAAATCGACAGGCACATACCCAACGACATCGACTAACTCCTTTAATGTTTCAGAATCGATGACAACGACTCTGGTAATATCAATTTTTGATTCGCCTTTAGAAATCTGTTTTGCATGCTCGACACCTTGTTTTAGATCAGATGTTTTCATCAAAGAGTTGTTAATATTTATCCCTAAAGAATTTAGGGCAGGAGTTGTTGACAATGGATCGATATCCACACTGCTTCCCTTTGGCCTTAAATTAGAGAATATAATCACAGATGATATTTCAACAGTCCCAGGATTTCCTTTTTCTTCATCTACAAAGAGAAAAAGTACATTATCATTTCCTAATCTATAAACGTCATAGAATACTCCGGCAAATAAAAGAGCTATGATCAACACTATCATTAGTAGTCCTTTCCATCCACCTGATTTTTTCTTTGGATCTTTAGGGTCTTTTTTGGATTTTGCGTCGTTATTTTTTACCATATTTCTCACCAATACTCTTCTAAATACTATTATTTCCTAAAAATATTTAAGATTACCTATTAAATTAGTGCTATGAAGATACTTTGCCCCAATTGCAGGGCGACTATAATTTTCAAATGCGATGAAAGGTACCTACTTTGCTCAAATTGTAGAATTAAAATAAAGATGCCTGTAAAGAGAGATTCACCAACTTTAATGCCTAATCTTATTGAGAAATGTTCAATTTGTGAAAAGATAATAAAATTATCAAAGAACAAAAGAAGATGCCCTGTTTGCGGAAAAAAAGTATGCTCGTCATGCTGGAATTATTCAAGGCTTGCATGTAAGGGATGTCTTGAAGAAGGAATAACTTCAAAGCCACTTTATACGTTAAAAGAAAGGAACTCACGGCCAAAACTATTCTTAAGAGAAGAGTTCCTTGAAGAAATAAAAGAAGGAGATATCGCCTCCATTCCCATAAAAGTAAAAAATCTTGGAGATGACGATGCCCTAAATGTCAAAGTTGAGATAAGATCTTCTCCCAACATTAAAACAATTGAATCTGCGGACATCGGCAAAATAGAAACGGAAAAGAAAAAAAGATGCATATTGAGATTTACCCCAAAAAACAGTGGAAAAGGTAGCATAGAAATTCTTTTGACCTATGAAGATTATGGGAAAAACAAGTTTTTTGAAAGCGTTAAATTAGAGTTTGATATAAAAGAGAAAAAGAAAAGAGAAGAGAAAAAATGGGATTATCAAAAGTGGAATTATGATGAAAAAAGGGAAAAGAAACGAGAGGGATCAAGAAAGAAAGAAAATGAGCCTCTTGAAGCACTTTTAAAACAGTTCGGATGTTCCCCAAATGCTTCAATTGAAGATATAAAAAAGAGAAAGAAAGTATTGAACATGATGTACCACCCAGACTTTAACGTGAACAAACCCGATCAAGTTAAGAAAGAAATGGAAGACATTCTAAAAGAGATAAATGAGGTTTACCAGAAGATATTGATTAAAAAAGGGGAGAAATGAATCAACTTAGTAATTTTGAGGCATGTACAAAATACTCTTCTGAATGGTTAATTTTAAATACTTAGGGGTTTGGTTTGGGGTTGTGCTCGCACCCAAACCATACTGAAAGCAATTTTTGATGAATATAAAGATTGCGTTCCCAAAAAGAAGGGCAAGGGCAGATAC
>JBAYOH010000036.1:0-14718 GCA_041678455.1 Methanofastidiosum sp.
GCTTGAGACGCCAGAAAAGGCACTTTACAGAAAGCTAGAATCTGGCAGTAATTTGCTAGATTCTACCTGAAATTGGGAAGATTTTTTAATGAAAGGAAAAGGAAATAATTACAGGATAAGGCAACTATCTTTACAATTTTCATATATTATTGCAATTATTTCTAAAATCAACATAATGATTAGTTTATTTAATATATACCCATCATATATCTAGAACAAATTGTAAATAATAATGTCCATCTTGTTTTTCTAATTTAAACAAAGAATACGTGATGGCTTTTATATCCATTTCTAAGGTATCCCCAATAAAATAATCGCCATAATTCTTTGCGTTAAGGGATTTCTCGTCGCTTGAAACATTTACTTCAAAAGACGAAAAAAGAATCCCTTCGCTGTCCCGAATAATTAATAATTCAGTGATCCAGTTTATTAAAAGAGACGATAAGTCATTTCCTTCTATAAAGAATTCTTTAACTATATTCTTCTCTATTTTGAGTGGATTAATCATTAAACTTGTTACAGCAATAGCTGTATTTTCGAATATTTCATCAATATTAATGCCCCAAACTTTAACGCCAATGTCTGCTGTAACATCAAAATATTCAAATTTGGTAGTATTCATTAAATAACTTATAAGAATAAAGCTTTTAAAATATCCTATTAACTATCTATTATATGAGAAAACTCTATGCCATAATATTTATAAGTTTTATAGCATTTGGCTTCACTTCAATTTCTGACATAACAGCGCCAAATGAGAAAATGAAAATTTATTTTGAAAAGACGCCATCATTTTACTCTGGCGATAGTGGTGAATTTTCTTTGATATTTGAGAATACAAGTAACAGCATATTAAAAAATATTAATATTTATATTAAAGATGAATATTTTGAATTTGCAAAAAATAAGTTTATTTACGGTGAAATGCAACCTGGTCAAAAGAAGGTAGAAAAGATTCGGTATACTGTTAAGGCCATAGATTCTGGAACTTACCCCTTAAAAGTAACAACACAATACTCTTACCAAGTATATTGTTCCGGTTTACAGTGTGATTATACTTCTGAAGGATTTTTGCAAGAAGTTCCATTTAGGATAGATGGAGCCAGATCTCCAATAATTGATTTAAGAGAAAGGAGTTTTGAAGTAAAAGAAGCGCCCTATACATTGCCAATCTTTATTGTTAACAGAGGATCGGCTGTGAAAAGTTCATCTATGATACTAGAATATGATCGATCTAAGTTTAATTTTGATTACACTGAAGATATTGGGCCAATTACTTCATTGACGAAAAAAGATGTGTTAGTCACTAAATTGCCTGAAGTTTCTGGGGATTATACAATTTATCTAAATTTAGAAATTAAGGATATAAATGATAAGTCAACTTTTCTTAAGTTTCCAATTAAATTGATAGTAAACACTGTGGAAGTTGTAAGATTGGATAATCCAACGGAACTATCCACAACTGAGATGAGCGCCCCTGAAGTTGCAGCAGAACAAACAGCTTCAACTCCTAAAATTCAAAAATCTGTGTATGTGATGTTGCAAGAAGCTGTACTAGTTTTAACTTTATTTGGATTGATAGCAACTTTTTCTTTGATGTTGCTCTCAAGAAGATAGAACTTCCCCAATTTCTCTTATTTCTAACAAGTTTGTTCTTTGTTTTTTTGAGTTACTTACGCCAGCAGTAAAAACGAAAAGATCATTATCGTTTAATCCTTCATTTTTTAAATAATTGGCAGCACAAAGGACTGCTTTTGAAATCCCGCCCTTTTCTTTATCCAGATAAACTTCATTTATTCCCCATACGACAGAAAGCTTTCTGGCAGTGGCAGCATTATTTGTCATGCCATAGGTAGGTACTGAAAGTTTGTGCCGGGATATCATACATGCAGTATAGCCTGACCTTGTCGAAGTAACAATTGCCTTGACATCTGATAATAATACCGCTTTTGCAACAAGTGAAGATATTACATCCGCTACTCTTTTGGAAGGGCCATAATCCGATCTTGATTTTAACTCTTTTTCAGTTTCAATTGCCACTTTTACCATCATTTCTACACTTTCAAGGGGGTACTTACCAATAGCAGTCTCACCTGAAAGCATAACTGCATCAGCACCACTATAAATTGCACTGGCTATATCTTCAACTTCTGCCCTTGTTGGTCTTGAATTTTCTATCATAGAGTTTAGCATTTGAGTCGCAACGATTACGGGTCTACCCTTTACATTGCATTTTTCAATTATAGATCTTTGAACACTTGGAATCTTAGAAAGATCAATCTCAACCCCTAAATCGCCCCTTGCAACCATTACGCCTTCTGAATATTTAATTAAGTCATCAATATTTTTTATTCCAAAGTTGGATTCTACCTTTGAGATTATCCACTGCTCGCCATTGTCTTCTTTTATTATTTCCCGTGCCTTGATTATGTCTTCTTTAGTTGATGCAAAAGATAGTGCAATAAAATCAACTTCGTGTTTTACCCCAAATTTTATATCAACCAATTCATTTTCAGTAACGGCCGAAGGGCAGTATTTATTTTCGGGGATATTAATACTTACTTTTTGTCTGAGATTTCCTTCATTTAAGGCTTTTAGATGAATATCCTTGTCCTCTATCCCTACTACTAAAAATATCAGTGTACCATCATCAACTAGGACTTTATCGTTAGGTTTCAAGAATCTGGATATGTCATTTTGTAATGGAATTACCTCTTTTCCTTTATTTACAGAAAAAATATAATCTTGATCTGTAAGAATATGGATTGTATTACTAAATTCGCCTATTCTAATGTCTGGGCCTTTTGTATCCAGTAAAATACCGATCTTTTTATTGGTATCATCTGATATCTCTTTTAGGATATTAATAACTTTAAGATGTTCAGAATGAGTGCCGTGTGAAAAGTTTAATCTTGCTACATCCATTCCTGAAAGAGCAAGTTTTTTTATCATTTCATAATTTGAAACACTTGGTCCAATTGTGCATACAATCTTTGTTTTCTTCAAATCTAGAATTCCTCCCATGCAATATCGAATTCGATCTCAAGATTCATTATTTTGTCGATAACAGATTTTAATGTCATAGTTTTTGATTCTTCGGAAATATTCATTAAAAATCCTAAATTGCCTTTATTAATCAAAATTGGAGTTAATTTATCAGTGCTAATATTTTTTCCAAGGATATCTTTTTCAGGAAAACTATCAGGATCAATCTTAATCTTTGTTATTAATATCGAACCTTTATCACCTGTAATGCCTTTAATTTTTTCTTTTAGCCTTTTTTCAATTTCTCCGATTGGTATATCTCTGTGCTCTCTGCAATAGTGAACTGAATGTATGGAATAAATATTTTTTTCACCGCTATGTTCTAAAAAACCAATACGGCTATCACCAATATTATCTCCCTTATGTCCAGGGAAACTACAATTTTTAGCTTCAAGAGGGTCAATAGAGAATACCTTCATTATGCCTAAAATATCTTTTGCCCTATCGGCCATTAAATGTTCCATTTGTCACACCTGAAAAATAATTATTAAATTAGTATAAAAGTTTCACTGTATTTAATTGACGTATGTATTATCGTTAAATTTATAAGGAACTTCAAAATATATGGTTTGGATTTAATTGCCAAGCGGGGGTTGCCGAGCCTGGTCAAAGGTGCAGGGCTTAGGACCCTGTGATGTAGGTCTTCCTGGGTTCAAATCCCAGCTCCCGCACTTTTTGGATTGACATTGGACTGTTTTTTGGATTTGTTGACGGGTTATTACAATTAAGTTTATATTAGGTAATATCTATTTAATCAATTATTATGGGATTCGAACTACCTGAAATATTAAAGATATCTAGACAGATGCAAGATAAATTAATTGGTAAGAAGATTAAAGATATCACTTTGACAGATTACTCAAAATCTATAATTAAACAAGGTATGTCAAATCTTGACAAAAGACAGAATGATATACTCAATACCCATATTAAAAAAATTACACCAAAAGGCAAATGGATATTTTTAGAATTTGAAAATGATAATTTTTTGATGTTTGGAGAAATAATTGGAAAGTTTCTGTATCTTGAAAAAAGGCAATCTTTACCACAAAAGTATCATGTCAAGTTTCAATTTGATGATGATTCTAATATGACTTTTCAATCCTCACTCTATGCTTTCTTAACAGTTGCAACAATGGAAGAAAAAAGAAATCATAGATATGCGGGCAATATAGGCCCATCTCCAAATGAAATAGGATTTTCTCCAAAATACTTTAAGAGGATACTCTTACAAAACGACAAAAAGCCAATAAAAGCTGTACTTAATATGCAAGAACAATTATCAGGCCTTGGTAATGCATATATTAACGATATATTATTTGAGGCAAAGATACATCCAAAAACAAAATCTTCAGAACTCAATAGTGAAGAAAAAGATAAGCTATACGATTCGATAATCAAGGTAATTAAATTCGCAATTGAACTTGGTGGAAGCTTAGATGAGTGCGATATTTTTGGTAAATCAGGAGGTTATACTAGAATAGTCGATAAGAATACTAGCGAGTGTAAAAGATGTAAATCTAAAATCCAAAAAGAAAATATATTGGGGTCCTCTTCTTATTATTGCCCAGCATGCCAAAAAATTTAATTAATATTCTGCTTTACTCTCTATCCCTAAGAGGCCAAGCAATATTTGGATTATCCCTTTACTTTTTGTATAGGGGATATCTTTCTCTTTTGAAGTCTTCTCTTTAGGAGGTAAAGCTATAGAATCGTTTTCTCTACTACACATATATATGTCTATATCAAATTCCTTAATTTCACCGCGATTGAATAAAAATACGCTTTCTCTGGAGGTCGATACTAACGTTGAGCTGTCAAGAGAGAATGCTAAAGAATTTATTGAATATAAGTAGTTTTTGTCATTATAAGTTTGGTAGCTCCATATATCTTTCCCTTCGTTGGATAGCATATATATTGCATCCATAGATCCAACTGCAATTCTGCTCCCATCTGAATTTATCGAAACTGAATAAATCCCTTTATCTTCAAGGGATTCCCACAACTGTTCTCCATTGTTCGAGATAATATATATTCCACCTTCTCTTGAGCCTGCTGCTATGTACCTCCCATCTGGATTAATTTTGACGTTTACTACTCCTTCGTTTCTTTTAGATTTATTCAATATTTCTCCTGAATTTGACATGATATATACCCAACCATTTTTTGTCCCTGCAGAAATATATGCTCCGTCATAACTTATATCAACGGAATTGACCTCACCTAGTGTCATTGTGGTCCAAATCAATTTTTCATCCTGCGACAATAGATATATATTTCGGTCGTTTGATCCAAGAACAATATATCTCCCATCTGGAGTGATAGCAACTGTAGTTATTGCAGAATTGGTTTCATGCGCCCATATAAGATTCCCTTTATTTGATAAAAAATAGGCCTTTCCATCGTCAGACCCCGCAATTATCTTTGAGCCATCGAAAGATACTGCAACTGTCTCTATAATACCTCCAGTCGGATAAGACCAGAGCAAATCCCCTTTCTTTGAAAAGAAATAGATATTTTTATCTCGTGATCCACCAACTATATAGGAACCGTCAGGTGTCAAATCAACAGCTAAAGCCCTATCTTTAGATGGGTACTTCCATAAAAGATTTCCATCTTTTGATAAAAAGTAGAAGTTGTTGTCCAATGATCCACACACAATATAACTGCCGTCTGAGGATATATCAACAGAGTATACTATTTTATCTGTTTTAAAACTCCAATCCGACTCACTAGCCAGTAAAGCTTGTGTTTGCCCTAGAATAATAAGAAAAATAAAAGAAAATACGATAGGATAAGTCTTCATAAAAAAATAAATCAGTAATCAGTTTTTAAAAGTGATGATTATTATTGCGAATTATTCAAAGTGTTATAGTTGATTAATATATACGGTATCGGTGATTAATAGAATAGATTCCCCTATTTTAATATTATTAAATTGTGTTTACCATATTCCTGTTTATCTATTAATTCTTTTTTTCCGTAACCAATCTGAACAAGTTTTCCCGAAAATACATGAAACTAAAGTCTGAGAAATCCTTTTCATATTCCTCTATTTCTACAAGGACTAAGGATACTTTCTAAAAAAGATATTTTCCTACCGTAATTTGTTAATAAAAAGTACATCTAATTTACATCAAAAATATATAGAAGCGGTGCAATATATGGGCATTTGTCTCCCCTAAAGGCAACTCTACAGAGGTATTATTTAGAGATGAGTTTATCATATTCTTCTTTACTCATTTTTGGGGACTTTATAATATCGTTCTTTTTCATAATCATTTAGAGTTAAAACAATATTAAAAATCGTTTGTAGACATATATTTAATAAAATATTGTTTAAAATATTTTTGCAAAATATAGATAGATTTATAATTAGAATTCATATTTGAAAGTCAATTACTTGTCTAGGCTTTTTTATGTCAGAAAATATTGTTCAAAATCAACAAAAAAAACAAACAGATGGGATAAAGACCCTTTTAGGAGATCCTAAAAAGGCCATATTAAAATTATCAACACCTATGATTATAGCCATGCTTGTCCAAACACTATATAATTTTGCTGATGCATTATGGGTTTCATTTTTGGGGCCTGAAGCCTTGTCGGCCGTCGGATTCTTTTTTCCCTTTTCATATATGATTATGTCTGTTGGTGCGGGCATAGGTATGGGGGGAAGTGCTGCAATATCAAGGTTCATCGGGGCCCATCAGAAGGAAAAGGCGGATAATGTTGCCGCACATACAATTGTATTAATGTTAATATTGGGGGTAGTTATGACAATCCCTTTTGTTCTATTCTCAAGAAATATTTTTGAAATAATGAAGGCGGGAAATGTAATCGAAGATGCTACAAAGTATGCACAAATTATGTTTGGCGGTACATTACTTGTTTTCTTTTCGAATGTTTCAAATTCTATATTGAGGGGGGAAGGCGATGCAAAAAGATCAATGTATGCTATGGCATTTGGTTCTATTTTAAATATAATCCTAGATCCAATATTTATATATCCGTTAAAAATGGGGGTCCCTGGAGCAGCGTGGGCATCAATTATATCGTTGGCAGTATCCTCAGTTATCCCATTTTATTGGCTTTTTATTAAGAAGAATTGTTATATTTCAATCACCCTTTCAAAGTTTAGATTTTATAGATCCGTAGTAATTGATATCTTACGAGTAGGGATTCCATTTTCACTTTCTCAATTATTAATGTCATTTTCTTTTCTAGGTTTAAATTTTCTTGTGGTTTCTGTAGGGGGAATTGATGGAATAGCGGTATATACAACTGGGTGGAGGATTGTAATGTTTGGAACGCTGCCTTTAGTTGGAATGTCTACCGCAGTAACTGCAGTGACTGGGGCCGCCTATGGTGCAAACGAAATAAAAAAATTAGACACAGCATATTTATATTCTGTTAAATTGGGAGTATTAATAGAGGCATTTGTTGCAATAAATGTATTTGTATTTGCACCCCAAATTGCATCAATATTTACTCAGTCATCTGGAGGGGCAAGAATTTTAGGGGACCTCATCTTATTCTTAAGAATTTCTTCAATTTTTTATCCTTCAGTAGCATTTGGAATGTTTTCTTCTGCTTTATTTCAAGGAACTGGAAAAGGAATTAACTCCCTTATTATAACTCTCTTTAGAACAATAATATTTACAATACCCTTCTCGTATCTATTCTCTATATTTTTGAAAATAGGCCTCAAAGGAGTTTGGTGGGGCATTGTAGCCGGAAACATAACTGGTGCATTAATTGCATTTACATGGGCAAGATTATATGTTATTAGATTATTGAATTTAAAAGCTATTTCTTAAGTTATAACTAGTGGGAAATTAAATAATATTAATAGAAAAATTCTTATACTAATGTTTCTAAATATAATTGGTATTTTAATGAAAAAAGTGTTAATTCGATCAACAGGGCTTATAATAGCATTAATATTGACTTTGTCTGTTTTGACCGTTTATCTAACAGACGAAACAGAAAGCACTTTTTGTTATCAAGTGCCTGACACTGTAAAAAGTCTATCTTTAGTTACAAATGGATACTATACCGCAGCCGCAGCAGTAGGTGAGGACCCAGAAATATTCATTTGTGATAAAGATGGAGTGATATGGGGATGTAAAAAACGTGCCTTGGCCATACTTCTTACTTCTGACGGTAGATACACTCTTGTAGGAATGAATGATGGTGTAGAGCTTTATGATAATTCTAAGGCAGTGGATATTACAATGAGTAGTTCTAGAGAAATTGTAGGGGGGCATTGGGAACCAGATTTGCCAGGAGATCCTGATGCTAGATATAGGTGGGTAGAGGATTATCATTCGACTCAGACTACAAGTTATACTTGTAATCCTTTATGGAAATATACTACAAAAACAGAAACAAGAGTTCTAGCTATATCTGACTCTTCGTCTTATGTAATAGTAGGCTCTGGAGACACAATATACTCCCTTACTAAACAAGGTCAATTATCATGGAAATATCAAGCAGACAGCACAATTAATTATATTGCAACTAAAGGGAACTACGTTACAGCAGCTTCTCAGAAAACTGTATACTTGTTTAAAATAAATGGAGATCAAATGTGGAACTTCTCTGTAAACGGTACGCCAGAAGTTTTGGCAGTGACTTCTACTGGGCCTTATGTGGCTATAGGTACTAGCACAGGTAATATCTACTTTGTTGGTCCAGATGGAGAAAAATTATGGGATTATAAAAATAAAATGGGAATTGAAGCCATTGATGTGACCACAAAAGGAGCTTACATCGTAGCTGGATCAAAAGATAACAATATCCTATTCTTTAATGACATTGGTACAAAATTATGGAATTATAAAACAGATGGGCCGGTAAATTATATCTCCATATCCCCACAAGGCCAATTCATAGCGGCTGGAGCAGATAAAGATGGATACTATCTCTTTAATTGGGCAGGCAAAAAACTATGGGAAAGTAAAAATAAGGAAGTATATTTCTGGGCAATACATGTAGCAGAAGATGGCAAGTGGCTTTTAGGCGGAGTTGGAAAGTTCATGGGCGGAAGTACTGAAATGAGAATATCTAATAGAGTTTGCTTCTTCAACACAGAAGACTTTGCCGTAGCGGGTGATGCTCCCTATAAAAACACACAAACTACAACAACTCCTCCAGAAACTACCACCACTACCCAGATTACAAATAAATTTCCAACTGCAAACGCTGGAAGCGACTTTGAAACAAAAATCGGTGAGGCCGTTCATTTTGACGGAACAAAATCCACTGATGAAGATGGAAATATAGTAGCTTACAAATGGGACTTTGGAGACGGTACTTCTTCAAACGACGCAGAGCCCCTTCACCAATACGCAACAGCAGGAGTGTATAAAGCAACACTGACAGTCACAGATGACAAAGGGGACACTGGGCAGGATGTTCTTTATGTAACTGTAAAAGAGGCACAGACCCAATCTCCAATCAAAGGCGTTCCTGGATTTGAGCTACCCGCATTACTTGGTGGGTCAGCCATTGCTTACTATTTAATATCCAAAAGTAAGAGAAACTAAATAGTTAACTTTATATTTTTTTCTTTTATTTTAATTTTTAGGTGGTATAATGTATCCAAAGATGGATCAAAGAAAAATGCAGAAAATGATGAAACAGATGGGAGTATCGACAAAAGATATCCCTGCGGAGAAAGTAATTATTTTTATAAAAGATAAGAAAATGGTCTTTGAAAATCCCCAACTAACAGAAACTACAATGATGGGACAAAAAACTTATCAACTTGCAGGTAACTACAGAGAAGAACTAAAAGAAGTAGAGATTGCAATAAATGACGATGATATAGATCTAGTAGTTGCTCAAACAGGCGTAGATAAAGAAAAAGCAAAAAATCTTTTATTAAAAAATAAAGGAGATATTGCCGCTACAATAATGGAGCTTCAGAAATAATTATAATGATTTTTTCATTATTTCTATAGCTTCATCAATCTCCTTCTTTGATACTATTAATGGCGGAACAAGTCTAATTACTTTGTCTCTTGTGCAATTTATTAGTAGATTATTGTTAAAACATCTTTTTACAAAATCACTGCATAAATCATCAAATTCTATTCCAATCATAAGGCCTATACCTCTGAGATCCTTGACGTGGGGCATATCCAGCATAAATTCTAGTTTATTAAGCAAATACTCTCCCATCTTTTTAGAATTTTCAATTAATTTTTCTGATTCAATAGTGTTCATTACTGTTAATCCAACAGAGGTAGCAAGGGGATTCCCTCCAAAAGTAGTTCCATGATCTCCAGGTTTTAAAACATCAGATACTTCTTTTTTAGCAACAATCGCTCCTATTGGTACTCCACCACCAAGGGCTTTGGCTAAAGTTGTTATATCTGGTTCAATATCATAGTGCTGGAATGCAAACCATTCTCCAGTTCTTCCTATGCCGCACTGGACTTCATCAAAAACAATCAATATCCCTTTATCATCTCTAAGATCCGAAAGTGCTTTCATGAACTCCTTTGAAGCGATATTAATTCCGCCTTCTCCTTGCACTGGCTCAACTAAGAAAGCAGCAGTTTTACTATTAACTTTCTCAACAATATCATTTACATCATTAAATTCAGCCTTAACAAAACCTAGAGGGAATGGTCCAAATCCTGCCCTATATTTGTCCTTATCGGTGGCCATGAGCGTTGCAATAGTTCTCCCATGAAATGAATGAGAAAAATATATTATTTCGTCTTTTCCTTTATGAGATTGAAAACGTCTTGTAAGTTTTATTGCGCCTTCATTCGCTTCAGCTCCGCTATTACAAAAGAATGCTCTGTCAAGACCAGAAATTTCGCACAGTTTTTTTCCCAAAAGATACTGTGAAGGAATATGATAAAAGTTACTTACATGAATTACTTTTCTCGCCTGTTCCGATATAGTCTTAACGATTTGTGGATGCGCATGCCCAAGACAATTGACAGCAATACCTGCTAAAAAATCAAGATATTTTTTACCATCTGTTGAATATAAGTAGCATCCTTCTCCCTTTTCTACTACCAATGGAAATCTTCCATATGTATTAAATACATAATTATTTTCCAAATTTTTTGCTTCTTCTAAGTTCATATTATCACCTTAAGTATGGTATTCAGCATTAATTTTAACATAATCATAAGATAGATCACAGCCCCAAGCTTTAGAGGAATAATCTCCCAAATTCATATCTATTAATATTTTAACAAAGTCATTTTGTAATGCTTTTCTCGATTCGCTCCTTGGGATGCCTGTAGCCTTACCATTTTTTACAATCAATAAGTTTCCTATCCATACATCTAATTGAGGTAGGTCCATTTCTGCTCCAGAGTATCCAACAGCTGCTACAATCCTGCCCCAGTTCGGGTCTTCTCCGAAAATAGCAGATTTGACCAGGCTTGAGGAAATAACTGCTTTTGATGCTTCGTCTGCATCTTCTTGACTTTTGGCACCAACGCATTCACATTCTATTAGCTTTGTCGCCCCTTCACCATCTCTTGCAATCTTTTTAGCCAATTCTATGCAGACATGGTCCAAAGATTTTTTAAAACTTTCAATTTTTTCTTTTGAATCAATATCTATATTTGAAAGACCATTGGCCATTATTATCAATGAATCATTTGTGCTGGTGTCGCAATCCACAGAAATACGATTAAATGATTTATTTACAGAGGATACAAGTGATTCTTTTAGAATATTTGAAGGAACATTTGCATCTGTAAAAATAAAGCACAACATAGTTGCCATATTTGGATGTATCATCCCACTTCCTTTTGCAATCCCAGATATTATATAACCGTCATTTTCGATTGTTACTTCTTTTTTAACAAGGTCAGTTGTTAAAATAGCTGTTGCTATATTTTCTGAAGCGTAAGGAGAACTCTCAAGCATGGGTACAGTTTTTTCAATTGCACTTTTCATTACTTCCATGGGTATGGGCACCCCTATTATGCCTGTAGAAAATACAAGACAGTTTTCTTTTTTAATTCCTAATTTTTTACTTACATAGTCTGCTGTAAACAAAGCGTCTTTTATTCCTTCTTCTCCTGTGCAGGCGTTTGCTAAACCACTGTTACATACTATCGCCTGTGCTTTTCCATCAGAAAGAAAATCGCGATCCACCATAACAGGGGCGGCCGCCGCTTTATTTTTAGTAAATACCCCTGCAGCATTACACATTTTTTCAGAATAAATAATCGTGAAATCTAGTTTTTCTTTTTTAAAGCCAGCATGGACGCCTTGGCCCTTTATCCCTTTGACCTTTGTTATACCGCCATCAATAATATTCATCCAATCCCCTTTAATAAAATATAATGAAAGATATATAAGATTAATGTTAATTTACTGACATTTTGAATATAAAAAATAAAAAAAAAGGGGTATTTGAAATAAATTCTATGAATAGACCTTCTAAATGTTTTATTTTATACGAAATACTGTTTAATAAATAAAAATATAACAATATATAGGTAGAAAGGGATAGTTTAAATAAAATAATTCTAATAATGACTTTTGTGCCATAATATTAGCATCTGATGTGTATCTCAAGAAAATATTAAGAACTTGCAGTCTGTTGAGATAAGAATGGAGAAAATCTTTCTTCACTTATAGAAGTTAGAGATGTTTCTATCAAAGAACACAAGAAAATAGATATATCTATTTATAAATTGGAAATATTTGGATTAGTTAAAGAACAAAGAAATTATACATATGATCAATTTATAAATAATCATCAAAAGTATCAGAAAGTTGTTCAAATAAATTGTGTTGAAGATTGGAAATCAAAAACTCTTAGAAAGGGATCCTGTTAAAAGATATTTTTGAAGAAGTGAGCATAGATCCAAACGTATCGACAGTAATATTTTTTCATATGATGATTACTCAACTTCACTTCCATTAGGTTATATTACCAATAATGATATACTTCTTGGATATAAAAATAAATGGCATTGCTCTTAAATCAGGAACAGGACGCCCTTTCATTTTAATTGCTGAAGATAAATGGAGATACAAATGGGTAAAATGGATTACAAAAATCGAAATATCTGACAATAAAAATTTTAGAGGATACTTGGAGAGCAGAGACTACAACAATGATGTAGATTTAAACAAATCATTTTTTGAATAAGATATGTTAGTTTTATGTTTTAAAATAATAATTTATTTCTATGTCAAATTTTTATGAATAAACAAATATTTCAGATTTTTAATATAGTAGCATTGATAGGAACGCTAATTGTAAATTATCTTTCTAATCCCCTTCCACTAAACGGTAGGACTACCGGGCAGCTTTTCGATGAAATTCTCACTCTATTTGTTCCCGCCGATTTAACATTTGCAATATGGAGTTATATATATTTTATTAATAATGTTCGGGGCCTATCAAGCAAGAGAGTTATTCAAAAAGGAAAATTGAAATGTCTTACATAAAGAAAACATCATATTACTTTTTCTTAGCAGGACTTGCAAATATGTCTTGGATATTTACATGGCACTATCAGCTAGTGCTGTTGTCAGTATTAATGATGCTAGTCCTATTAGGATCTCCCATAAAAATATATCTAAATCTTGAAATAGAAAAAGAAATAGTATCAAGAAAAGAGAGAATATTTATCCAGATTCTAATAAGTGTTTGCCTTGGATGGATAATCGTGCCACCATTGCAAACGTTACATCATTCCTCGTAGCAATTAACGGGGATGGTCTTGGATAAGTGAAGTAATATGGACAATGATTGTGATAACTGTAGCTTTGATTATTACTCTCTTAACGATTATAACAAGAGAGAATGTAGCTTACAGTCTAGTCATTGTTTGGGCTCTTTTAGGGATCTACATTAAGAGAACAGATATAACTTATGGAATACAAAATGATATAACATTAACAGTTGCAGTATCTGCAATACTGATAATCTTGACAATAATTATAGAATTGGAATGGATACTTTTATTAGAAAATAAAAATCTTAATTTTTATTCTTTTTCTTCATATCCAATAGGCACAACATAGAGGGGTATTTCATAATCGGATAGGCCTATCGCTTTAATTATATCATCATCAGAAAAAGCACCAACAGGGCAGGAAACAAGTCCTAACGATATGGCAGCGAGTTCAAGATTTTGGCAAGAATGTCCTGATTCCATAATGGCATATCTAATCCCTCGATTGCCGTATTTATATTTCATTCTTTCAAAGTTAGCAGAAATAATAATTGAAACTGGTGCTTTTGAAATAAATGCTTGATCCAAACAACTTATTGCAATAATTCTTCTAACATCTCCCTCTTTAACAAGTTCAAGACTGTTTGTAATGGACATATATCTGTATACACCAGCTTTTAGTTCCTCAAGAGATTCTTTCCCAATTGCAACATATATTAATAAAGGATACAATGCTCCTGCAGAAGGGACTGTTTTGTAAGGGCCATTATTTCTTACCCCATACGTTGCAAAAAGAAGATTCGATAGTTGTTGAAATGAAATTTTAGAAGAATTAAAACTCCGTATTGATCTTCTTTTGTATAAAAGGGATTCAAAAGATTCTTCGCCGTGAATAGGATCTTTAAGATTTATCATAGTAATTCTCCCAAGTGTAAAGGGAATCATTTTGAGTTCTTTTCTTTTTTCCACCAAATAGTATTATTAAAGCGACACCTCCAAC
>JBAYOH010000037.1:0-14270 GCA_041678455.1 Methanofastidiosum sp.
ATAGCTCTTTCATAGCATGACAATGCCTCTGGATATTTCCCTAGTCTAAGGAGTGACACTCCTTTGTTACGCCATGCAGGCGCATAATTTGGATTTAGCTCAGTAGCCCTTTCAAAACACGACAATGCCTCTGAGTCTCTCCCTATATTTAAAAGCGATATTCCTTTGCTACGCCATGTGATTGTATAGCTTGGATCCAGTTCAATAGCTCTTTCATAGCATTTGATTGCATTTGCAGCATCACGTGCCTCAAGATACTCATTTCCCTTTCTGTTAGATTCTATAGCTTCAGGATTCTTACTTTCCATATGTTTATACTTTTCATGTGAGATTGGATCCAATATACCATTACAGTAGGGGCAAGTTATCCATATCCTTCTTAATCCCCTGCCACAATGCCTACATAAAGAAAAATAATTAGCCTGATCTTGTTTTTCCTTTGACAAACTTTCTCCGCAATAGGGGCAATGTGGGAATTCACTTGAAATAGTTTTACCACATTTTTTACAATTTATTTCTTCCATCTTTACCACGTATAATTATAATTTTCATCTTTTATAAAAATATGGAAAAAAAAGAGGAAAATTATTTTTCTAATAGAAATTATTCCTTCTGCCAGTTCCAGAATTTGCGCATCTGCCTGAACGATACAAGGACTAGACTCTTGTGATGATTTTCTGCGTAATCCTATTACATAAAATAATTTTCTAAGTTTTAGGTTGGCCCCTCCTTCTCCTTTCATCTTCCAAGCTTTCTTGTATCTCTGCATCGTTCTTAATGACCTCAATAAATTCTAAAGCCTTGTTGAACTCTCTTATTAAATCAATGTTTTCTTCTGCGGCCTTATAGAAGAATTTTTTGAGGCTGTTTTCTTCCTTCTCTATTTCAAATACTTTCTCTTCCTTAAGCGGCATCCCACACCTATAGCAGTATTCCGAAGTAGGACCACAGTTCTCCTTGCACCTGGGGCATTCTACAGGTTTGATATTGTTCTGATGCTTGCTGTCCTCAGTTTTAAGGCCATAGACCTTGTTGTATATCGCATTGTCGATGTCCCTGCCGAGAGGTGGACGTATATCTTGGGCATGTCTGAACCAAGCTCCCAGCCTAGGTGATGGCACATTTCGGATTCGGTCAGTGTTGATGCCAGGTGCGTTGCCCTGGAGTGCCTGAACGTATGGGGGGTGATCCTCTTTTTGATTCCTGCGCCAGCGACCGCTCTTTTCACGATGTTTCTGCACATTGTGTAGGAGAGTGAGTTGCCATAGCTCTTGGTGCAGAGGCCGACAAAGAGGGGCTTATCCTCTTCTGGTGCCGGGTGCATGCTCATCATACTTTTAGGTAGGATTCCGACATTACAAACGGCACCAGTCTTTCGCCTGTCTTGCTCCCATAGCTATTGAACTCAATGTCCTTGCATTTAATCGAAGCAAGCTCGCCTATCCTGAATCCCCCCTCGTAAAGGAGTGCTACCATGGCTCTGTTCCTAGGGTGCCTTGCAGCCTTAATCACGGCCAATACTTCGTCCTTAGACAGGATGTCGGGCTTTCTGTCAATCTTTCGGTTCCCTTTGATACACTCAAACCCCTCCCAGTCCTTCCCCTTGTGCCACTTGAAGAACTTCTTCAGGATCTTGTCGTACTCCCTTTTGGTGTGCGGCGAGTATTCCGTGATTTCGATTTTCTCCAGAACTTCAATTACGTCCTTTTTGGTCCAGTCGGAAAATGTCTTATTATTAAATTTCTCAGATATCAGCCTCAGCACCATGATATAGCGAACCGCCCGGAGGATGCCGATTCTTGTGGCTATAAGATAACTTTTGTATTCAAGAATAATTTTTTTGTTCTCTTCATTCATTGAAGATTTTTCTATCAGGCATATCTCTCGCTCAAAAAGCCTTTTCTCATTATAGATGCTCATGCATAATGAAATCAAAAGTTTGTATAAGTCGTTTATCCTAGGGTGTTCGACTTAATTTTTTCGGTCCGTACGGGCACTGTTTTGTAAAACTAATGCCCTACTCAGTTTTTATAGAATTGTGAACATTTTAAAAAATTAACAATATAGTAAAAAAATATAATTATTCAATTTAAGAGAATACTACAAGAGTTACTCCCATCGACCTTTCAACTTCTTTTAATTTGACAACATAACATTCTGATATTCTAGCATACGCTGGAGGCTTTTCATATACCAATGGTATTACTCCAATTCATTCTCCAATGTTCGTATCTTATCAATAATTTTAGCGTCTATTTTTGTATAATCGGGACAGAATTTCATATTTTCACCCAATTTTGTTCTACCGGTAGTATAAATCATTTTTGATGAATGGATTGGCCAGCCGTTAGAGTATTATATCTTCCCCTCAAGCCAACCAATCCTAATCCCTTCGTTTGAATCAAATTCAGGGATGTAAGGCTTTATATCCAAGACCGGAGTTCCTTCTATCATATCAATTCCCCTTATATGTAAGATTCCATCGTCTATTCTTAATAACTCGACTACCGACAATCCAATGAAGTTTGGCCTGTGCGGCGATCTTGTGGCAAATACACCCCTTAACTGGTCATCAAGATAAGGTTTTACAATAAGATGCGAATAGTCTGATTTATGGAAATAAAAGAGTACCAAGATATGTGAAAATCCTTCAAGGTCTTTTAAACCATTCCTATATTCTGAAAATATCTCAATAAATCCTTTATAATCCATTCCGTCGGTTGAATTTTTTGGCACACAAACTGGCTCCTTAAAAGGAGAATGAACTATCCCTATGGGTTTTAATATTATTTCTTCCATACGCTACTTTTTCAAAAGAGGTATATATTTATTTTCTTCCATAAGGATCATTTATTTAACTGTTAAATTATAAGAAGAATGTTTTTAAAAAAAGAATCACATTACCATTTATGAAAGCCATAATAAAACTAGATAAAGAAAATATAGAGCGCTTATATGAAATATATTCCTGGAAAACAGATGTTAGCAGTCTTCAATTTGTTATTTCAGAAAAAGATTCAAAGGATGGGGCATCTGGAGTTATAACTATAATTATGGAAGGAAATGATATGGATCTTTTCAAAAGGCTCATGTACGGCCCACGAAAAATGGGATTCTATGGAGAACTAGACAGACTATTAGAATCGTCGGAAGATTAAATTTTCAATATCGTAGTTATGAAATAATAAAGATTATCCCCAAAAGTTCTTTGAGTTGATAAAAGCTTCTGTGATCCAGTTCCCTATGCCGCCTTTAAGTTTTCAGTGTGGATCTAGTTTATTTTCTATCCCTTTAAAAAAAATGGCCCCAAAAATATTTAAAGATATTTATTTTTGACTTTCTATCGGTGCTCTTATGACTTTAAATGTTGAGAAAACTCTAAAGAAGATAGAAGATTTCTACGGAGAAGTGCCTTTTATTCTAAAAGAAATATCAAAAGACGAAAAGGATTTCATAACTTCAGTACAGAAACTTTTTCACCTTATGGGGTCAAACAAGGTTTTCTCGCCAAAAGAAACTGAACTCTTTGCTATAGCAGGTGCTGTTGGGCATAATGGTAATCACTGCCTCGCATTTCATATCAAGCAAGCCCTTAATTTTGGGGCAAGTGAGGAAGAGATATTCCAAGTTATTTTAATAGCTTCCTTGATGGGAGAATCTTCAGCACTTGCAGTTGGGCTTAGAAAATTAAAGGAGATAGAAAATGAAAGATGAACTATTAAGGAAGATTAAGGAGAAATATGGCGAAATCCCATTCATTACCCAAGAGATATCAAGAGATGAAGAATATTTTGTTCCAAGGACAAAAAGAGTCATTCATCTTATGGGTGGAAGCGCATTAGATACAAAGACTGCAGAATTAGTTGCGGTGGCGGCTGCTGCTGCATTAAAGACCCCATTTTGCCTTGATGTGCATATAAGAAATGCAATAAGTGCAGGTGCAACTGTAGATGAATTATTCAATGTTATCGAAATAAGTGCCCTTATCTCTGAATCCTCTACCTTAGGAATGTCCTTAAGAGAATACAGGAAAGTCATTGATAAAATGGAAGGCTAAATGCCCATTTCTTTCTTAAATGCTTTTAAAATGTCAGTTAAGTCTGGCTTTCCTACTTCTTCTACTGAATACTTTACCCTTATTAGCGGTTTATTGAGTTTCATGAGCTTGCCTATGTCTATGGGGGTCCCAACGATTACCGTATCACACGGAACGTTGTTTATTGTTGTTTCAAGCTCTTCTACCTGCTCTCTGCTGTATCCCATTGCAGGCAATACTTTTCCAAGTTGTTTAAAAGTATCAAATATCTCTTTTATTGTGCTTACCGCCCAAGGTCTTGGGTCTACTATCTCTTGAGCATTAAATTTATTTGCAGCAACTGTTCCAGCGCCAAAACTCATGCTCCCATGGGTAAGTGTTGGACCATCTTCAACGATAAGAACTTTTTTACCCTCTATTAGTTTTGGATCTTCAACAAAAACTGGAGAATTTGCTTCTATTATAGTTACAGTAGGATTAATTTTTTGGATATTTCTCTTTATGATATCTACTTGATCACGTGTTGCCGAATCAACTTTGTTAATAATAATTACATCAGCCATCATTGCGTTCGCTTCCCCGGGGTGGTATGTAAGTTCTTGGCCCGCCCTCAATGGGTCAGCTAAAACAATATGTAAATCAGGTTTGAAAAATGGAAGATCGTTATTTCCCCCATCCCATAGAATAACATCCGCCTCTTTTTCAGCTTCCCTTAATATCTTTTCGTAGTCAACACCAGCAAATACAACTGTGCCATTTTCTATATGGGGCTCGTACTCTTCCCGCTCTTCAATCGTACAATCTGCTTTATCTAAATCGCCATATACTTCAAATCTTTGAACTGCACTCTTTAAGAGGTTCCCATAAGGCATTGGATGCCTTACAACAACAACTTTCAATCCCATGCTTTTCAAGATGTCTCTGACCTTCCTTGTTGTTGGGCTCTTGCCACTCCCAGTCCTTACTGCGCATATGCTTATGACCGGTTTTTTCGATATTAACATTACAGACTTTGGGCCAAGAATAGAAAAATCTGCGCAGCTTGAGAGAACAACAGACGCTTTGTCCATCACATAGTTGTGAGAGATATCGCTGTAAGAGAGAACTACTTTATCCACATTATATCTTTTAATCAATTCTCTCAATCGACTCTCGGAATATATAGGTATACCATTTGGATACAATGAACCTGCAAGCTCTTTTGGGTAGACACGATCGTCTATATCAGGTATTTGCGTTGCAGTAAAGCAGACAACTTCATATTTTGGATTATCCCTAAAATAAGTATTAAAATCATGAAAATCCCTACCGGCCGCCCCCATAATAATAACTTTTTTCTTCATTTTATCTTCTATTTTTTATACGCTAAACTATATAAAAAGATGTCTATTTAATTTGTTAATGGCATTGCCGGAAATAAAAAATATAAAATATTTTCTTATTCCTATACTTCTTATAGTTATACTTGCAGTATGTGAAACTTATCCCCTTTACGACAGATTTCCTTATCCCCTTTCATGGGATATATGGTACCACATACGTATAGTAGAGAACTTTTCTAACGGATATTTTACTTTTGATCCCGTATCTTTTGGCCCAGGAGGTAGACTTCATACATACCCCCCTCTTTTCCATATCCTACTATTAGGATTATATAAAGTCTTAAATTTTGGAGGGCTGTCCCTTATGGATGCTGCAAGGATAATGCCAGCTATATTGTTCCCATTGTCAGCGATTTCAACATTTATATTGATAAACAAATTTTATGGAAAAGAAGTAGGGCTCCTATCATCATTTTTTGTACTTGTTATACCGGTATCCCTTGACAGAGGGATAATCGCATCTCCTCAATCTCTTGCCTTAGTGCTAATCCCATTAGGTTTTCTTACATACCTCTTGGGATTAAAAGAGAGGAAATACTTATACGCTTCAGGGATTCTATCATCAGCCGTTTTTTATACGCATGGCCTCTCATTCATAGTATTTTTTCTATCAATTATTTTATTCACATTTCTCATGTATTTAGTCAAGCGAGAAGTGAAAATCCAAAATTTTTTCATATTTACCTTAATAACAATTATTATATCGTTTCCTTGGATTACCCAGCTTTTAATGCATGGTATTGCATCAAATATTCCATATGGGGGCGTATTCAAGCTGACATTTTATCCTGTAAAACTTGGATATATAACAATGGCCTTAGCTATACCGGGATCTGTGTTTCTAATACTCCGGAAAAGAGAAGAAGATCTGATGTTAATCTCATGGGGTGCGATTGCTTTTTTACTTTCAAGAAATTACATGACAAGTTTAGATCTCCTCCCGTTCAGATTCATAGAGTTTTTGGCTTGTCCTATCGCTTTTTATTCTTCTTTTGCCATATTTGAGTTTGCTAAAGAAAAAAGAAAGGAAGCTATTCTTGCAGCAATTATTGGCATTATGTTAATCTCTTCTTTTCCCGCCGCAGAATATGTTTCAAAAGTCAAACCGATGATAGGGGAAGAGGAATATTCGACTTTTTATTATCTAAATGAAAATTCAATTCAAGGTAATTTCACAGTTGCTTCTTCTTGGTTTACTTCACCGATTCTTGGAAAAGTGTCAGAGTTGAAAACAGTCGAGGGGGGATATGCTTCTGGGAGCTGGGATTATATCAAAAGAAGCCAAGATATAAAAGCTCTTTATTCTGGCAATTATTCTGTTATTGATACATATAATATAAATTATGCCTATCTTGGACCAAGAGAGATTGCAGAGTTTAAAAATAGTGAAAACTATTTAAATGCTTCCTCAATAGATAGGTTATACAGCACAGGAAAAACCTCTCTGTACATATTCTGGGGTGGCAATTATAAATAAAATTTTAACTTACCCTACTCTGGCTATACTCATAGTCTCAATATTTTCTGTAGGTTGTACTACTCAAAAAACTGATTTAGATGAGTTCGAAGCAAAACTTACAATAGATGAGTTCGAGAAAGCAAAGAGTATTGTTGGAGAGGCCTACATAAATCTGAAGACTAACGAGGGAAAAATTAAGAGAGTAGGGGATATCTATTATATTGACCTTGCATTTAAAGGTTCGAGAAGATATTTTGATTTCAATATGCTAGTTATTGACCCCTTGACAGAGAGAGACCTTGTATCTGACCTAAAAACGTCTGAAAATCTTGATTTTTGCAGAAATTATCTAAAATATAGGGGGTTCCCCGAAGATCAAAATATAGTAATATTAAACAATCTTATATCCAAAGACAGCTTCTCAAAAACAACTTTAAATGAAATAATTCTGAACGTGATAACTACACAAGCCCAATCGAAAGAGAGACAAGAATTATACAACGATTACTTAAAAAAACTACCCCCAACAGTTTCAGATTTCATGCAAATCAAATTTACACAGCCCTCAACTGATGCCATCAATCTAGCCGATTTATTTCTAAAAATATTTGAGAAAAATAAGTTTTTAGTCGACAATGTTGCCCAGTCTGATTTTGAGTATAACATGACTAGCGATAGTATAACACTCATTATGCAAAATCCATTTGAAAAATCCTATTATATTGACGAGGGAAAAGACGGTGTGCTAGACAAGTGGAGTCGATACCTCTCAGGTAGTTTAAGTGAAGAATACTGGAATTTCAATAAACAAAATGGATTTGAAGTAAAAAAAATATACAATTACGATGCACAAGTATGGAGAAACTTCTCTAATTTTGAGAAGGAATACAAAAATGCCGGAGAGTACCCTATTACTACCGACTTTTACAAAGAGTGTGTTCTCTACGATTATAATGAAGATGGAGAATATGATATAATTATAGGGGTTATTATTGGGCCCTATGTTTACAAGCACTACGGTGCAGATAAATATTATCCATTTGAAGCAGTAATAGACTTCTATGCAGGTAAAACTAACATCTCTGATATAAACTTCCTTTATGATCAGTTTGGAATTAGAAACAAGGGATGGGTATACATTGATACAGACCTGCCTGAAAGTGAAGCAACTGATGCTAAAATTGAAGAAATGGGAAAAATACTGGATGATGTCGTAAGATTACTGATGGATAAACAAATTCTGATTCCTACAATTCCAGAAGATAGACCTAATGCCCCCGCAATAGAAATAAACTAAGGCAGATAATCATCCAATTCAGGGTAACTTACTCCGGTTAGAACGATTACAACTTTTAGAATATCTGGCGAATTATCCGCAAGTGAAACTCCCCATATTATCTCAGCATTTTTATGAATCCTTTCTTCTATATGCCCAGTTACATTTGTTGACTCTTTGAGCGCTAAATCTTTGTTTCCGATTATATTAATAATGGCGCCTTTGACATCATCTAACTCTAAATCATACTTTGATTTTAATGCACGCTCATAGGAGTTTATAGTCTTTTTATCTCCTTTTCCTTCGCCCACGCCAATATAGCATGCCCCTCCCTTATTTATCACAGTCCTAAAATCAGCGAAATCTATGTTGACAAGGCTTGGTAGTGCAAGGGAATGATACAACCCCTCAATCTTTTCCCAAAATGGAGAATATCCCCTAGCAAATATTGTTCGCTGCTCATCTTCTCTTATAATAAAAGAATTGGAATATGCCTTAAATTCTGAGAACTTCTCTTTTGAAATCTCTTTTCCAGAAGTTAATATGTCATTTGCCCTTATTACAGGTATTGAGATGGCTTTGCTATCCTTTGCCAATTTTAAAAGAAGTGATGTCAACTTAATATTTGTATCAGTTAGATCAGTTAAAACAAATACAATATTTGCTATACTGAAAAATCCACGGAACTCTTCCTCTATTTTTGACGCTACTTTTGATATGCCTTGAATGTTTTCAGATGAATCTATTTTATTTTTTAAAGTACCGTTAACAAAGAATTTTTTCTCGGTCTTTAGGAATTTTAATCTTTCCTTGTCGTATCCGATGGCCAATGTTCTTATGTCTAGATTTTGGGGCTTAGTTTCTATTATCTTAAAGCTCTCATCCCCAAGCCCTATGACCATCATCTTAAGATTCTGTGAATTGCTGTCTTTTTTAGACTGTTTCATTAAAGTTATTTTAAGGAATTTTTTTATAAGGGTTGTTGTTTGTAAGTGTATATGGAAGAGCTTTATTTTATCACCGGAAACAAAGGGAAATTCAAAGAAGCTAAAGAAAAACTGGAATATCTCAATATTGAACTAATCCAGATAAAGATAGAATATCCGGAGATTCAAGCTTCGGATCTTAAAGAAATAGCCCTATTTGGGATTAATTTTTGCAGCGAAAGGCTTAAAAGTCCCTTCTTTTTAGAAGACTCGGGACTGTTCATAGAAGAACTAAACAGCTTTCCTGGACCGTACTCAAGGTATGTACAAGATACAATTGGAAATAATGGTATCTTAAAGCTTCTATCAAATGTAAAAGATAGAAGTGCTTACTTCAAATCGGTAGTTGGGCTATACAAAGATGGACCACATTTATTTGAAGGGATTTCAAGAGGCACCATCACAAATGAAATGAGGGGCCAAGGGGGATTTGGATATGATCCGATATTTACCCCTGAAGAAAACTCAAGAACATTTGGAGAGATGACTACCAAGGAGAAAAACTCTTTCTCCCATAGAGGTAAAGCCCTTGAAATAATGGCCACGTACCTTGAAAATGGAGTTGATTAAATGGCAAGAATGCATTCAAGAAAAAGAGGAAAATCCGGTTCAAAAAAACCGGCAAGAACATCGATGCCACATTGGGTTGAAAAAAGGCCAGAAGAGGTTGTTGATTTAGTATTAACTATGTCAAAAGAAGGTCATGGACCTAGCATGGTAGGGATTATATTAAGGGACCAACATGGGATCCCTGATGTAAAACTTATCACGGGGAAGAGTATTAACGAAATATTAAAAGAGAATAATCTCCAAAGTGAATACCCAGAAGACCTTTTCAATCTTATATTTAGAGCCGTCAACTTAAGAAAACATCTTGAGCTTAATCCAAAGGATCTTCATTCAACAAGAGGATTAAATCTTATTGAGGCGAAGATTAGACGACTTGGAAAATACTATACTGAGAAAGGTAGAATTCCAAAAGATTGGAGATACCACCCAGAAAAGGCTCAGCTTATTGTAAGATAAATTTATTTTTATTCTATTTTATTAATTTTCATTTAAATTATAATATTAGTATTAATAAGAGTTATTTTTAATTCAGAAATTCTTAAAAAGAACATTTCAAAGTGTTGTTATATGGGTAAATATAAGAAATTTCCATTAGTCCTAATTTCAGTAATTATCATATTGGGAGCAATGCCCATTGTATCTTCAGATAGCTCTGAAGAATATTACATGCTTACGTTAATAAATAATGAACGCCAGGTGCAAGGGCTTGAACCCCTCACAATGAATTCAACTCTTTCCTCTGCCGCAAAACTTCACAGCCAGGACATGATTAACAGGCATTTCTTTAATCATGTAAATCCTGATGGACTGACACCTTCAGACAGGGCTAGAAATGCAGGGTATAACTTCATTGCATTAGCAGAAAACATATGTGGGAATCCATCTATAGAAACTGGGCATTCTTCACTTATGATGAGCTCTTCCCATAGAGTCAACATTTTGAATCCGGCTTATAAAGAAATAGGGATAGGGATAGTTGACGGTGGACCTTATGGAAAAATGATAACACAACTCTTTGGTACACAATCAGGAAACAATGTGACAACCCCAACTACAACTCCACAAGAACATCAGGAGAAACCTGATCTAACAATAGGGAGAATAGATTTTTCTGGACAATTTGAGCCCTTAAAACAGATATCAATGAAAATAACATTAATCAACTCGGGGAAAAAAAATGCAGGGGGTTTTGTATTTGCTATTTTTGAGGGATCACCCGAAAAAGGAAATCAATTAGGCAAAATAAATATCCCCTCTCTTTATGTCGGACAAACAATAACAGCTAATGTTAATTGGGTTCCCCCTGCAGAAGGGAGCTATACCATTTACTTTGTTAGTGATTATAACAACGATATTGATGAAGAAAATGAAAATAACAATATGGCAACTTATCCTTTATCTATAAAATTAACAAATTCGCAAACTACTTCTGGAGAAAAATCAACTAATACAACAAATAATCAAAACAATAAACCCGATTTATACATATCTAAAAGTGATATTTCTTATAACCAAATAATCTATGAAGGCGAATCTTCTTTATTATCTTTTAGAATAAGAAATATTGGAAAATCAACAGCTTTTGTAGTGCCCGTTAAAATATACATTAATGGCGATCTTAAAGCATCTTCGACAATAAGTCAGATCTTACCATCTTCCTATACAGATTTGACGATATATCCAACATTTTCAAATACTGGTGAAAATGTCATAGATATCAAAATTGATCCCGATAACAGTATAGACGAGATCTCAGAATATAACAACTACTTAAATTTCATCGTAAAAGTGATGCCAAAGGAGAGTAATTCAATTGCAACCCCAAATAGTAATCAAAATACCAAAGTGACATACCAAAATATTGATTTACTAATATATCCTTACTACATCATAATTGAAGAACAAGAGAATGGGTTTTTCTCAATTAAAACTAAAATAAAAAATAAAGGGAGTGTTAGTGTAGATGACTTTTCTGTAACTATCTACCAGAAAGATACTAATAGTTCAAATAACATATTTATAGAAAGATTTTTTTTATCCCTAGGGCCAGACGAAATAGTCGAAAAGGATATTACATTTATGCCAACTACGGGAAACGGAGAGATTGTTGTAGTTATTGACGAAGAAAATAAAATTAAAGAAATGGATAAAAACAATAATATTGCTACAAAAAAATTTTCTAATATTATTAATGAATCAGACATAATTGAGATGAGAAGTGATTTCATACTTAATACAACTCCTCAAGACGTGAATACATCTAATTTGTTCAAAGTCACGATGAAATTAAAAGATATTAATTCTTCAAATGCCTATCTTTATTACAAATATGACGAAGACATAAATAGTTCCTTCTTCATTCTAAAGATGGATAATGAAGGAAATTATAGCTACTCAGCGCAAGTAGAACCTTTGGGAAAAATTAATCTATTTTATTATTTTGAGGTAGACACAAGTAATTACATAATAAAATCACCTTATGGGTCACCAAATGAGCTTTATTCGACTAGTATTAATTATCGGCAAAATATTCAAGAAAAAAGAAATCCAAGTTTTTTAGATAATGTAAGAAAGATTTTTGGAGTATTATGAAAATATTAATAAGAATAAATAAAGAAAAAGTTTAGAAACTTTTATTTCGGCCTTGTAATGCCGCAAGATTCAAGCTTACATGTATCGAATGCTTTGTTTGCAGCCCCAACTCCGTATTTCGTGGAAATCTCTGCCAAAGCTGAGTCTATAGTTTTGCGCTTTGCAGGGTTGCCCTTAGCATCGCCCATTTCTTCTCTTATAATTTCCAATAGATCTAAATAAGTTTTTTCTACTCCCATTATCTTCAACTCCCGTAACTATGCCATATAATGCATAACTACATAATAGAATATGTTGTTCAATATATAAACTTTTCGTTGATTGTGTACAAAATATTAATTAATATCGGCAATTAGGGAATACTAAAAATAGTACTCCATCCCTAATATTTAGTGAAAATTATCAAAGAAAGTAAAAACTAATACAAGTTAAAGATTTATGCGCCTAAGATTTAAAAAATGTTAAGAATCACAAAACAGTAGTTTTGGATAATATCCTAATTATTTTAGTTTAATAAAATGCCGTTTTGAATCTAGAAGAGATTAATGTCGCATTTAATTTATAAAAAAAAATGCGAGGGAAGTAAGTCTTTCCAAAGGGCAAAATCCCACGGAAAATGTATATAAATTCATTGCATGTAACACACGGAATTTTTTTATTTACTTTTTTTATATTTCAACTTTTAGGCGGTAAATATAACGATCCTTTAAAATTCACAACTTCTGTTAAAATAAACTGCCAATTCTTTTAATGAGCAATTGGCTTACCGAAATGCTTAAATATTATTATAGCGGCTATTAGTAACAATAAAGGAGGTAAGCATGAATAAATTAAAATCAGTTTTTATAATAAGTATAATGTTAGTTAGTATGTTTTTTGTTTTAAACACTGTCTATGGACAGGCTTATCCTAGAATCCAATGGGATTTTTACGATAGTGATATCACATCTTTTAGGTATCACCAACCCACACTAGCTGATATAGATAAGGATGGAAAGATGGAGGTCATCCACGCTGAGGAAAATGATGACATTGTTTTTTGCCTTGAAACGGATGGGGCGCTGAAATGGAAGACTACCTTTATAGCTGACGTTTATGAATCTACTGTAAAAGTTGCAGACGTTGACGGCGACGGATGGCTTGATGTCGTATATGGAGATGAAGACGGCGATTATGAGAATAGTATAGTCTGCATCAGCGGCCAGACTGGAGCTTTTAAGTGGTCAAGTGGGAACAGCGGATCGGATATGGATTCGATACCCTCAATAGGCGATATCAACAACGATGGTATAGTTGAAGTCCTTGCTACAAATGATGACTACATCTTGTTCTGCATAGACGGGAGGAACGGGAATGAACTTTGGCGCTATGATGACAGAAGTGTTGGCAATGGGATGGTGGCTCCCGTCCTTGTGGATGTCGATGGCGATGGGCAGCTTGAAATAATAGTAATAGGCCAGGATAATTATGATGAGATTGTTTGCATTGAAACTAATGGCAGCGAAAAATGGCATTTCACTGGCTCTAAGGACTATGGAGCGATCTATGTTACTCCAACAGTCGCTGACTTTGACGGCGACGGTAGGCCTGAGATTGTTTTTTCCAACGAGTATGGTATAATCTATATGGTGGAGCACGACGGAAAAGAAAAATGGGTAAATGACGACATCCTATCCATATATGTAGGTATATACCCCGCTTACCAGAACGTTGTCAGCGGGGATTTAGACAACGATAGAGACATTGAGATAGTAGTGCCTGCTTATTATGGCCTCATGGTGTTTGATCATAGGGGAAATCTCCTCTGGCAGAAAAATGATGGGCTTTCTGGAAATGATGAAGTGGGGCTAGGATATTCTTATGTTACTCTTTGCGATATCAACAATGACAACAAAGTTGAGATATTATACAACAACTATAATACAGGCAAGATAGAAGCAAGAGACTACTTGGGAAATCTCCTCTGGGC
>JBAYOH010000038.1:0-14254 GCA_041678455.1 Methanofastidiosum sp.
CTTCATAAGTATCTATAACTCGATTGATTGAACGAAAACGAGTTACAGAAGATACAATAAAAAGTTTAAACGAGAAAAGCAAATGAACTGTTAGGCTATTTCATCTTATTTTGCACATACCTCAAATTAAGAAAAATATCTTATTAGTTAAAACCCATAGATTATCCTTAGCATTGCTACAAATGCTAAAGATCCTATCCAAATGCCAAAAGGTACTAGAAAGCCATTTTTTGTGAAACAACTTAGAGATGATTCGCTCATGTAAACTCCTCATTTTTCATATTTTTCATTGCAATGCTTATATAAAAATTTTTCGATATTGATAAGCAATAATCTTAATATTTATTGTCAATTTTACCTAATACACATAGTTTATTTACAACTTGGAAACTATTTAAAAAGTTATGGACAACAGATTATTCGACGATCAACGTTTATTAGAGAACTTAAAAAATTTATTGATGAGGTAAATTTATGTTAAATTAGATATCTTATTACCCCATCTTGGGATATCCGTTGATACTCTACTCGAGGGTAATGGCTTTAATTCATTTCTTAATTGCAGTTTCTATATCTACTGTTTTTAAAGGAAAAATAGAAAGTCACTTTAAAACACATAGAACAATTGCAATTATTTCTATAGTAATTGGATTGATACATGGACTAATGGGGATATTGGTATATTTATAGGAACTTAATTGAGTTTTTCTTCCAATAACTTTCTAATTTTAACTATTTCTTTTTTCACATCGTCTTGATTCAATGATTCATAAGTTTCGACTGCCACTGGATTTTTTCCTCTAACAAAATCCAAGATCATATCCCTGACTTCTGAATAATTTTTCATGCCATCTATTTTTAGTTCAGGAAACCCTCCTGAACCTGAAGGTGCAGAGTAACCTGCAGTCTGTATCTTTAGCGAAGCGATTCCTAATCCTCTAGATAGTGGCCCCTGCTTAATATCGATATTAGTAATTCTATTGTAAGGAACTACACCAATTGTTTTAAACCACACGCCCCTGTTCCATGTAATTTCAGTTTCTGTCATTTTGTAGATAATTGAAGAATAATATTTTGGTATCCAATAAAGGGTGAAAATAAAGATAATAGCAATAGGAATGACTATTATTGCAACAACAAATATTTTCACAGCTTGAGGAGAAAAGAAATAGACTACTACCATCGTAGGCAAGTACCAAGAAAGAACACCAAATACAAGAATTAGCAATAAGTAAGTATAAAAAAGATTTTTCAATTTTATCGAAGGCCTAAAATCTTGGCCAATTTTTATAGCTGACTCTTCCATGATTATTATTATAGTTTATATTTTTTAACTTTATCGTTTCACTTGCACTTGAATAACATCCAGTTATTCTCTTCATCTTTAAATTTAATAAGACAATATTTTCCATTAAGTCTATTACCATTTAGATTGATTACTATCTTATCTTTCTCATTTTCTAGGATTACGAATGTTCCTTTGCCCCATATTTCAACTTTTCCTGCACCATAATTTCCTTCAAGGATAGTACCTTCAAAATCGGCATAAACTAACGGATGATCCTCAGTAGATAAGGCAAGTCTCTTCACGTCCCTTTCACTTGGAGGAGTTTTTGGTATTGCCCAAGACCTTAATACCTCATCAATTTATAATCTAAAATCATAATGAAGTCGTGTAGCATCATGTTTATGTATAACAAATATCCTATCTTTTTCTGACATTTATCCACCTTTACTCGATTAAAAGATAGTAATAACATATAATACTTTAATCATATTTATTAAGTTTAAGCTCTGATTAAATAATATGAAAATTAAAATATTCATCACAGGAGGAACTTTTGATAAAGAATACAATGAGATCAAAGGAGAGCTTTTTTTCAAAGATACACATCTGCCTGAAATGCTTAAAATGGGCAGGTGCAGAGTATCAACGGATATTAGAACATTGATGATGATAGATAGTCTGAATATGTCAGATGAAGATAGGAATATTATTCTTGAAAACTGCAAAAGTACAAAAGAAGAAAGAATATTGATAACCCACGGCACAGATACAATGATAGAAACTGCAAAGTTACTGGCAAAAAATATTAATAACAAAACTATAGTTTTAACTGGAGCAATGATTCCTTATAAGTTTGGGAGTTCTGATGGATTATTCAATCTAGGAAGTGCTCTTGCTTTTGTTCAAACTATACCTAGTGGTGTGTATATAGCAATGAATGGAAAATATTTTCCCTGGAACAACGTTAGAAAAAATAAAGATCTCGGCGAATTCGAAGAGATAGAATATGATTTGATTTAAATTATCAGTAATGGCTAAATTAGATAATTTTATAATTCAATTGAAGAACTAATGTAAAATGGTGGCCTGATGACGAAATCAACTAAACTTGACTTTAAAACATATCGTTTGCTAGTTTTTTTGATTATCGGTTTCGGTTATCTTTTAGTCTTTTTTCACAGAATAGCTCCTGCTGTTGTTGCGATAGACATGATGAACGACTTAAAAGCCGGTGCTGTATTGATGGGGTTATTAGCTTCTGGATATTTTTATCCTTATGCTATAATGCAACTCCCAACAGGAATTTTATCAGATTCGTGGGGGCCTAGAAAAACTATTACCTTATTCTTTTTAATTGCGTCAATTGGGTCTGTAATACTAGGTTTATCTTTGGATATACCCTCGGCAATTCTTGGAAGAGTTCTAGTAGGACTTGGCGCTTCAACTTTATACGTTTGCGCACTTAAGATTTTATCGCAATGGTACAAAGGAGAGGAATTTGCGACGATGACTGGGTTTTTAATAGCTATTGGAGGCCTTGGACTTTTAGTATCTACAATACCACTTGCACTATTATCAAATGCTGTTGGGTGGAGAATCCCATTTATACTAACAGGAGGAATGACATTACTACTCGGATTATTTGTTTGGATTTTTGTTAGAAACTCGCCTCAAGAACTTGGAATGCCGGCAGTTGTAGAAAATAGCACTTCCAATCGACAGAGGCCTTCTATTCTTAAGAGTTCCATAATGGTGCTGAGCCTAAAATACTACTGGCCTGCGTCTATATGGATGTTCTGCACGATGGCAATATATTTAGCGTTTGGCGGTCTATGGGGAGGGCCTTATCTAATACAAATATATGGAATGACAAAAGTTGGAGCTAGTAGAGTTTTATCAATGATTGCTGTGGGTATGATCATAGGAAGCCCATTGATGGGGATACTGTCAGATCGAATTATTAAAAGAAGGAAAATTGTAGTAAATGTATCAAGTGCCATATTGCTTATAATTATGATATTTCTTTATTTTTGGGTATCTTCAATTCCAACTTTTGGACTATATCTGATTTGTCTAGGTATTGGATTATTTTCTGTGGGAACATTGGCATTGGGTTATGCTTTGATAAAAGATCTTTATCCAATTGAAATTGCCGGAACATCTACAGGAATTGCAAACTTTTTTCCATTTTTAATGGGTGCAATTTATCAGCCTTTGATGGGGCATATCCTAGAATTAAATGGGAAAGTAGGAGATTCTTATACAATTATAGGATATCAAAATGCATTTTTAGTTTTATTAATTTCTTCTATAATTGCTTGTATCGCTAGTTTTTTCATAAAAGAGAATAATAGCTTGAAGACTTCAAAATAGGGCAAATAGTACTGATAATTTTTAGACATTACTTATTTTTTATTCAATATCCCCTTCAATTCCCAACTACCTCTTGAGATATTTCAAAAACCTAGTATCAAATGATTGCTCGTCCCAAGAGGGGCCATAATAATACTGATGTAAATTTAGCTGCAATTTTATAAGCTCATAATGTCTTTAGATTAGTATCTCTATCTTTTAGTTCTGAGAGAAATCTGTAAGTATTACCTAGATTATACTGCGAGAGGGAATGATATATGGGGGATTCATTGTAATCACTCAATGTAATTGCTTCTTGGAGATATTCAATAGATTTTCTTAGATTATCCTCACTATTCTCGTATTCAGTCATCTCACAGCATGCTGTCCCAATGATATTAAAAATCTCTGAACATCTCCCGTAACACTCTAACTGTGTGAATAAATCTAGCGCTTCTTCTAAAATCCCTATAGCTTCTTTTAAAGATGCGTCATCTTGTCGATTTAATATATCATGGCCATTTTTACACAAGGTATTTCCTTTTCGGAGAAATACATCTGTATTTGGTTTAATACCCATCTTATCCTATTAAACATTAAGAACTATAAACATATCACATTAGTTCATTAAAACGGATTGTTAATTGTTATTAATGATAATTTTTTATATTAAATATCAAAGTATGTAATATGAGAAAATTATTTATAATAATTCTATTACTTTTAGTTTCCACTTGTTGTATCGATTCTATAAAACAAATCTATTGTCCCGCTATTGAAGTAGAGTCTGCACTTGTAATTAAAGTCATAGACGGTGACACCATAGATATCTTAAAATCAGGAAAAACTGAAAGAGTTAGGCTAGTTGGAATAGACACTCCAGAACCATATTCAAAAAATAATGAAAAAAAATGGTATGGACTTCCAGACGACCACCTGAGAAAATGGGGAGTTTATGCATTTAATTTTACAAACGAAAGATTGTACAAAAAAGAAGTAAATATTTCTTATGATAATACCCAGGGACAAAAAGATGAATTTGGTAGGACTTTAGCATATATATACATAGATGATAAAAATATAAATTTAGAATTGGTCCAAAATGGTTATGCCAGGGTTTATACTGAAAAAAAATCAGATCTTTATCTTAAACTCATAGACGCTGAAGCTAAAGCCAGATTTAATAAAGTGGGTCTTTGGAATTATTCGTTCCAAGACAATTAAAAATGAAACAAATATATCCAAAATATTACTTGGCGTAAAGATGAGGGCTGAAAAAAGAATCAAAGGATATGTTTGTCACGATCTGAAAACGTTAATATTCATTTTTTATATGGATTCCAAAATTTGAATTTATAGTATATTTTACCACCGTTACAAGCAATGAATTTCCCATTCATATCTTTGTAGTTTTTTCCGGTATCTCGGCTATGTTCAGTTTTTTCCATTTTGCCCACTTCAATTCGGATGAATCTAGCTATTAATTTATTATGTAATAGAAGGAATTTTAAATAATTTTCAGTGCCTCTAAAAAAGTGCCAGAGTCTTTCTAAATCCCAATCCCAGTCTATTAGATTTAGATAATCATCTTTTTTGACTCTTTTAGCTCGGGGGGTTGGGGATTCTTTTGGCTGTATCTTTCTTTGGACTTTGCCGGACTCTATTTTATTGATTGATTCTACTAATGCTTTCGCACCTGCAGCCTCAAACTTCGCCCTTAATTCGTAATATCTTTCTCCGAGTTCTATTTTTACATCTTTTTGTAATAGTATGTCTCCTGTGTCCTCGCCCTTATCAATATAATGGACCGTTACACCGGCATCCCTATCAAATAAATAATATGTCCAAAAAATAGGAACTGCACCCCTATATTTTGGTAATAAAGCAGTGTGCAGATTAATAGTTCCTAATCTTGGAAAAGAAAAAATTTCTTCTTTAAGTAAGAAAGGCATAGAGTATACAACGATTAAATCTGGATTTTTATCTCTTATCCAAATAAGAATTTCCTGTTTCTTATCTTTCATTAATAAATAAGGAATATGATATTTTTTGGCAACTTTTTTAACATTTTTAAATATCGCCTTTTCAATTATGGAAGCTAAACTGTTATCCTCTCGTGGCTCGATGATTCCAACTATATCTTTTGATTCTAATAACTTATTTAGCACTTCAGATTTTTTTTGTGTTATTACTAATATTCTCAAACTGGCCACCAAGTGTATAGATACTCTGATATATTTCTTTATAAAAATTTATCTAATACCTTAATCGACGTATCCCGTCCTCATATAGTATTCGGGGCTAAAATAAAACATATAAAATGCGTCAAATGGTGGCCTCCAATATGAAAGATCTTCTATCTGGATATATTCATGGAACTCTTTTTCTCCTTGTCTTTTATAGCCATAATAAACTGTAGGATAGTCCAGACATTTGTCAGATCTACATGTGAGGATTACTCCTATTTTATCTGAAGTATAAAGCAGATAAATATTGCCAAAAGCAATTACTTTACTTGTGTCTTTAGGATCATTGAAGATCCAGCTTTCACTAGGCTGAATTTCTCTAATAACTAATTCAGGATTGCATCCACATTCTTTATTACATTCTTCAACAAGCTGATCTTGAATACAAATCCCATCTACACACTTATAAGACCATATATCATTTCCTATGCATTTATAATTGCATGATATAGCTTTGCATAAATCTTCCTTGCATCCACAATATTCAGCACATTCATCAATTCTTTTGAAATCTTTACACTCCCCATTGACACAAACTTGAGACCAAAGTTCATCTCTTATGCATTTATCTGGACAAGTTACATTTTCACATGGATTAGTAATTATTGGTTGTTGTGTAGTCTTGGATGGTACTATGCACCCTGAAAAGAACAAAATTGTAATTAATATTCCAGAAATAATTATATCTTTCATAATTACTACTGGAATTTGAAATATAAAAAACTTTCTTATAATAATCTTTATTTATTTCATCAGCATCTGACTAAATAATGATAATCCAATCTGTTTTAGTCATTTTAGGAATTTTTATCTTTATCAGTTAATAGAAAGATTGGCATGAAGATACTGGAAATTTCCAGCCTCGTCTTTTATTGATAAGTTTCTATATAGTAAACAAAGAAAAGTTGTGCAACCTCCTAAAAAAATATCAAGAAAGGGAAGTGATAGAGGAATGTCTGTCTTAGAAATTTGGAGTAGTAGTACTTTCACTACAGATGTCGCATGAGTCATAGGAAACAAAGATATTCTTAGTGCATTAGATATCGAAATAAAAATGTTAAAATTGTACAAGTGAGTGCTTATGCACTTCCTTTTAGTAAAGAATCTTTTGATATTGTTTACATGATAGTAGTACCCCTATAAATACCCAATAAAAAGCTTTGAAAGAAACCAGTAGAGTGCTAAAAAATAATGAGATACTTCCTATATCTGAATTCATAGTTAATCCAGACTATCCACTTAAATTGACAACAATAAGATGATCCAAAGAAAAGATTTCAATCTAGATATTGTATCTAGAAACTTTTTTAACTATATCATAATGTTTGGAAAAGATAAAGTGTAATATATTTAAAGTAAATTCAAGACTATTATTTATGGACAATTATGAAAAGAAATTAAATAGTTTTCTAAAAGAAAACGATAGCGATGCAGAGTTATTGATTTTTAATAAATCGTGTCATTCAGTTGAAGAAGCTGCTGAAACTGCCAAAGTTTGTACAACTGATCTGATCAAAAGTATTTGTATGATCGACACTAATGGAGATCTTATTGTCGCGATAGTCAAAGGCGAAGATAGAGCGAGTACTGGCAAGGTATCCAAATCTTTAACTATTGAAAGGCCACGAATAGCTTCTCCCGGTGAAATGCTTGAGAAAACTGGATACCCATGCGGGGGGACGCCTCCATTTGGCTATGCCGCCACTTTTCTGATAGACCCAAAGGTAATGGAAAAAGAAGTTGTGTACGTAGGTGGCGGGTCTAAATACGCACTTGTTAAAATTACAACTAAAGAATTAAAAAGATTGAACAATGGAATAATTACTAGAGTTTCAAAATAGGATATGGCCATCTAATTTATAGATTATTATTGTGTTATCTGATAATTATTTCGCTTTATAGTTTTCTACCTCCTTTTCTAAAAGTCCTATGAAGTTCCCCAGCGGCACCGGTTCGAGCTTTCGCCAGAAAGCTTGCTCTGGCGTTTCAAAGTTGTCCCAGTCAAGACCCATATGCGGCCTTACACAGTTGTACTCGTGAATGAAGTCATTAAACGATTTGAATTTCTCACGCTTTCTTTTGTAAAGGTCGAATCATTTCTCTACCTTGCCATTGGTCATGGGTGGGCCCTTCCACGTAGTATATAAGTTATATCATTTTCCTTGCAGAAATCCTCGAATGGATGAATTACATTCCCATCTTTGTCTCTCTTGTTTGCATGAAACTCGATCAGTTATGACTTCCCGTATTTTCTTGATGCTAGCATATTTGTCTAAAGCTTCTTTTAGAAGCTTTATAGAAGTTTCTGTACTTTGCCTTTCGAATTCTCCACCAGAAAGGATTTTACGACTTGCATTATCTAAAACAACACATAATGAAGTTCCTTTTACTCCAGTTGATCAGTCTAGATGGACTGCAAATAGTGGATATGTTCGCTCATACCTCACCCAAGGCCTCTTTCTTACCCTTTTATTTGGGCAAACTTCTGCCATCCCTTACTCCAAGAGAATACGCTGGATGAGATTAACATCAGCCCTAATACCACGCTTTTTCCTCAGATGCTTAGCTATGCCCGATGCGGAAAGATCAAGAGTAAGTTTAGACTGGGTAATTTCTGCCTTGAAGTCCACAGGGTAGACTGCATAAGGCCTACGCCCTGGCCTCTTATGCTTTGGAAAATTCCCAGTTGTTCTTGAAAGACTGACTATTTGCTGAACATGTTTTTGAGAGATTCTAAATTGAACGGCAACAACTCTTGTGGGAAGTTTGTATTTTGTTACCCTAAGTACAATCACCTCAAGATCTCTATCCTTAAGCTTCATGCCATTTAAGGCAAAAGATGAATTTAAAGCTTGGCGAAATATTTGGCAGATAACACGTGTTAGATAAAAACATGAAATATTTTTAAAGTAACTAGATTATTTCTAATATTTTATTAGTTAACACGCTGTTTGAAACTATAATTCCTTTGGAAGATTTAGAAATCCTGTTCCCTGAGAAATCAACAACAGTACCCCCAGCTTCTTCACATATTAAAACTCCAGCAATTGCATCATAATACTTGATTATATTCTTAATAAAAATGTCATATCGTCCTTCTGCAACGAATGCAAGATTTATAGATGTAGATTGAGTTAAACGAATCCCTAAAACTTCTTTAGATAATGATTTCATCATCTTAAAAAATTCTTCATGAAAATTTCTATCCTTTGCTAAATCACTGACAATTATTGAATCTTTGAGACTAATGTTTTTAGAAATTAAAAGTTTTTTTTCATTAAGGTAAGCACCTTTTCCTGTTTCTGCATAATAAAAGTCTTCCGTTATTGGATTATATATTACCGAAAGGATAGGAATCTCGTTTTTTAATAAAGCTATTGAAAAAGAGAATAATGGAATACATCTAGAAAAGTTTATTGTCCCGTCAAGTGCATCGACTAGCCATTTATACTCACTACTCTCGTTTCCAGAAAATCCGCATTCTTCGCATAAAAATGAATGATCTGGGAATTTTTGGCTAATTATTTCGACGGCTTTCTTTTCAGATTCATAATCTGCATCAGTTACTATATCAAAATCTCCTTTTTTATAGACCCCACAATCATTTTTGTAATATTTTTTGAGAATCTCCCCCGATGCTCTTGCAGCACTAAAAGCAGTTTGAAGCATTAAATCAACTCTTAATCAGTTTTATATATACGTTCCTCGATCTTGGGCCATCAAACTCCATGAAAAAGACTCCTTGCCAAGTTCCAAGAACAAGTTTTTCATTTTCAACAATGATAATTTTTGATGGGCCAATTATAGAACTTTTTATGTGGGCATCTGAATTTCCCTCAAGATGATTATAATCTCTGTCCTTTGGCGCTAATTTTGAGAGAAAAGCGTTAATGTCTTCTACTACTGAAGGATCATAACTTTCGTTAATCATTATCCCCGAAGTAGTGTGAGGAGAATAAATAAAAGCCAAACCCGAAGAAAAATTTGATTTTAAAATAAGTTCTTTTATTTCTTTTGTTATTTCAATTGCTTCTATTCTCTTATTTGATCTTAAGTTTATGATGTGGCTCAATCTATCCTCTCGCCCTAATTTTAACAACTTTTCCTCTGTTCAATTTTTTCATCATATCTCCAGAAACTACTGCCTCGCCGACACCAATACATTTATTGTTTCTTTGAACTATAACATCATCCCCTGGTCTAATATTCTCAGAGTTACTTATAATGCCTTTAGAAAAGATATCTCCTCTTAAATCAAAATCAATATTTACCCACAAAGACTCTTTTATTAGTTCACCGCCAGGAACATTGACTTTAATTTTATTCTGGAAAATACCTATTATCTTTTTATTAAAAGTCAAATCTGTAGTTTTTCTTCTTTCTACATAATTAAAAGGTAGATCAAATTCTTTCTTGAATTGAAATGAAAACATTTTTTGTGCTTTAGTTTTATATTCATTTAGAGGTTCTTTATCCCAAAGAACTTTATTCGTATCAAAAATACTCTTTAATTCTTCAAGAGACCCATGAGTATAAAATATTTCGAATGGAAGTTTCTCAATTGCCTTTAAATAAGGGCTATTCTCTCCAAAATGTGCGATTACAACTGGATTATTACATTTTTTTATTAATGAACAAAGTAGCCCAGAAAGAGAATCCAACTCTTCTTGGTTCCAGTGCCCAGTCACAGGAATATCATAGTCTGCATAGTCTTCGAGTTCTCTAGGAACTACACCCAGCGGTGATGTAAGAATTAACTGAGATAAATTAGAATATTTATCCTTTAGAGTATCTTTTAAGAATGAGATAATTTTTGTATGAGATTTAGAGACTCGGTAAGGTTTTTTTGCACTACAGGGGAGCAATAATATTATATTTGTTGGCGGAGTATAATATCGTTCTACTTCTTTTTTCCATCTAACTACCTGAGGCCTATCTAAAGAGATATCATCAATATAATAAGACCTCTTAAATTCTCTTCTTAAATAAACTTCAAATAAATTATAAAACTCTTTGTAGAGAATCCTCAATAATCTTCTAGAATTAACAGACCCATTTGAGTACATCTCTACTAATTCTGGCGAAGGATTTGAAAGATACTCATTGAAAAACCTTTCATTGTTTTCTTCAGCTAAGAATAAGTCAAACCCTAGGAAGAGAAATATTGGAATTTCATAATTTTTTGAATCAATAAAAAAAATAGAAGAGGGATACCTCTCTTTTAATTTAAAGTAGAAATCAAGAAGAATTCTCTCGTCGGCTATCCTTTTGAAAAAATAAATAGATTTTTTAGGTATTGACTCAAAAAGTTCCTGATTTATTTCACTATATTTTGTAAGATAAATCGAAAGGCAATCTCCTTTTTCTTCTTTTATTATTGATATATTCAAACTAGATAATTTTTTTGCTTCTTTTATTGGTAAGTCAAAAGGTATTTGGACAAGTGGAACTGAAGAAAGGTCATACTTACCTCTTTTATAAGTTTCAGCAACAAGATGAGAGAGAGGTTTTTCAATAGTCATACTGCCAAATTGAAAATAGTCCTTATTATTTAGAAGAATGTAAGGTGTATTCTCTATACGATTGCCTAAATTTACCTTACCTAGCCTATGCCCATCTTCATATATTATTTCAAAAGAAAGATTATTTTCCAATGACATCATCCACTATCTCTTTAGCATACCCAATATATTTTTCAGGATTTAACGCATCATTTATTTCAGATTCAGATAATAGCTTTCTTATCTTATTATCCTTCTTAACATTGTCAATGAATCTTCCTTCTTTCATAGAAACTACCCTCATTGTTTCATGCGCATCCTGCCTGCCCATACCTTTCTCAACTAATTTTAGCATTAGAACTTCTGCCAAATTTGAATATCCCGTAAGCTCTAAGTTCTTTTTTACATTTGACTCATAAAATACTAGATTAGATAGAACTTTGATAGTGCCCTTAAGCATTTCATCCAATAATATAAATGATTCAGGATGAATCACCCTTTCACATGAGGAGTTTGTAAGATCTCGTTCATGCCACAAGGGATTATTAAGTATCGCAGGAAATACATTAGAGTATAATACTCTTGCAAGACCACATATTTTTTCACATGTTACCGGATTTTTTTTGTTTGGCATAGTTGAAGAGCCAACTTGTTTTTTACCAAATCCTTCTGCAATTTCCATTATTTCTGTTCTTTGAAGATTTCTTATTTCCAAAGCTAGTTTATCTAGGGTTGAAGCCAAAGAAGCTAAAGAGAACATAACATCTGCATAGGTGTCCCTAGATACAACCTGATTTGATATTTTGGCCATTTTAATACCAAGAATATCCCCAACTTTTTTCTGAAGTTCAGGGCCATCTTTATAGGACGCCATGGTTCCAACAGCTCCAGATATCTTACCAGAAACATTACTATAAGAAAATTCGAGCCGATCTCTAGCTCTTCTTGTCTCATCTAAGAAAATAGCAAACTTCATTCCATATGTAGTTGGTATAGCATGTTGTCCGTGGGTTCTTCCCACACAAACTGTATTGCGATATTTTTTGGATAATACTATAAGTATGTCTTCAAGCTTACTTAAATCAGAAAAAACAATCTTAAAAGCTTCAACGAATTGGAGGGCAGTTGCAGAATCGTTAATATCGTTCGAAGTTGCTCCTAGATGCACATATTTTCCATGCACCCCACATTGCTCAGAAAGTGAAAGAACTAATGCCATTATATCATGATTTATTTCTGATTCTATCTGCTTCATTCTTTCTAGAGAAACATATTTAATATTTGCTTTCTTGAAAATTTCGTCACCTGCTTCTTTTGGTATGTGGCCTAGTTCTGAATGAGCTTTTGCTATTGCCCCTTCAACTAGAAGCATCTTATTTAGTCTCTCCTCCTCATCAAATATTTTTCTCATTTCTAAAGAACCATATCTATTATCAATTGGATGAATCATTATAATCCCTAATCTATTTTTATAAATAAAGTTTATTAAGTTTTTTGACAAATTACATCAAAAATAATAAAGTTACCGAAAGACATATGATTTAAACATATATTCTACCCTATATGGACATTATTACGATTATTGGTCTAATGGCCGCATTCCTTACCACCATATCATCATTACCTCAAGTAATAAAGACTATTAGATTAAAAGAAACAAGAGATATATCTTTCTGGATGTGGATTTTTCTATCCGTTGGGATATTTTTATGGTTAATATACGGATTGTACAAAAAGGATCTCCCTATTGTTTTAGCTAATGGGATATCGTTATTTCTTGTATTAATTGTACTAGGCTTAAAAATAAAATATAAGTAGATTAGCTCTTTTGATTACACTCTTTTATCATTTCTTTTAATTCTACGACTTCATCAATTACCTTCCAGCCTTCGCCCAAATAAATTGTATCAACTAAGTTTCTTAAAAAAGCAAGATTTGACTTGGGGTCATTAAGGTCGTGCTTAGATACTAAATTTAATATTTTTTCTAAAAAAGAAAATGTAACAGGAAAGTCTTCTTGAAGTATTTCAATAAGATCATTTTTTAATTCTTCTGAGCAGTTCAATACATCATCGGCAAATAAAAGCGCAAACTCAGCCCATCGATCACCTAACATTAGTTCAGGGCCTCTAATTAAGATATTTAAATTGGACTTTGTTCTTGTATCAATCATTTTTTGCGGATCATGCCCAAGGGCTCTCTGAAGTTTATAAAGAGGAAAATGCTGAGCTAAAGAATTCATATTTATATCTATCCCTGTTTGTCTATTATATTTATTTACCAACCCTTTAAATCCCTTAATCATTAAAATCCAATGTCCGATTTCATGCGTTATTAATAATGGATCAAATGATTTTGGATTTTCTAGCCATATTGGTAATACTACATTTCCATCTATCATTGCAGGATATGCACTATTAAGTTCCCCAGGTATATGTTTTAGTTCAGGATTATCCTTTCGATCACCCATCATTATCTCAATTGGGTAGCCAAGCAATTCTTCAGATAATTTTTTCCATAAATCGAGAAATTTCAAAGTTGGTTCATCAGCTATTTTTCTTATATAACTTTCAGGTAAAGGTTCCATTTAGTCACCAATAAAATATTAAGAGGATTACGATTAATCTCTATTTTTTTTATCTTTTTAATTTTATAAATCTTCGGGCGCTCCATAGTGTTTCTTAGCTCTTTTTAATCAAATTTTGGGCCATTTCCCAAATTCTTCGATGGCTGACGCTAGACCCTCCTTTTAGAAGGGGTATGAAGCTGATAATATCGTTTAATCTGTCGCCTAGCTTTTGAAGGCGTTCATACTCCATTTTCAAGGCAAAATCAATCAAGCTGTCCATGACAACTAAAACCCGCTA
>JBAYOH010000039.1:0-14157 GCA_041678455.1 Methanofastidiosum sp.
ACCCAAAATTTGGATAAAAAGAGTTAAGAAACACGATGAAGCGCCCCAAGATTTATAAAATTGAAAAGATAGGAAAAAAATAGAGGTTAATCGTAATCCTCTTCATTATTTCAAGGGTTTCATTTAACTCCTTTAGATCCTCTTCCATCGCCTTACGATTGGTGATATCGATCCCCATCTCTAAAACGAAGGTAGTTCCATCGCTATCGGTAAACAGATAGTCGTGAAACTCATAAATTCTACCGTCACTTTGAGTCCTCTCATAAACTTTTGGAACCGTATTTTTAAATACGTCTAAAATTGGGCAATCGTCACATGGTTTATCGGTACCATAGAATAACTTGTAACATTTCTTCGAATCTATTTTTTCGAATCTTTTCTTTAAAGATTTGTTTGCATAGATTATATTTCGTCTATTGTCATATAGGCAGACATTGACAGGAAGCTGTTCTAAAATTGAGAAAAGTCTTTGATTTTCCTGTTTTAATTTTTTACCAAGATCACACTCTAGCTGTAAGTCCTTAATTATCCCTGTGTGGCCTAAAATTCTCTCCTCACTATCCTTAAAAACTGACATATCAAGTCTGCAGTTAATTTTCTCGCCATCATTTCTTTTGAAAGTGACATCAAAATCATGAACAGATCCTTTGTCATACAATTCCTTCAATAAAAGGTCCCTATCCGAGGGATTAAGATAGATTTTAGTTACCTCCATACCCAGAAGTTGTTTTTTGGGGTAACCAAGTATCCTTGACGTGTCCTCATTTGCAAAAACAATTATGCCTTCTTTATTCACAGAGATATTAGGTAGAGGATAATCTTGATTAATATACTTATTTGGTTGAAAAGTATTAAATTTTTTATTTGCATTTGATTTGGTATTTTTATTATTTTCCATAATAATCTTCTTTTAGGGAATCTAGGTATTAGATTAAATCAATCGGTATATGCATTTCATATATATAAATATATAGAAAAAAATAGAGAAAATATGGAAAGCCTAACTTTTAATGTAAATTTCCTAATTTTAACATTTTTACATTGCACTGTAAAGTAATATTTAAAAGGAGTAATCTTTGTGTCTATTAAGAGAAGATGGCAAACGAAACACTAGAGATTGATGGAAAAGAGGTCATATTGATAGGCACTATCCATATATCAAAGGAAAGTGTAGACGAAGTAAAGGAAATCATAGAAAAAGAAAAACCCGACGTCGTGGGCGTTGAGCTGTGCGAGGGCAGATTTCAAGCTCTAAAAAACGTCAAAAAATGGGAAGATACCAATATTTTAGATATCATAAAGCAGGGAAAGATATTCCTTTTCCTAATCAATCTATTATTAGCCAATTACCAGAAAAGGCTTGGGGATAAGTTTGGAGTCAAACCGGGCTCTGAGTTTATTGAGGCGATAAACGTTGCTAAAAAAGAGAAAATCAAAATTGCTCTTATGGATAGGGACATCCAAACCACATTAAAGCGAGCCTGGCACATGATGAAGCTCAAAGAAAAGTTAAAGCTTATTTTTGGAGTCTTTCTAGGTTTCTTTGAAGAAGAGGAAGAAGAGGACATTATCGAAAAGCTCCAGGACAAGGACATAGTAAATGAGCTATTAAATGAGCTATCCAAGGAGATACCTTCAGTCAAAGAAACATTGATTGATGAGCGGGACAGATACATCGCTCTAAAGATACTGCAAAGCGATGCCAAAAAATTTGTGGCTGTTATCGGCAGGGGCCATATGGACGGGGTAAAAAGAGCATTGAAAGAGCTAAACAAAAAGGGCTTAAAAAATGAAATAAAAGCGCTTGAAGTAATACCTCAAAAGAAAAACACTTTGAAATACATAGGATACCTTATCCCTATACTATTCTTTGGAATCGTAATATATGGGTTCTTTGACAAAGGACTTGATTTTACTTTGAATGTTATGTTTATGTGGATACTTGTAACTGGAACTACGGCCGCAATCGGTGCTGCAATTGCTTTTGCACATCCAGTTTCAATTGTTGTGGCATTTCTTGCAGCTCCCATAACTACCCTTCACCCAACACTTGCTTCAGGATGGTTTGCCGGATTGGCTGAACTAAAGTACAGGAACCCAACGATGAAGGATTTTGAGGAACTAAACAATATTAACAGTTTAGGGGATTTCTGGCACAACAGGGTCACTAGACTAATTCTTGTTGTCGCATTTACAAATATTGGGGGAACGATTGGAACGCTTTATGCGCTTCCCTATCTAATATCCCTTTTTTAAAAGGAGGATTAAAATGAAAAAGATACTATTGGCGATATTTGTTATATTCGGATTATTACTCCAAGGGGTATATGCAGAAGAAGAGTACATCACTAGATTATGGACCCACAATATGGGGGGAAACGTTTGGGAAATCCTTCACGGTGATTTTACAGGTGATGGTGTCCCTGAAGTAGTTGTTGCCTCCGGGTGCTGCGGAAATCCAGGATATGTGACTGTTTTTGATATATCATCAGGCGAGATTATCTGGCAGGCTAAAATGCCATATGAAGTAAGGGCTCTTGATATAGGAGATATCGACGGAGATGGGAAGCTTGATGCAGTTTGTGCTTCCACCGATGCAAAAATTTACTTTATCTCAAACAAAGGAGAGATAGTAAAGGTGTACTCTGATTCTGGAGACGTCTTAAAGATAAAAATTGCAGATATTGACGGAGACGGGAAAAATGAGGTCGTTACCGGCTCTACTTATATCAGGGTATTTAAAGACATGGAAGAGGTAGCCAATTACAGCACATCAAACAGGATCGTGGATCTAAACTTCAATGACATAAATGGTGACAAAAAATTAGAGATAATAACAGGTGGGCTTGGAAACTATGTCTATGTCTTTGATAGCGAACTTAATCTCTTGTGGAAGGATCAGAGCAACTCTGTCGTATGGGGAACAATCCCATTTAACTACCTTGGAGATCCATCGATACTAGTTTTAACAAGAGGATATTATGTCCTTGACAAGGAAGGGAACAAAGTGTTCCAGAAGGATATGGACGAGTATTTCATAACAGGCTATGACACAGGCAATATGCTCTTATTGGCCGATGGGAAAGGGAATCTGAACAGCTACGATTATTCTTTAAATGATCTCTGGAATTATAAGGCAGAACAGGAAGTAAAGGACATCTATTCGTATAAAGAGGGAAATGAAGTGCTGATTCTTCTTGGTTCAATGGATGAGACCTTCTACATGATAAAAGGAGACGGGAAATTTATTGGCTCTGCTAAAGTAGGTTCATATGTATCTTCTGTTGATAGCTTTAGCGTAAAAAATAAGAGATACGTAGTTTACGGCTCATTTGATGACCATGTCTACACGTACTACAGAGAAACAAAAAATGTCCCGTTTTATGGCTTCGGGACAGTTATAGCGGCCTTGATATACTTCCTATACAGAAGGCATCAGTAGCTTCTGAATCTTTCAACTACAAAATCTTTTTCAAGAGCGTTGATAAACGCTGCGGCTTTGGGGCCTGATTCCTTGCCAATCAAAACTTGGTATATGGCTCCAAAGAGAATTTTTGGTTCTATTGGGATGTTTGTTGCAATTTCGTAAATCTTATTGTGAAGCTCAACATCAGTTAAATCTTCACCCTGGACTAGATCAGAGATTATTTTAAGCCCTTCCTTCTGCCCCTTTGAAAGCTCTATTTTTGGGGGCTCATCCATTAACTCAAACTTTATGATCTCAGGGGCATAGAGCTTTACCCAGTTTGCCGCAAGCTTTGCCCTCGTCTTTATCCTTTCGATGTCAGTTTCAGAAAGCTCATTTTTTAAGTGGCCCTCCTTCTTTAGGATTTTTATAATCCGATCAACATCAGAAGTTATCTGGACAAGGACTGCCATAAATCTAAAAGATGGCTGTGCTGGCAGGGAGTTATATCCCCAGATGTTAGAGAATTCATAGAGCTTATCATACTTTTCCCTCTTAGTAATCTCTTCATCGCCAAAGTAAGTTGTTTCAATCCTATCAAACTCATCGTAAACATTTAGGAAATCAAGGTCAAGAGCAATCTTTAGCTCCTTTGTTGGTTTTGTCTTGACAAAAAGATACCTCAATACATCGGGTTCCATGACTGAAAGAATATCGGATGGTAAGACAACATTTCCCTTTGAAGACGACATCTTTCCGCTTGCACCCTTCAATGACACAAACTCATATGTTACGCCTATTATTGGTGGCTTTCCAAATACCTCTTGAATTATTTTCTGCCCTGTGTCGGCGCTACCGCCTTGTGTGCCGTGGTCCTTCCCATATGGCTCATAGTCAACCCCAAGCTCAGCCCACCTTGATGGCCAGTCCACCCTCCATTTCAGCTTAATGTAATTTGCTTTTCTTATGTCGGCTGTCTCTTCAAATCCACACTTGCACGAATAACTTAGGGTATATTCGCCATCAAAAGATTTAATTTTTGTCAAGTCCTTCCCGCATTTTGGACAGTAAATTGAAACTGGGTACCATTCAGCTGTGATCTTTTCTCCGCCACGCTGGCTGTTCAATAACTCGATTAATTTTTCCTTTTTATCAAGTGATATCTTGATATTGTTCCTGTAAATGCCCTTTTTGTATTGATCTGAAGCCCTCAAGAAATCAGGTTTCATCCCAGCCTCAGAAAGTGAAACTTCAAAAGGCTCTATGAAGTGGTCGGCAAATGAGCTGTGGCATCCATCGGGGTCAGGAACCTTATAATCTGGAATCCCGATATACTCAGAATAGTTTGCCGGTACATTTGAAGGAACTTTTCTAAACCTGTCATAATCATCCCACATGTGTATGTGGCGGGAGTTGTATCCCATATCCTTTAATGCAAGCGCTACAAGGCTTGTTGTGATGGCCTCCCTGAAGTGGCCTATGTGACAGAACCCTGATGGTGTAACCCCAGATTCACATACATACTCTTTCTTCTCTCCTCTTTCAGATATAATTCTCTCAGCAAAAGTTGATGCCCAGTGCATGTCTAACCTCTCCTTCTGACGTTTGAGTCTTTATCGCATATCATTTTTAAGACTTGCTCAAAGGATTCATCGTGCATCAAGCGTCTATTGAGATAAACGCCCGTCCTGCCTACCTTATCCCTTCTTGTAAGGACTTGAGAGCGCTCCCTAACAATATCAATTGAAACGTTTAGTAGTTTTGATACTTCGGCTTCTCTCCCAGTTATCTCCTCTTCTATATGGCCCTTATCATTGGGCCTTATCAATACGAGCCTTTTATCAACGCCTGGGACCCTCTTATCTTCTTTTAAATCACCAAGCTCGATTGCCCCCCCAAAATAGTAAAACTCAATCTCCCTCAACTTTGACTCTGTGAGAGGGAAGGTTATAGTTTCCCCGCCAAAGAGCGTAATTGCACCTTTTACAAGGTGCCAAGGCGTTGCCTGGATGATGCTCCTCTCTTTGATGCCGAGATCATCTAGTGCCATCTCTAATAGATAAGTTTCAGGGACATCCTCGATAAAAAAGTCAATATCTGAAGCTTTGTGGACATCCCCTCTTGCTACCGAGCCATAAAGAATGGGGCTGAAATCAGAAATCTTCTCCATGACTGTAACTGCCTTGGACCTAATTGACGAAAGCAGCTGCCATTTTTCATCGCTATAGGCCACAGTTCTCCTGTGAAATGTGACTGTTTTCTCCTTCATTATAAAAAATTACAGTTAGAAATATAAATCATTATCTTAGGGATTGGATATGAATCCGCTTTATGTAGTACTTTTAGGAATAATTATGTTCTGGGTTACACTTTCCGAGGTCGACAAGAGGCATAGCCTTTCAAAGTATGGCATCGATTTTCAGGGGATAATCCTTTTGTGGAAAACAAAAAAGTTCAATGACTTTATTGATAATATTTCACAGAAAGGGAAAAAAATCTGGGGGGCATACAGCATAATAGGGATAGGTGCTGCTGTTGTCGGGATGGTCACTGTGTTTTACTTCCTATTTTCAAATGCTATTAAGGTCCTACTTTCCCCGGCCCCGACACCTGGGGTCGGATTTGTAATACCCGGTGTCACAGTTCCTTTCTGGTACAGCTTGATAGGGCTTATAGTAGTTCTAATGGTGCACGAGGGATCGCATGGTATAATAGCAAGGGCAAATAATATCCCTTTAAAGTCTGTCGGGTTAGCACTTTTCGTTGTATTGCCTGGGGCCTTTGTTGAGCCCGATGAAGAGAAGCTAAAAAAGACATCAAGGCTCACCAGGATGAAGGTCTATGCAGCAGGCTCAATGGCAAACTTTGTTACAGCTTTAATCGCGTTTGTCCTTATCATGGCAGTTGTAAATCCGCTTTTGACACCATCTGGGATCCAGATAGTTTCAATTGAAGAAACATCAAGCGCATTTGGATTTATATCGCAGGGCGACATAATAACAGAGATTAACGGAGTAACGATTGAAGTCCTACAGGATTTCTATGACATTATGCAAGATACAAATCCAGATGATACGCTAAGTATTACAACAGATAAAGGCACATTTGATGTATTGCTGAAAGAACACCCAACTGAAGCTGGCAAAGGCTACATCGGTATTGTAACCTCTCAAAACTACAACTCGCCGGTCAGCATGAATATCTTGACCCCGATAAGCGGTGTGTTGTTCTGGATCTTCCTCTTGAACTTTAACATAGGTTTGATTAACCTATTCCCCATGCCATTTTTGTTTGATGGGGGGAAGATATTCAAGGAGATAGTGGATATAAAGTTCAGCGAGGCAAACTCTAATATGATTCAGAAGGTATTTGCTGGGATAGGCATACTGCTTTTCGCAATAAACATCCTGCCTTCGTTTTTATGATGTTATGATAAAGGTAGTTTTTTTACGGGACAAGAAGAGTGTGGAGATAGAGGCTGAAAATGTCTCCGAAGTATTCTCAAAGCTATTCATATTAAAAGAGCAGTACGTCGTGATAAAAAATGGCAGGATCATCTGCGAGGATGAGCCTTTAGCGGAAGGCGATACGATTGAGCTATTCACAGTTGCTTCAGGTGGTTAATTGAAGTGCTCAAGGTGTAAAAAGGATGCGATCTACTTCCAGAGACAGTCTGGCCAGCACTACTGCGGGGAGCACTTCAATAGCTATTTTGTTAAAAAGTTCATGCGGGGCATTAGAGAAAATCACCTGATAAAAAAGGATGAGAAGATTGCAGTTGCTGTAAGCGGTGGGAAGGATAGCTTGACTCTAGCCTATCTTTTAAAGAAGCTACAGGCCAGATACCCTTTCCAGATGGAGGCTATCATAGTCGATGAGGGGATTTCCTGTTATAGGCACCACACGCTTGCTGCTGCAAAAAAACAACTTGAAAAGCTTGAGATAGACTACCACATCGAATCGTTTGAGGATAATTTTGGTAAGACCTTAGACTCTTTTGTTGAAAATAACAAGGAAAATGCATGCTCTAGCTGCGGCGTTTTACGGAGGTATATCCTTAATAAAAAAGCAAGAGAGCTATCATGCACAAAGCTTGCTACAGGCCACAACCTTGATGATGAAGATCAGTCTGTCATAATGAATCTAATGCGAGGCGATGTAATCAGATTCTCTAGAGGCCAGAACTACTATAAGAAGATCAGCGACAAATTTGTAGAGAGGATAAAACCCCTGCGTTATTTTTTAGAGAAGGAGATAGTTATCTTTGCACTTTACAATAAGCTCTCTTTTGACTCGTCAGAATGTCCATATGCCATATATGCCATGAGGGGAGAAGTTGGGAAGTTTCTTGACAGGATGGAAGAGGTAAGGCCAACGACAAAATACTCTCTTTTGTCAGGATATGACAAGATACTCCCGGCATTAAATCAGCGCTTTATCCCAGAATCAATAGGGGTATGTGAGATTTGTGGCGAGCCCACAATGGATGGAACCTGCATGAGATGCAAGATTTTGGAGGAATAAGCTTAGGATTTCCTATTATTTAATTTTCAATTAAAGTTCTTCTAAAATTTTTTCTATGTTTTGTTTTAATTCCGGCAAATCACTTATAATTATAGTCCATATAGATCTATATCTACGCCAAAGTATTCATGGATTGATTTATCCCTTAATCCTGATATCGTTTTCCAAGGGGGATTAATATAATTATTTTTAAATTCTTGAGGTAAGTTTTTTATTGCTTCACCGATTATTTCAAGTCTTCTGATAGTCATGTTTTTGGGAGAGAGAGCGAATCTTCAAACTCTTCTTTTGTTTTATCTTTGGTATAATCTTCAATTAAATTTATGCTATCAAAGATATAGATTAAGAAAATCCTAAGATTCTTCTTCATAGAATACTTCCCGCTCCTCTAAAATATAGTCTTTTAATAGAGGATGAATTGAATTATATGTAATAACATCGACTTTTTTATTGAAAAATTCTTCAAGTTCTTGTTCTAGGCCGATTAAATCAAGCAATGATTTATTTTTGACATCTATGAATTCAACTAGGAGATCTATGTCGCTTTCTTTTGTTTCTTCTCCTCTGGCATAAGACCCAAAAATAGCTGCTTTTTTTATTCCATGTCTTTTCAAAATTGGAATTGATTTGGCCTTAATTTCTGAAAGTTTGATCCTTCTCATCTATTATTATTAAAGAAGCAATATATTTAAGACTTACTTTTAAGCTTTAATGATATCCCTTAGACAAGTCACATATGGAAAAACCTTTTATAATAATATGAAAATCTAAGTCTTATGCCCTGGTGGCTTAGTGGTATAGTGCCTGCTTGGTAAGCAGGAGGCCGCGGGTTCAATCCCCGCCCAGGGCTTCATAACTTAGTTTAAAGCATTAGGCGTTTTTATCAAGATTAGTGCTATCACTTGGATTACAACATCGTTATGCATCCAAACTGTGAAGAAGATCCCTATATATCGTAATAAGAGAGCATTTTCATTTCAAAATCAGTGTATCTTCTATCCATAATCCTCGCCTACGCGCTCACGTCCCCTAGTAAATCTGCTGTCTCTTCTTCTTCAATGAACTTGGCTCTATATACGCCCTTTACACGTTCAAGGTGCCCCTTCAATTCATTAGTGACTGCTCTTACCTTTTCTGAAGTCTCTTCCTCATCAAAACATGAAAAAGTGAAGCTGTATTCTTTGGTGTAGCTTATTGCATAATCTATTGACTTTATCATTTCTGAAAGAGAGTATCCCTCGAGTTTATTGGGCCCTTCTTCCGTTAACTGCTTTTTATTAGCCTTATTTTTAGATCCAGGTATAATATCACTACCCTATCGAAGGGCTGTATTTAGTATTAAATTGAAATAAAAAGAGTTTAAAAAGAAAAAAAAATAGATTTATTCCTTGTCCTTGTTGGATTTTAGGATCTTTAGTATCCAGTCCATTGGTAAAGACTTCTTTGCTGTTTCACAAACAACATCAAGATAAGCAATGTAGATGTCGGTTCTGGTATCCGATTCGTTTCTATCGTCATGCCATACTACGCGGTCGCAGTATATGGCTGGATACTTTTGATTAGCTGTGTTTGTAGTTATCTGAAACTCCTGCTTTGTCTTTAGATTGTAGCCGTAGATGTCCCACTGCTTGTTTCTATCATCCTGCCAGACGACGATGTCGCCGTATATGGCTGGAAAGCCTTGGCCTCTATCCTCTGTGCATATGGGAAACTCTTGTTTAGTCTTCAGGTTGTAGCCGTAGATGTCACTGCTTTCACTACTGTAGTCTTCGTCTTCGTTGTTTATATCATCCTGCCAGACGACGATGTCGCCGTATATGGCTGGAAAGCCTTGGTCTCTATCCTCTGTGCATATGGGGAACTCCTGCTTTGTCTTTAGATTGTAGCCGTAGATGTCCCACTGCTTGTTTCTATCGTCCTGCCAGACGACGATGTCGCCGTATATGGCTGGAAAGTATTGTTCTCCATTCTTTGTGCATATCTGGAACTCCTGCCCTGTCTTTAGATTGTAGCCGTAGATGTCAGCTCCGGTAGTGTATTCGTTTCTATCGTCCTCCCAGACGACGATGTCGCCGTATATGGCTGGAGAGACTTGTTCTCCATCCTTTGTGCATATGGGGAACTCCTGCCCTGTCTTTAGATTGTAGCCGTAGATGTCAGCTCCGGTAGTGTATTCGTTTCTATCGTCCTGCCAGACGACGATGTCGCCGTATATGGCTGGATATCCAGCATAGCCTGAGTCTGTTATCTGGAACTCCTGCCCTGTCTTTAGATTGTAGCCGTAGATGTCCGAGGTGCCGTGTATATTATTCTGCCAGACGACGATGTCGCCGTATATGGCTGGATACTCTTGTCTATCTGGGTCTGTTGTTATCCTTTCTTCAGATAGAACTTTTGTCCCCAAAACAGATGAGAACGTGGCAAATGCCAAGACAAATATAATTAATAATGATTTTAGATATTTTTCCATATTATCACCGTTATTGTTATTAAATAGCCACTATGATAATATTTAAATGTTTCGGCTAATCCAATTGCTCATTTAAGGTGAGTTACTATATTTCAATCCAGATAGTAACCCGCCCCAACAACGTATGTCTTGCCCTTGTGGATAACGCTCTTAATGAAGGATATTTTTTCCGAATCGATATTTTTTCTTGGTTTCTTCCATTGGTAGGGCTCTGACCACCCTTCACCCTTGTGGCTATATGCTATCTTCATTATCATTTCAGTTATGTCTGTGCCGCTTGAATCGGTCATGTAGGTGATTTCTATATCCTCTCCCATATTATCGGGAGGGAATACAAGCCTAATAATCCTGTTACCTCTTACGACCCAGACGAACACATAGATATCACCATATAAGAACCTGCCTTTTGTTCTAAACATAGGAAAGGCATCCTCACCTTGTGCATGAACAAAAAATGCAGCTTCCCTGACCAATGATTCAATCTCCAAATCTGTATTTTCTGACATTTAATCACTGATGATAAATTGACGTTTTAAGTTAAATATCTTTAGTTGGATTTTATTAATCTAATCAGCTTCACAGTATGCCAAAAAATTGTGAAATTTAGCATTTTCTCTCTGTTTTTTTCCTTATCCCTTCTTGAATTTCAGTTAGACACTTATTCATTCTGTAAAGCACATACACCTTCTCTAATTCTATAGCTATACATAAAATAGCCTTCCATCTTTTCAGCTTCAATGTAATCCCATCTTCCATAGCCGACCTGCTATTTTATACCTTAACAGTTTTTACATAAATACATTCTTATTTATAGTTCATATTAACATTAAGAATAAACTAAGTGGGATCGCCCTATATTTATTCTCAAGGTCTAAATAGTTTTTTGTGACAAGTAACCCTTTATCAAACCTTCTTAGATTCTTAAAGTCGTTGCTGCCAATTTTTGATTGGTATTTTACCTCAACAGGTATAAGTTCTTCTCCAAGCCTCACAACATAATCTACAGAGCCCCCTTTGTTTGTTCTGTAATAGAAGAGAGAATTTGATACATCAAATAGATCTGTAGGGGAATAATTATATGCTAGCCTAGCAAGATGGTCACCACATAAACTTTCTGTCAAAATAGATTTATTTTCAGGAGACAAAAGGTATGTTTGGGCCATTTTATAATAGTTACCACCAGGATTCACTAAGAATCCTCTAAAAGCGTGGAAAAAGAAAGGATTTGGAATGTTTTTCTAATGGGAATTCATCTAAGTAAAGCTCAGTAGCCTCCTTTAGATTTGAAAGAGCTTCGTCTATTGTATACCCCTGACTTACAGTCCCTATTTCTGGGCATTCTGCAACATACATATCTTCATCCTTAAAAATAACAGCACTAAACATCATCTAAGTACTATCATCATGAAATGTATATAACTTTTACTGAAGTTCTGTATCCTAGGATAAAAAGAATCAAAGTTTTAAATTGATTTTTTAAACGTCCAGAAGCCATAAAATAAGAAAAGAAGAAAAAGATTAAAAATTATTCAGTTATTAGAATTTTAATTTCATCCTTTATTGATTTTATTTTCTTTTCAGTCAATTTAGAAAGAATAGATTTAGATTTGATTAATATGTGTGGTGCAAATTCAATTAACTTGGAATATAGTTCATCTGGGATATCTTTATCAACAAAGTACTGGACATCGATTCTTGCTTTTAAAGAATCTTCAATAAGTTCTATTTCTTCTTTATTAAAATATTCATTAAGATATTCCTTTACAAAATCAACAGTGCACGAATGAATTTCAGATTTTATTCCTACCCTCATAAGTATTGCATATAGAGAGAAATATATTGTATAATAAGCTGTAGCGATCTTCCATTCTTTTTTAATGTTTACCTGGATTGATTCTAAAGAATCTTCTGCCTTATGGATATAAGCATTAGACAAGTTTGGATTTGGCTCAATTATCTTAATCCCATTTTTCTGATTTAAGCACCATATTATTCTACTCATTTTTTATCGCCGAGGATACAAAACCATCAATGTCTAAAATCGCTATATGATTCTCAATTACCTCTTTTATCAATATATCGTTATCCCAGGAAGATTTGTATTTTTCTAGGGGATAGGCGATTAAGTTAATTTCAATTCCGTAACTCTTTGATACCTCCTTTACTGTTTTTTTATCCGCTTCACCAGCTAAAAAGATGTCAATGTCAGATCCCTTATATTCAATTCCTTTGGCATAGCTTCCAAAGATAAGGCCAATTCCAGAAATTAGTGGCGATATCTTTTCTATAATTTCCATAATTAAAGCATGATTATCCATAAAAAGTGTAGTCTTATATGATTCAGCCAATGTCAGATAATATTTGCTGGTCTGATTTTTTCTCAATGAATATGTTTTTATTTTACCAAGTATAGTTGAATGCAATACGCCTTTAGATTCTAAGTAGTCTAGTGTCAATTGTGCCGTCCTTGGGCTTAATTCAAGCATTCTGTTTACTTCTCTTATGTATAGACTTTTATTATACCCGGATGTGAACAAAGAAAGAACTTTCAGGTGATTTTCAGTTATTCTTAAATTATTGTTTAATAAATTATACATATGTTTAATAAATAATACAATAATATTTAAGTCTTTGTTTATTAAATCTTAAGAAATAAGGAAAGAAGAAAAAGATTAAAAATTATAGATTCTTTTTCTTGATTTTGATCGATGATGGGGGTATTCAACATTTTGAACATATCATTTTAGCCTAGTTCTAAAGTTTTTTTTACAATGTCTAAAACAAACTTTACATCCTCGATGGCCCTTATTGCATCACTTTGAGCATATTCTTCAGAAGGTAAAAAGTCTTCAGCGCCGTAGAAGCTTACCTCCCTTTCTTTTCTCAATGTTTTAGATAATTAGCTAAGAATGGCTCTTTTAAAAACTCTTTATTTTTATCTAGGATAATACTAACATCGTGCATAGTCGGAACAATAAGCCCCATATCCAGTAAGACAGCCTTTAATAAAAGCTCCACAGTTTCCTGAGCTTCCCTTACTACTTCTGCATACCCTTCTCTTTTGAGATATTCATTCAATACTTCATATCTAATAATAGCGCGTTTTAGATAGTCTTCTGAAAGTTTATCCAACTTTTATACCTTCTAATATCTTTTTATTATTAAGGACAAAGTATTCAAAACTACCACACTTTTCCTTTCTTGTTTTACATTCATTCATTAAATTCTTATATTTCATAAGTAAATTTTCCATGAAATTGTCTCTATCAAATATGATAATTCTTTTTGTAACCATGTCAAGATACAGAGGATTAAAGCTCAAGGATTCTTTTTCAGTTAGAATTAAAGTTGATATTTCGGGAGATATCCTATCCTCGTAAAGCTTGAGGCTTAAATTTAGTAGTGGAGATTCAATCTCTTTGACAAATTCTCTTATTCTTTCTCTCCTGTTTCTATCTGTTTTAATTACAATAAATAAATCAATATCTGAATCAAACCTATTCTCTCCCCTTGCATAAGATCCATAGACAATGAGGGCCACTAGTGTATCACCATAAAAATCTTCGATTTTGCTAAAAAGTTGATTTATATACTCTTGATGATTATTGGTGAAAAACTTCATTATACCAAATAGTTAAGAGAATTTTGATTAACTTCGGTTCTATTCCTGCTATTGGTTAAATTTATATACCAATAGCGGGTTTTAGTTGTCATGGACAGCTTGATTGATTTTGCCTTGAAAAGAGAGTATGAACGC